>JANYAR010000175.1 GCA_025361185.1 Alphaproteobacteria bacterium | reverse complement strand
CGAACGCCCTGAGCGAAAGCGAAGGGCCGTAAAGCCGTCCTGCTTTACCTAGCCAGCATAATAAAGATTCAGCGGAAGATCGCTGTGCTGCACGGCGTAGAACGTCTGCAGCATCATCGCCACAATGCGGCCCGTGCCGGGCGACAGCCGGCCATGGATCGCTTCACGCGCTACCCCGAACATGCCCGCGGTTTCCGGATCGTCCATGCGGGGCCGCTCGAAACCCATGCTCCACTCCGGAAAGGCGCGACAAGGAATTTCGCGGTCCAGCATCAGGCGCAAATTGCGATGACGGCTGTCGCCGGAGACACGAGTATAGAGTTCGCGCACCGGCCGTTCTTCGCCCTCCAGAACTTGCAGAAATCCGCCATCGATGAAGAGCAGCAGGCCGGTGATGCCCAGCAGGGCATTGTTGCGGCGGGCCGATGTCAGAACATTGTCCAGCGCGCCCACGCCGAGATCGTCTTCGGTATTGCTGACATAGAGAAGCTGGCGCATGGCCTGAGCTTCCCACCAGCTGGTTGACATAGAATGAAACAGTGCTGGACGGATCTCTGTGCGGCGTTCAACAATGTTGTGGAAATATGGGCGTATTGCGCCACTGAGGCCCATTTCAGGTTAAAAAAAGAAAGGATTGTTGCCGAGGTCTTAATTATACACAGCCATCTGCGGTCGCAGAATTACCGCCGCCGCTGCAATCGGATTGTGTTTTTTTCCGGCGGCGGTTATTGGCATCGGCTATGGCGCTTCACATCATCAAGCTTTGCGTTGGCTGCGACAGCCTGTCCGACCTGGCGGATTGGCAAAAGAAGCGGTTGAAGCAGAAGCGTGCCAAGGGACAGAAGCCTGAGCTGATCCATGTCACGCGCATGACCCCCAAACGCGCCGACGAGGTCCTGGACGGCGGTTCGCTCTATTGGGTGATCAAGGGCCAGATTGCCGCCCGCCAAAAACTTCTGGCCTTGCGCGCGGTGAAAAAGAACGGCATTCCCCATTGCGGCCTGGTCTATGACAAGCAACTGGTGCCGGTGGTGGCGCGGCCGCGCCGCGCCTTCCAGGGCTGGCGTTATCTGTCGCCTGAGGATGCGCCGGCCGACCTGGCCAGGACCAAGGGCGCCAAGGGGCTGCCGGAAGCCATGCAACGCGAACTCGCCGCGTTGGGCCTGTTGTAGGCTCACACCGTCAGGCGACCGCCATGTTGTCTATCAGCCGGGTTTTGCCGATCTTGACGGCGGCCAGGATGCGGGCCGGGCGGTCCAGGGCCGCAATATGCTCCAGGGTTTGCGCATCGCGGATCGCCACATAGTCGACATGGCTGAAGCCGGCTTGCCATAGGGCCTCGGTGGCGGCGGCTTCCACCGCGCGCAAATCCCCTGATGCGCGCGCTTGGGCGACGGCGTCCTTGAGGATGACGTTGAGCCGGCCCGCGATTCTGCGCTCGCCGGTGCTGAGATAGGCATTGCGCGACGACAGGGCCAGGCCGTCGGCTTCGCGCAAAATCGGCGCCCCGATGATCGTCACCGGCAAGGCCAAGTCGCGGACCAGCCGTTTCACCACCAGCAATTGCTGATAGTCCTTCTCGCCGAATACCGCGACATCGGGCCCGGCCGCAATCAAAAGCTTGGCCACTACGGTGGCAACGCCGGCAAAGAAGTGCGGCCGGAAGTCCGTCTCCAGGCCCGCAGCAGGGCCGCCGACGGAAATGGTTGTGGCATGGCCGCCCGGGTACATTTCCCGCGCACTGGGCGCGAACACGATATCCGCGCCCCCCGCCAGCTTTTTCATGTCCGCATCCAGGCTGCGCGGATAGGCGTCGAAATCTTCTCCAACGGCGAACTGGGTGGGATTGACGAAGATGCTGACCACCACCAGGCCGCTGTGCTTCCTGGCTTCGTTCACCAGCGAGATATGGCCCTCATGCAATGCCCCCATGGTGGGCACCAGGGCGACGCGCCCATCACGGTCGTGTCCGGACGCAGCCAGCGCCGCGCGCAAGCCTGCCACCGTGGCGATATGTTGGATCATTACCGTGTTTGCACGGCCGCGAAGCAACTCTGGCCCCGCTGGGTCAGGCGGCTGCAGACATCGCGGGCTTCCTGTTCCGCGAACAGTCCGAACCGGGCGCGATAGATCATGTGTCCACGGGCCGATTGCATGGGCGCGATGATCTGGGAGGCCCGCGCCAAGACGTCCTGCGCCTTGCCGGCATAGGTCTTGAGCTGCGCCAGAGCCAGCGCCTTGTCGGCATACGCGCCGATCTGAATGGTCCAGTTGCGGCCCTGCGAGACGGCGGGGCCATCCAGATCGCCTTCGCCGGCATCGTCCCGCAACGAGGGACGCATCTGAGGTCTAGGAGCATTGCTGGCAGTCTTGACCACCGGCTCCTGGGCGCCTTGAGAGCGCGGATTTTGGCCCGCTGGCGGAACCGCAGTTTCCGCCCGGGCAACCGCCGGAGGAACCGCGGGCTGCGGCACGGCTGCCTGGGCACTGTGGGTGCCTTCCGCATGAATAAGCGAGAAATTTTCGTCGGGCGCGCGCATGGATTCGGCGGCGTCCTCGTCGTCGCTTTGCGCCGCATGTTGGCCCGGCGATGAGGCGGCAAACGGGCTGGGCGAGGTCTGCAGCATGCTGAACCCGGCGGTGGCGGAAACCTGCGGCATGGCGAACCCGGCAAGAACTGGAGCCGGCATGTTCTGGGCCATCTGCTGCCAAGGTACGCTGGCGCGCGCCACCATGGTCGGATTGGCCGCGATCTGCATGAAGGTCTGGTCCAGCAGGCGCACCATTTCCAGGTCGCGGCGAATGGCGGTGCGTCCGCCCATCACCACCGCGATGATGTGCGTACCGCCGCGCGTCACCGAACTCACCAGATTGAATCCGCTAGCGCCGGTATAGCCGGTCTTGATGCCGTCGGCGCCGTCATAGCGGCCGATCAGATTGTCGTGGGTGGGATACCAGGCCCCTTTGTAGTCAAAGCCCGCGAGGCCGAAATACGGAAAATATTGCGGATAGTCATAGGCCAAATGCCGCCCCAGAACCGCCAGGTCGCTGGCGGTGGATATCTGCAGCGGGTCGGGCAGGCCGGACGCATTGTGGAAATTACTTTCGCGCATTCCGATCTGGCGCGCCCTTACCGTCATCATTTCGGCGAAGTGGGATTCGGTGCCGCCCAGGGCTTCGGCGATCACCACCGCGACGTCGTTGGCGCTGCGGATCACGATGGCCCGGATGGCGGTATCCACCGAGATGGTCTGGCCGGGGCGCAGGTTCAGCTTGGTGGGTTTCTGGATGGAGGCGTGCCAGCTGATCGGCAATTGGGTCTGCATGGTGAGCTTGCCCGCCTTGAGGGCGTCGAACAGCAGATACAGGGTCATCATCTTGGTCAGGGAGGCGGGATGGCGCTCGGCCGTTTCATTGCGGGCGTAAAGCACCTTTCCGGTGGCGCCGTCCACGATCAGGGCGGCGTCCTTGTCAGGGTCGGTGGGATTGGCGGGCATTCGCACCAGCGCCCTTCCGCCTGCAAGCGCCGCTGTGGCGGCGGCGTGACGGTGATGGCGGGCTGCATGGGCAGGAACAGCCATGCTCAGGACGAGCAGGATCAAGGCGGCGATCCCGGTCAGGACACCAGTCAGGCCAGGAAGCCGATACGGTAAATGCAACGAAATCACCAAACCCTGCCCCTCTCTAACCGGCAAAAGACCAAATTGTGACGCCATTCGCAAGCAGGAAACCGGAATCCACCATACTTTACGGGCGTTTAATAACGATTAATAGAAACTTCCGTCACCTAGGGACTATCCCATAAAAATATGTTGCAGCGCACAATTAACCCTTGACTGCAAATTATGGCTGCCCCATATAAGTCATGTTGCACTGCAACAGGCAGCCGGATAACCGGTCGTGCCCTCACTCATCAGGAAGGACATGACATGAGCAAAGCAAAGACTACCGGTGAAAAGGCGACCGCCACCGCCGAATCGGCATTGGAAAATGGCGCTGCCGCCCTGAAGACCGGTCTCGAGAAGACCCTGAAGGGTTATGACGCGTTTGTCGGCTATGGCAAGGAAACCGCCGACGCTGTCACCAAGTCGGCCACCGTCGCCGGCAAGGGCATCGAGAGCATCAACAGCGAAATCTATTCTTATTCCAAGCAGTCGATCGAAGACGCCGTTTCGGCCACCAAGGCCGTGATGGGTTCCAAGTCTGTGCATGAAGCGTTCGAGTTCCAGACCGATTTCGCCAAGTCGGCGTTCGAATCCTATGTCGCCGAACTCAGCAAGATCACCGAACTTTCCACCGCCGCCACCAAGGACGCGTTCGCGCCCTTCAAGGGCCGCGTGCAGGCCTGGCTGGACACCGTCCAGTCCGTCCGCGCCGTCTAAGTTCGAATTTTTGTCGCATTGCAAAGGGCTCCCGCCACGCGGCGGGGGCCCTTTTGCTTGGCCGCCGCGCGGAGCCGCCCCGCCCGCCCTCTGCGCCGATGCAGGGGCGCTTGATATTCCAGATGTGGTAACCAGATGGGGGTATCCTACTAGTCAGCAGCCCAACTTGGTTTAGGATGGGTTTGAGGCGAAGAATCCGGCGATGAGAGATTCGGGCGACAACAATGATGACGGCAAGAACGGGTCGGGCAATACAGGTACCGGCATCGTCGCCAAAACGCGCCCCAAGACCAAGAAGCCCAGCCTCTACAAGGTCTTGCTCTTGAACGACGACTACACGCCGATGGAATTCGTCGTCCATATTCTGGAAAAAATCTTCAGCAAGTCCCGCGAGCAGGCGGTCGATGTGATGCTGCATGTCCATCGCCACGGCGTGGGCATTTGCGGTGTCTTCACCTTCGAAGTCGCCGAAACAAAAGTCGCCCAAGTGATTGAATTCTCCCGGCGGCATCAACATCCTCTACAGTGTACGATGGAGAAGGAATAGCCGATGCCGTCACTCTCTCGCAGTTTGGAGCAGGCGCTGCACCACGCCATCAAGCTCGCCAGCGACCGGCATCACGAATACGCCACGCTGGAGCATCTTTTGCTCGCCCTGATGGACGACCCCGACGCCAGCCAGGTGATGAAGGCCTGCAATGTCGACATGGATGTCCTGCGCAAGTCGGTGCAGAAATATATCGAGGAAGACCTCGCCACCCTGGTGATGGACGAATCCGAGGAAGCCAAGCCCACCACCGGCTTTCAACGTGTGGTGCAGCGCGCCGTTCTGCATGTGCAGAATTCGGGGCGCGACGAGGTGACCGGCGCCAATGTGCTGGTCGCCCTGTTCACCGAACGCGAAAGCCACGCCGTCTATTTCCTGCAAGAGCAGAACATGAACCGGCTGGATGCGGTGAGCTATATCAGCCACGGCATCGCCAAGCGCCCGGGCATGAGCCAGCCCAAGCAGGTGCGCGGCGCCGAAGAGGAAGAGGAAAACGAAAAGCAGACCAAGCAGGGCACTGAGGCGCTGGAAGCCTATTGCGTCAACCTCAATGAGAAAGCCAAGTCCGGCAAGGTCGACCCGCTGATCGGCCGCACCGCCGAAGTCGAGCGCACCATCCAGATCCTCTGCCGCCGCCAGAAGAACAACCCCCTGTTCGTGGGCGACCCGGGCGTGGGCAAGACCGCGATTGCCGAAGGCCTGGCGCGCAAGATCATCCGCGGCGAAGTGCCCGATGTGCTGCGCGGCAGCGTGATCTATTCGCTGGATATGGGTTCGCTGATCGCGGGCACCCGCTATCGCGGCGATTTCGAGGAACGGCTGAAGACCGTGGTCAAGGAATTGGAGAACCTCAAAGGGGCGATTCTGTTCATCGATGAGATTCACACCGTGATCGGCGCCGGCGCCACATCGGGCGGCGCGATGGATGCCTCCAATCTGCTCAAGCCGGCGCTGGCGGCGGGCACGCTGCGCTGCATCGGCTCGACTACCTACAAGGAATATCGCCAGTATTTCGAGAAGGATCGCGCTTTGGTGCGCCGGTTCCAGAAGATCGATGTCAGCGAGCCGACGGTCGAGGATTCGATCAAGATATTGATGGGCATCAAGAGCTATTTCGAGAACTACCACAAGCTGCGCTACACCGCCGACGCCATCAAGGCGGCGGTGGAACTGTCGGCCAAGTACATCAATGACAGAAAGCTCCCCGACAAGGCGATCGATGTGATCGATGAGCTGGGCGCATCCCAGATGCTGCTGCCGGAAAGCCGCCGCAAGAAGGTCGTCAATGTGCGCGACGTGGAAGAGATCGTCGCCAAGATCGCGCGCATTCCCGCCAAGTCCGTCTCCAAGGACGATGCCGAGGCGCTGCGCACGCTGGAGGCCGATCTGGGCCGGGTGGTGTATGGCCAGGACGCGGCGATCCACGCTTTGTCGTCGGCCATCAAGCTGGCGCGCGCCGGCCTGCGCCAGCCCGAAAAGCCCATCGGCTCCTATCTGTTCTCGGGCCCCACCGGGGTTGGCAAGACCGAGGTTGCCAAGCAGTTGGCCCGGGTCCTGGGCGTGGAGTTCCTGCGTTTCGACATGAGCGAATATATGGAGCGCCATACCGTCAGCCGCCTGATCGGCGCGCCGCCTGGCTATGTCGGCTTCGACCAGGGCGGCCTTCTGACCGATGGCATCGACCAGCATCCCCATTGTGTGCTGCTGCTCGACGAAATCGAGAAGGCGCATGGCGATCTGTTCAACATCCTGTTGCAGGTGATGGATCACGGCAAGCTGACCGATCACAACGGCAAGAAGATCGACTTCCGCAATGTGGTGCTGATCATGACGACCAATGCGGGCGCCAGCGATGCCGCCAAGGACGCCATCGGTTTTGGCCGCGGCAAGCGCGAAGGTGAGGACGAGGAGGCGATCAAGAAGCTGTTCACGCCGGAATTCCGCAACCGCCTGGATACGACCATCTCGTTCGCGCCGCTCACCCGCGCCACCATCGACAAGGTGGTGGAGAAGTTCGTGCTGGAACTGGAAGCCCAGCTCGCCGACCGCGACGTCACCTTCGATCTGACCCCGGAAGCCACGCGCTGGCTGGGCGAAAAGGGCTATGACGACGCCTTTGGCGCGCGCCCCCTGGCCCGCGTCATCCAGGACAATATCAAGAAGCCGCTGGCCGACGAGATTCTGTTCGGCAAGCTCAAGGGCGGCGGCACGGTGCGGGTGCTGCTGGACCGCGAAAAGGACAGACTGGCGTTCGAATTCGTTCCCGCCGCCGAGGCCAAACCCCGCGCGCCCAAGGCACCCAGCAAAGGCAAGAAGCCCGCGGCCAAGGAAGACGTCTAGCGCCCGACTTCTAGCGTCCGACTTCCAAAATCGTGAAGCTGTCGGGCAGCATCGGGCCGCGGGCAATGCGGCCGTTGCTCAGCGGCGGCGCGTCGGCAGGCACCGGGCCATATTCCGCGGCGATCAGGAAAATGTGCCCGGTCTTGCTGTCGAGCGTCAAAGTCTTGGCGCCGCTCTGTGTCGGCAAACTCTGTTCCAGCGAGAAGCTGGTGGGGCTATTCTCCTTCACCACCGCCAGAGTGCCGTCGCCCTGCGAGGCGAAAACCTCATGGGTGGCGGGGTTGAAGACCACGCCGTCATTGCCCATGCCGATGGGAATGGACTCCAGCACGGCGCCGGTGTCGGCATTCATCATCACCAGCGAAGCGGGATTGCGGCAGGCCACGAACAGCACCCGGCTTTTGGTATCCATCGCCAGGCCGGCGGGCGTGTGCTTATCGCCCAGCGGGTAACGCGCCGTGACGGTTAGGGTCTTTGCATCCACTACGCCCACGGCATCCTTGTCTTCCAGATCGACATAGAGATGGCCCTTGCCGTCGCCCACGGTCTGCTCGGGCGCCGCACCCAAATCGACCGTGCCGGTGACCGCACCGTCGGCGGCGTTGATCGCGGTGATGCCCGGCGCGCTGTGGCTCAGCACATAGACGCGCCCGTTGGACGGATCAAAGGTCAGGCCGTCGGGATTGCCGTCCACTTCAATCGGCTTGATCACGGCCGTGGTTCTTGTGTCGAACATGGTGATCGGCTTGCTGCTGGCAAAGCCGTGATGCGATTTGGGATCGACCACCGCGCCATGGGCGCTGATGCCGTTGATCTCGCCGGCCGGCTTGAGGCTGTCGAGGTCGAAGGCCAGCAGGCGCGGATTGGTTTTGCCGCTGCGCGCCATGTAAAGACGTCGCCCGGCGCTGTCGGCATTGACATAGTCGAAGCCGCCTTCGCCGCCGATCCTGACGCTGCGCAGGATGCGATAGGGGTCCGCGGCGAGCGCGGGATGGGACATCAACAGGAAAAGCAGGGCGGCAGGAATGGCTTTGCGCATGGCATGCTCCCTTCGCAGCAGGGCCACTAGACCCGCGCGGGGGCGGCTTGGGAAGTTATATTTCCCCAACCTGGGTTTTGGTGGTCGCGCAGCCTATCGCTGACGGCCGGATCGCTTGGCGATCCGGCCTGCTGGGCTGTCGCTCCTAGAGCGGCTCGTGGTGATGCACCACGGCGGGCGGGCCGGCGAAAAGCGGCCCCAGGATGGCGCGCCACTGGGTGAAAGCGGGAGACTCGCGGAAACCGATTGTGTGGTCCTCCAGCGTGTCCCACCACACCAGCAGCAGAAAATCGTCCGGGTTCTCGATGCCGGGGCGCATCTCGACCTTGCGGCAGCCTTTCGATCTTTCGATATGCGGTCGCGCCTTGACGAAGGCGGCCTTGAAGGCTTCGGCCTGGCCGGGTTTCACGGTGATGAGGGCGCGTTCCAGGATCACAATGCACTCCGTATCTTTGCGGCGATGGGCTCTAAGCTTGCCGCATCTACCATGCTGCGCCCATGCGGCGCCAGTGGCGCGCCGTCGGTGCGCGGAATGATGTGGAAATGGACATGGAACACGGTCTGGCCGGCGGCCGGGCCGTTGAACTGGGTCAGCACCATGCCGTCGGGTGCGAGGCCTTTCTTCACTGCCTTGGCGATTTTTTGCGTCGTTGCCATCATCGCTACCAGGCCTTCGGCGGACAGGTCGAGAATATTTTCGGCCGCCTCCTTGGGGATCACCAATGTGTGGCCGGACGCCTGTGGCATCACATCCATGAAGGCCAGGGTCTTGGCGTCTTCGTAAACCTTCACGCACGGGATTTCGCCGCGCAGGATTTTGGCGAAGATATTGTCGGGATCGTAGGCCATCTACCGTTCCTTCTTGAAAGGCGCATGCCGCGCCAGTTCAGCGATATTTTCCGCCACCGCCGCGCGCTCGGCCTCCAGGAAATCGTCCACTGCCCGCGCCAATCCCTTATGGGCTATCATATGGGCGCTGTAGGTCTCCACCGGAAGATAGCCGCGCAGCAATTTATGCTCACCTTGCGCGCCCGCTTCCACCCGTTTCAGCCCGCGCGCGATGGCGAAATCGATGGCCTGATAGTAGCAGGTCTCAAAATGCAGGAAGGGGACATAGTCCGATGCCCCCCAGTTGCGCCCGAACAGCACCCCTTCGCCGAAAAGATTCAGGGCGCCTGCGATGGCGCGGCCATCGCGTTTGGCCATGACCAGCAAGGCCTGATGCGCTAGGCCCTGGCCCAGGCGGGAGAAGAAATCCCGCGTCAGATAGGGTGTGCCCCATTTGCGCCCGCCGGTGTCCCTATAGAAATCGAAGAACTGGTCCCAGATGCTTTCGGTAATTTCTGCACCCGTCAGCCAGTCGAACGTCACCCCGGCACCCTGAACACTGGCGCGCTCCTTTCGCAAATTCTTGCGCTTGGCCGAGGATAGCTCGCCCAGGAATTCGTCGAAACTTTTATAGCCGCGATTTTCCCAGTGAAATTGCTGGCCGGTGCGCAGCAGGTAACCGGCTTCGCCCGCGCACCGCCACTCCGCGCGCGTCGGAAAGGTGATGTGCAAGGATGACGCACCGATCTGCCGGATCGCGCCGGCGGCGGTTTTCAAAAGCAGGGCGCGCGCCGCATCGCTGGCGGCCAGCAACCGCGGTCCTGTCACCGGCGTAAATGGCACGGCGCATTGCAGCTTGGGATAATAATCGCCGCCCGCCCGTTCCAGCGCCTCGGCCCAGGCATGATCGAAGACATATTCTCCATAGGAATGGTTCTTCAGGTACAGCGGCATCAGGCCGGTGTCGGTCAGCAGATGCGCGGGCTGCCAGCCGGTGACGGCGCACGCCGAACCGGATTCCTCCAGCGCCGCGAAGAATTCATAGCTCGTGAAGGGATGGGGGTCGGCCAGGCCTTGCGGGTTGGCCAGCGCGTTCCAGTGTTTGGCGCCGATCTGTGCGGCGCTGGTGACAAGTCTTGCGGTGGCCGTCACTTGATCTCGAAGATGGCGTCCACTTCCACCGCCACGCCACGCGGCAGTGAGCCCACACCGATTGCTGCGCGGGCATGCTTGCCGGCATCGCCGAACACCGCCGCGATCAGGTCCGACGCGCCATTGCCCACTTCCGGATGCTGGGTGTAGTCCGGCGCGGCATTGACGAACACACCCACCCGCAGGCAGCGCACCACCCGGCCCAGGTGGCCGTCGCATGCCATCCGCAGCACCGACAGGACATTGATCGCGCAAAGTTGTGCCGCCGCCTGGCCCATCTCGACGCTGAAGTCGACGCCCAGCTTGCCGACATATTTCAGCGCCCCATCGGCCAGCGGCACCTGGCCGGAGATGAACACCAGATTGCCGCTGATGGTGAAGGGCACATAGGAGGCGACGGGCGTAGGCGGTTTGGGCAGGGTGATACCAAGTTCCTTCAGGCGCGCAGCGATGACAGGCATAAGAACCCCTTTTGGAAGGCGAGAAGCCTACTCAGGCGCGCGGCTTTTTGAAAGCGCGGCCTTTCCCGACGGCCTCACCGCCGAATCTGGCGCGGATTCTGTCCATCGCCCGTTCCGCGGCCGCCCGCTTGTCGCCCGCCGTATCGATCAGGCTGGCGGGATCAGCCCCCTCGGCCGGGGCGAGGTTGGTCAGACCGACCCCCAACAGGCGAAAGCGCGTGCCGTCGGCTTCTTTCTTCAGGGCGGCCTGCGCAGTGCGGAAAATGCGGTCGGCAAGCTGGGTCGGCGCGTCCAGCGAGGCGCTGCGGGTTCTGAGGCGGAAATCCGCGGTCTTGAGTTTCAGCACCACGGTGCGCCCGCTCAAGCCCAGTTTCTTGGCCCGCGCGCTCACCCGTTCGGCCTGTCGCCACAGCACGCCTTCCAGCTCGGCCAGCCGCGACAGATCGCTGTTGAAGGTGGTTTCCGACGATATGGATTTCATCTCGCCGCCGGGATCGACACGGCGGGAGTCCTGTGCGTTGGCCATTCGAAAAAGCCATAACCCGGTGGCGCCATAGCGGGCGGCGAGTTGCTTGGGGTCGGCGTCCTGCAGTTGGCCGATGGCGGTGATGCCGTCGCGCTCCAGCCGTGCCTGCATCACCTTGCCCGCGCCGCGCATCAATCCAATTTTCTTGTCGCGCAGAAAACTTTTGGCCTCCGCCATGCCGATCACGGCAAAGCCGCGCGGTTTGTCCAGCTCGGACGCCAGCTTGGCCAGGAACTTGTTGCCCGACAGTCCGATGGAGACGGTGATGGCGATCTCACGCTCGATGCGCAGCGCCAACGCCGCCATGGTTTTGGCGGGACTGCGGTGATGGATGCGCTCCGTCCCGGAGAGGTCGAGATAGGCTTCATCCAGCGACAAGGGTTCGACCAGCGGTGTCAGTTCCTCCATCAGGACGCGGATCTGCCGCGCCACTTGGCTGTAATGGGCGTGACGGGGCTTGAGAATCACCGCCTGCGGGCACAATTTTTTCGCCTGAAACATCGGCATGGCGGACCGCACGCCAAATGTGCGCGCGATATAGCAGCAAGTTGAGACCACGCCGCGCGTCTCCCCGCCCACGATCAGCGGCTTGTCCTTCAGCGAGGGATCGTCGCGTTTTTCGATGGCGGCATAAAAGGCGTCGCAATCCAGGTGCGCGATGGTGAGGGACGTAAGTTCGGGATGGGCCAGCACCCGGGTTGATCCGCAGTGGGAGCAAGGGGCATCCGCCACTGCATCACCAAGGCAGTCGCGGCAGAAGGCTGGCCAATCCCTTATTCCGGCCATAACCACGCCGCCCCGCGAATGCCAGGAGCGTCGGCGGGAGCCGGAGCGACCAAAAAAACCGAGGGGCGTTCGCTGGTGAACGGACTCCCGTGTTTCATGATTTTTTCTCCGGCCATAACCAAGCGGCCCCCCGCACTCCGCTCGAGTCGCCGTGCATGTTCTTCACGATGCGCGGCGAGGTACCCAGGTTGAAGGCGTATTTCTCCACCAATGGCGGCAGGTCGCGATACAGCCGTTCGACATTGGAAAGTCCGCCGCCCATCACGATCACGTCTGGATCCAGGATATTCACCATGGTCGCCATGGCGCGCGCGAAGCGATCTATCAGCCGGTCCATAGCCGCGCGCTCCTCGTTGCCAGCCGATGCCGCGATTTCTTCGGCGGCGGCATCGCGCCCTGTGGCGCGCTTGAAATCAGCAGCGAGTCCAGGACCGCTGCACCACACTTCCAGGCAACCGCGCCTGCCGCAGTAGCAGAGCGGCGCCGTCGTCACTTCCTCGATCGTCGGCGCGGGCAGGGGGATATGGCCCCATTCGCCGCCGATGCCATGGGCGCCGCCCAAGACCTTGCCGCCGATCACCACGCCGCCGCCCACGCCGGTGCCGGCAATGACGCCGAATACCGTGCTCGCACCCGCCGCGGCGCCGTCGCTGGCTTCCGATAGGGCAAAACAATTGGCGTCATTGGCCAGGCGCACCGGCCGCTGCAAAATCTTTTCCAGGTCCGCACCCAGCGGCTTGCCGTTGAGATAGGTCGTGTTGGCGTTCTTGATGAGATTGGAACCGAAACTTTCGCTGCCGGGGATCGCCATGCCGACGCTGCCGCGCGTGCGCAGTTGCCTATCCGCGCCCGTTACAAGTTCCGCCACCGCGCGCAGCAGGGAGTCATAGTCCTTCGGCGTGGCGATCCGCCGGCGCAGCGCCACGCCGCCATCGGCGGCCAGCGCCATGATCTCGGTCTTGGTGCCACCAAGGTCTATGCCGAAGCGCATCATGCTTCTCCGCTCAAGCGATGGCGCGCCAGGTGCAATGCCTTGGGCGCAATGGCCGCGCCTTCGCAAAAGCGCAGCAACAGGTCTTCGTTGCCCAGCAGGAAGTCCAATACCGCCACGCCCATGCCGGGGCTGCCGGCCGCATCCCTGAGGGTGGCGGGATCAATCCCAGATTGAACCATGAACCGGCTGATCGCCTCCGGTTCCCCCGCCAGCCATTCCAGGCCCTCCAGGGCAAGAATTTCGGCATTTTCGGGGGTCATGGGGTTGGCATTGTCATTGAGACATTCCCTTGTTTCGGCCAACCCTGGGTGCCAGGCTGAAGCCGCCCGCAGGGAACCCTAGACCTTGATGATGATATTCTTGCGGTCGAGAGCCCAGGCCGTCAGCCAGCACAGCAGCATAAAGCCCAACGCGCACACCAGCGATCCGGGCGCGCCCGGAAGGATGGGCTGCACCACGCTCCTGCCGAACCAGCCCCAGGCGTTGCCGCCGCCCACGGGGAGCGCCTCCAGCGCCATGATCAGCAACATCGCGACCCAGTAGATGAAGATCGGGTTGCGGCCGAAGATTTCGAAGAAACGCACGCCGAACTTGCGTTTTCCCAGATCGATCCAGGCAATCAGACCCGCCAGCACGATCAGGTCTATGCCGACGGTCAGCAGGACGAAGCTCGACGTCCACAATTTCTTGCCAATCGGAAATATCGGGTTCCACGCCAGGGCGGCGGCGAGCAGGGCGATGCCCACGGCAAGATAGCGAAGCGCGACGGGACGGCTGGGCCCATGCTGGCGGACATACAGGCCCGCGAGATAGCCGAAGATGACATTGACGATAGCGGGCAGGGTACCGGGCAGCCCCTCCGGATCGAAATCATGATCCTTGTGGTAGAGATGCGGTAGGCCAAACACGAAACGGTCGACGGCATTGCCGATGTTGCCCAACTTGGTAAGGGCCTCGGCGGGCGGCGCAGTGGTCAGCAGCAGGGCCCAGTAACCGAACAGGAGCACAGCCGACAGCGCCAGCAGGCCGCGCACGTCCAGATAGCGTGCGGCGATGGTCGCGCAGCAATAGCAAAGCGCGATGCGTTGCAAGACGCCGGGCAGGCGGGTTTGGCTGAACGATTTCATGACCCAGCCATGGTCGGTCATATGCCCGAAGGGAAACCAGTAGGTCAGGATGCCCAGGGCGAGGATGATGGCGGTGCGCCGCAGGGTTTTCCGCCAGAAATCTCCCTCGGCCATTTCCTTGGGGGCGCCGAACGCCAAAGCGTTGCCGACGGCAAACAGGAATGATGGGAAGACGATGTCCGCTGCCGTAAAACCGAACCAATCGGCATGATCGAGAATGGGGTATGGATCGGCCCCGGCCCCCGGCGTATTGACGATGATCATCAAGCATATCGTCATGCCGCGAAACACATCGAGCGATTTGAAGCGCACGCGTTCCATGGCTTCCCCCGGATTCCCTGTTTTGCCCGGACTGTTCCTCAACCCGGTCTGGCGCGCAAGCGGCTGCGCGGCGTCGTATCCAAGACGGCAAACGGGCAGGATGGGCCTTCCGGTTGATGGTGGATGCCTTTCCAAAGGCTGAACGGTTGCTTCTAAAACCCAAACCCCAGAGCCAAATTCGTCCGCGCCCCCGATTCAGGGACATTCTTTAACAATATATTTCCAAGGTTTTTGGCGCTCCAGCCCAAGACAAGGTCCGGCGGACGGGGAACGGCGGGAAAAAGCGGCGCCAGAGGCCCCAAAGAGGGCGGCCATCGTCAAGGGAGCGTTAAGAGATAATCCCTAATACTGCTGAAAACAGCCAGAGCCCCTTCCGGGCCCTGGGCTTGGTGCAGACAGCGCCGGAGACCTGAGTCATGGACGCAAAAGCCAAAACGGTCCTGATCGTGGAGGACAATGAGCTCAATATGAAGCTCTTCCACGACCTGCTTGACGCCCACGGCTACAAGATCCTGCAGACCAAGGACGGCATGGAAGCGCTGGACATCGCCCGCGAGCACCATCCCGATCTGATCTTGATGGACATCCAGTTGCCGGAAGTCAGCGGCCTGGAAGTCACCAAGTGGCTCAAGGAAGATGAAGACCTCAAAGACATACCCGTCGTCGCAGTCACCGCCTTCGCCATGAAGGGCGACGAGGACGTCATCCGCCAGGGCGGATGCGAGGCTTACATTTCCAAGCCCATCTCGGTGACCAGCTTTCTGGATACCGTGCGCCGCTTCGTCGGGTAACACGCCATGACGGCCCGTGTTCTGGTTGTTGACGACATACTGTCCAACGTCAAGCTGCTTGAAGCCAAGCTGTCGGCGGAATATTTCGAGGTCATCACCGCCTTAAACGGTCTGGAATGTCTTGCCCGGATGGAAGAGGCCGTTCCCGATATCGTGCTTCTGGATGTGATGATGCCAGACATGGACGGTTTTGAAGTCTGCCGCCGCATCAAGTCCAATCCCAAGACCGCGCATGTCCCCGTGGTGATGGTGACGGCGCTGGATCAACCCAGCGATCGCGTCGCCGGTCTGCAGGCAGGCGCCGACGATTTTCTCACCAAGCCGGTGGATGACGCCGCCTTGTTCGCGCGGGTGCGCTCACTGGTGCGCCTGAAGATGATGACCGACGAACTTCGGATGCGCGAATCGACCGGTCAGGGCATGGGTCTGGTCGATCCGGCCGAGACCCTGACCGAGAATGGCCAATCCGGCCGCATCCTGGTCATCGAGGACAGAGCCGAATCGGTGGCCTGGTTCTCCAGCGCACTGACGCCGGCCCACAATGTTTCATCCGCCGACACCTTCGAGGAAGCGCTGGTGCGTGTGAAGGGCGGGGATTTCGACCTGATCGTGGTGTCGCTGGGCATGCGCAGCTTCGACGGCTTGCGCCTGTGCTCGCAGCTGCGTTCCCTGCCGGAAGGCCGTCATGTGCCGATCCTGGTGGTGGTTTCGGATGGCGACCGCCGCAAGCTGGCCCAGGCATTGGAAATGGGCGTCAACGATTATCTCACCCGTCCGGTGGACAAGAATGAGCTGGTGGCCCGCGTCCGTACCCAGCTGCGCAAAAAGCGCTATGCCGACCGCTTGCGTCACAATGTTCAGCTCAGCCTGGAAATGGCGATCACCGACCAGCTCACCGGTCTGCACAATCGCCGCTATATGAGCCGGCACCTGGATACTCTGCTGGCCAATGCCAAGAAAAATGCCCGTCCGCTGACCTTCGTGATCATGGATATCGATTTCTTCAAGCACGTCAACGACACCCATGGCCATGACATCGGCGACGAGGTACTGAAAGAATTCGCCTCCCGCATCAGCGCCAATGTGCGCGGTATCGACCTGGCCTGCCGTTACGGCGGTGAGGAATTCGTGGTCGTGATGCCGGACACCGACATGTCCTTTGCCTACAATATCGCCGAACGCCTGCGCCAATCGATCGAAACCACGCCGATCGATATCAGCCGCGCGCCCGGCAAGCTGAATATCACCATTTCCATCGGCATCGCCACAGCGGAAGGCAAGGACGATACCGCCGAGCAGTTGCTCCATCGCGCCGATCAGGCGCTTTACAGGGCCAAACGCAGTGGCCGCAACAAAGTCGTCGCCGACGCGGCCTGACGGCTTCGACACCGACTAATCTTCCTGGGATTCTTCTTCGTCTTCGGACACCTCGGCGGGCGCGCCGGCCGCCATCTCCGCCACCCGGTCGATTACCACCGCCAGCATCTCCGGCTCGCGCGCGCCCGACACCGCCAGCTTGCCGCCGAAGATCATCGCCGGTACGCCGGTCACGCCCATTTCATGCGCGATCTGGTCTTCGCGCTCGACCAGGGTGGCGTCGGCATCGCTCTCCAGCATCTGCGCCACGTCTATCCCGTCCATGCCGCACAAATCGGCGATATCGGCCAGCACGCGGATGTTGCCGATATCCTCGCCATTCTCGAAATAGGCGATAAACAGCCGCTCCACCACTTCGTCCTGCACACCGGCGGTTTCCGCCCAGCGGATCAGGCGGTGGGAGTCCAGCGAGTCGGGCCGCCGGGCGATGGCGGCAAAGTCGAACGCGATGCCTTCTTTCTCACCGTCCTGCGCGATCAGCTTGTGCATCTCCACGATCTTCATCGGATCGTCGCCGAACTTGGCGCGCATATAGGCCTGGCGGTCCATGCCGCCTTTGGGCACCGCCGGGTCCAGGCGATAGGGGCGCCATTTCACGTCAAAGGCGATATGGGGGCGAAGCGCCATGGCGCGCATCAGCCGCCGCTTGCCGATGAAGCACCAGGGGCAAACCGTGTCGGAAATCACGTCTATTTGCATACGGCCTCATGGTGCGAAGTGATAGGCCAAATCAATGCAGGACCTGGCTGGTGACTTCGTTTTCCTCCGCCAGCACATGCACCGAAGCGGCGCGGCCCTTGACCGCGACCGAAGCGGTCACCGGCACCACGGCATCGATCACGGTCATGCCCGGCGGGGGGGCGGTTGCCAGAAACTCCACCGTTATGGTGCGGCCATCGCCATGCATCACATGCAGGCGCGGCCGGGTCCAGCCGCCCGATTGTACCGCACCCTTGGCCTGCAGCGTGATGACGCCGCCCTTCTGGGAGGCCAACAGACTGTCGATGCGCAGCACGCGCTTTTCGGACGCAAAGGCCGGGTGCGCGCAGAACAGGGCGCAGGTCGCGGCAAGGAGCAGAAGTGATTTCATGACACGCAACTATAGCGAAGAATGGGGCGGCAAGAAGACAGGAGCATCGGCGGACCCGGAGTGTAGCGCAGGGTCGCTAGCGGCAGCGTAGTGCGACCCGTGCGACCATAACAAGGCAGCGGCGGACCCGGAGCATAGCGGAGGGCCCCGTTCGTAGCGACCATCAAAAACTAGATCGATAGTTCCACCCACACCGGAACATGGTCGGATGGTTTCTCGCTGGCGCCCCGCACCTCCTTGTCGATACCGGCCTTGGTCAGCCGGTCCAGGGCCTGCGGCGACAGCAGGAGATGATCGATGCGGATGCCGTTGTTGCGCTCCCAGGATCCGAAATAATCCCAGAAGGTGTAGTGCCCGCCTTCCGGATGCAGGGCGCGATAGGCGTCGGTGTAGCCCAGATTTTCGATCCGCCGCAGCGCCGCCTTGGACTGGGGCTGGAACAGGGCATCCTTCAGCCAGGCTTTCGGCCTGTCCGCGTCCTTGTCTTCGGGAATGATATTGTAGTCGCCCATCAGCACGACTGGCTCTTCATCGGCCAGCAGTTTCTGGGCATGCCGGCGCAGCCGCTCCAGCCAGGCCAGCTTGTAGTCGAATTTCGGACCGGGAAAGGGATTGCCGTTGGGGGCATAAATGGATGCCACCCGCACAGTGCCGTGATCGCCGGTGATCACCGCTTCCAGATAGCGGGCATGGTCGTCGGCATCGTCGCCATGCAGGCGCGGCGTGACATCCTCCACCGGCCGCTTGGACAAAATGGCGACGCCGTTATAGCTTTTTTGTCCGTGTACGGTGCAATTATAGCCCAGGCTTTCGAAGGCCTCGCGCGGAAAACCTTCGTCCACCGTCTTGATTTCCTGCAAGGCCACGACATCGGGATCGGCCGCCTTCAGCCAGGCCAGCGCCGGTTCCAGCCGGGCTTTGATGGAGTTCACATTCCAGGTGGCGATTTTCATGCTTGAATATGACTCACTCGAATTGGTTGCTTATGTAACTTATCGCGTTCCCGCATCCGGCGGCGGTCGGCAAAACTCTAATAGCCGCGCTTGGCGTCCACCACGGAATAAAGCTTGTCGCCGGCGATATAGCGCTTGAGATTTTCACGCGCGATGATCCACATGTCTTCGCCGCCGGACGCCGCCTCGGTATCGACCGCATGGGAGGCTGTCTCGGGCGACATGATCAGGTTCGGCGCGCTGAACAGCGGATCGCCGGGCGCCAGCCTGGACGGATTTTCCGGATCGGCCAGATCCAGTCCGGCGCCGCCGAGCTGGCCGGATTTCAGGGCTGCGACCAGATCGTTGCTCACCACTTCCCCGCCGCTGGCGATATTGATCAGCAGCGCGCCCTTTTTCATGCGCGCGAACATCGCGGCATTGAACAGATGCTGGGTGTCCGGTGTCAGCGGCGCCGCCAACACTACGACATCGGCCTTGCCGACCATTTCCGGCAACTCGCTGGACAGTCCCACATAACTGACAGTGTCCGGTCCCTGATGGCCGGAATTGCGGGTGGCGATCACAGTCATGCCCAATCCATGGGCGATCTGCGCCACCTGGGTGCCGATGCCGCCCAACCCGACCACCAGCAAGGTGCGTCCTTCAAACACCCAAAGCCGCCCCGGCGGGATCGCGGCGCGGTCGAAATGTCCCTTGGCTTGCTGCAGCACATTGATGTCGAGGGCGCGGCCCAATGTCATCATCATGGCGATGGCATGTTCGGCCAGCGGGCGGGTGAGAACACCCTGTAGATTGGTGATGACCACGGTGCCGTCCATCAGCTGCTGCGGCACCTCCTGGCGGACGCTGGTATGTTCGGCGGCCGCGAAACAGCCGGCGACGGTGACGCTGCCCTGCTGAATCCAATGCAGCTTCTTGCCCGCGGCGATGTCTTCGCGGGTGCAGGGCATGCGCAACAAGGCATCGGCGTCGGCGATCTCCCGCTTTTTTTCTTCCGGTGTGCGCACCGCCACCAGCTTGACGCCGGGCGCCGCCGCCTGCAGCCAGGCCAGGCGGTTGGTGTTGTTGTCCACACCCACCAGGATCTTGCGCGGCGTCTGCCAGCCCTTGATCAACTCGCGCGCGGGCTTGGCGCTTTCCACCAGCCCCAGCTTCTTTGCCACGGCGGCGAAATCGCCGTCGGGGATCGGAGTGTTCACCATCGGCTGCGGGCCGTCGAGATTGGCGGTGCCGGCAATCTGCGCATAGGCCGGAGTGATGGCGAACAGCAGGGCGGCAAAAACGATGAGCGGTTTTTTCAATACCATTTGCGCAAACGCACCAGACTGGCCTTGCCGACCAGGGTGGAGAAGGCGGCCATATCGCTCGTGGTGCCGTCCTGGTTGCGATAGTGATAGGGGAAGACCATCTTGGGGCGGAAATCCGTCACCCATTTGGCCGCCGCCTCCACCGTCTGGGTGTAGGGCAGGTTGGCCGGAATGAACGCCAGATCGATATTGGCGAGATGGGCCAGCTCCGGCGTCTCTTCGGTGTCGCCGGCGACATAGACACGTTTGTCGGCAAAGCCGAGGACATAGCCATTGCCAAGACCCTTGGGGTGGAAATTCATTTTTGCCGGTGTGGTGTTGTACATCGCCACCGCATCGACCGGGATGGCGGCGAACACATCATGGTCGCCATTTTTCATCACCTTCACTTTGGCCTGAAGATCGGCGGGCATGGCGTCGCGCACATTCTGCGGCGCCAGGATCACGGTGTTCGGCCCGGCGACCGCCTGCAGGATCGGCGCATTGAAATGATCGCCATGAATATGGGTGATCAGGATCAGGTCGGGCCGCGGCATCGCCTTGTAGGGCGCCGTGACCGCGTCACCCTGTGCGCCGTCCAGCGGCGCCGGGTCGATCAGGATATGCGTACCCTTATAGGCGAGCATCAAGCTGGCATGATGGATGGGGACGATGTCCACCGCACCGCCCGAGGTCGCGAAATGGTCGGACCCCGCGATCTGGGCGCTGGCCGGAAACGACAAAGCAAGCGCGGCTAAGACGCCTGCCACAATCCATTGATGCTTCACGGCGTTTCTCCCCTTATTTGTTTCCCTTAGGCGGCAAATTACCGCAAAGCAGATCAGGCACCAATATAGGCTGCCGCTGATTTCGTTATGAATTCTCCTGTCCGGCCGGATTTGAGGCAAGCCGGTTGCGAAACCGCGCGCTTGGCGTAACCTTGCGGCAAAAATGGGAGGTTCCGATGCACCAGCTCTTCACCCGCCGCACCCTGCTTGCCGCCAGCAGCGCAATGGCGGTTGCCGCCGCGCCACGGGCCTTGGCGCAGGTCAAGCGGTCCATCGGCGTGATCGGGGCCGGCAATATCGGCGGTGCGGTCGGCGCCCTGTGGGTCAAGAGCGGCCATCCGGTGATGTTCTCCTCCCGCAACCCCGACGAACTCAAGGATATGGTGGCCGAGCTCGGCCCCCTGGCCCATGCCGGCACCGTGGCCCAGGCCATCGCCTTTGGCGATGCGCTGTTCATTGCCGTCCCATACGCCGCCTTGCCCCAGATCGGAACTGACTATCGCGCCGCGCTGAAGGGCAAGGTCATACTGGACGCCTGCAACGCGGTTCCTACCCGCGATGGCGACGCCATTACCAAGGAAGCCGACGAGAACGGCACCGGCGTCACCTCGCAGAAATATCTCGCCGGCACGCGTCTGGTGCGCGCCTTCAACACCCTGGGCTGGAATACCTTCAAGACCCAGTCGAACCGGGCTGATCCAAAATTGGCGATTCCCATTGCCGGTGACGATGCCGAAGCGGTGCGCGTCGCCCAGGCCCTAGTACGCGATGCCGGCTTCGAGCCGGTGCTGGTCGGCGGGCTGGACAGCGCCAAGAAATTCCAGCAGCGCGGCGGGCCCGGCTATGGCGTGGCGGGAAGCGCCGCCGAGCTCAAGCAGAAGTTGGGGATGTAACCAGGACGGTGCCGTCACGCACGGCCTCGTACTGGCGGCCCAGCAGCCAGGCGACGGGGAACCACACGACCGCAATCGCGATGCCGAACACCGCAAGCCCGGCCACACCGAACGGCAGCACCGCGGCGCTGACCCAGGACGAGGTCAGATCGCCGAAGCGATAGACCACCGTCTCGATCACATTCTTGGCTTTGTACTTGGCCTGCTGATCCACCACCGTGAACAGCATGTCGCGGCTGGGCTTGGCGATGGCATATTCTGAAAAGCGCCGCGTCACCTGGATCGCGCCCAGCACCAGCAGCACCGGCGAGAAAACGACCGCCACAAACGCGAGCACCATGATGACGGGATTGATCAGCAATCCTGTGGTGAGACCGAAGCGCCGGATGAAGCGCCCAGTGCCGAACAGCTGGATCAGGACCGCGATGGAATTTGTCGCCAGGTCGATGGTGGCATAGGCCTGGGTGCGGGCGGCGCGGCTGGCGAATTCCTTGCTGATCAAATCGCCCAGCTGGAAATAGATCACGGTGGATATCCAGGTCATCAGCAGCAGGAACAGAGCGATCATCAAAAGATAGCGCGAGCGGAACAACAGGGCGAAGCCGTCAAACGGATTGCCGCCCAGCTTGCGGTCCAATGTTGTCGGCTGAGCCTGCGCGCCGGCGAGCTTGCGCTTTTCCGTTTCCAGCAGGCGCACCAGGAAGGCGGTGACGGTAAAACCGGCCGCCGACATCAGCAGCAGGCTGTTGGTGCCGACGCTGCTGACGAACAGAGCAATAAAGGCCGGCGCGCAGATGGTGCCGGCGGTGCCGCCAGCGGCAATGACGCCGAACAGGCGCCGGGCCTGGGCACTGGAGAACGTGTCGGCCATCAGGCTCCAGAACACCGAAATGGTGAGAAGATTGAAGGTGCTGAGCCAGACATAAAATGCCGCCGCGACCCAGCGGTCATTCGCCACATTCTGAAACAGGAAATAGAACACCACCATGGTGATGGCGATGAAGCCATAGACCCAGGGCAGGAAGCTCGCCAGCCGGATGCGCGAGGCCAGGCCGGCGAAAATCGGCGCCACGATGAAGCTCAGCACGAATGTGCCGGTGAAAAGCTCCTGCAGATGGGCGACGCCATAGACCGTGCCCATTGTGTCGCGCAGGGGGCGCAGAATGAAATAACTGGCCATCAGGAAGAAGAAATAGACAAAGGCGGTAACCACCGCCTTGACCTCGTGCGGCTCGATACCGGCGATGGACTTCAACGCGCGCGCAAACATGACGGCCCCTTCCCCTGGTTTCCGGATTTGCTCCGGCCCTGATCCAGTATAGTCAAAAGAACAAGTTGGGACAGCGCCTGGGCGTCACCCAGCCGCGGCAGAGGCGGGCTTGCCGCCCAGGGTCTGGTAGCGCCGCCCCAGCGCCACGGCGACGGCGCCCCACATTGCGGATACGGCTATTCCGAAACCCATCGCGCCCAAAAGGCCGAAGCCGGCGGCGCGCATCCCTGCCAGTATCCAGGCAGAGGACAGATCGCCGAACCGGTACACCGCCGTGTCGATGACGTTCTTGGCTTTATACTTGCTCTGCTGATCCACCACCGTGAACAGGATTTCGCGGCTGGGCCTGGCGACGGCATATTGCGAAATGCGCTGCGTCGCCCGCGCCGCCTGGATCAGGAAAAAACTGGGCGCAAGGGCGATCGCCAGACAGGCGCCCGCCATCAACAGCGGGGTCAGCAGCAGGCTCGCCGTCACCCCAAACCGCTGCAACACCCGGCCAAGGCCGAAGATCAGAATGACCGCGGAGCAGATATTGACGAACAGATCCACGTCCGCAAAGGCGATGGCGCGGCTTTCCATGCCGGGAAAGGTCTTGGCGATCAGGTCGGTCTGCAGGAAATAGAATATTGTGGCGATCCAGGTCATCAACAGCATGAACGCGGCCTGGTTCAGCAGAAAAGAGGATTTCAGCAGTAACGCAAAGCCGCGCAGGGGATTTCCCGGCAGGTTGTGATCCAGGGTGGTCTGTTGGGCTTCTTTGTCCAGCGCCCGCAGCTTTTCCTTTTCCCGCATCAGGGCATGGATCAGAAGAATAACGCAGAGAAAACCCGCGCCCGCCACCAGCAGCAAGCCGCTCACTCCGATGCTGCCGGCCAGCGCGCGGGTGATGAGCGGACCGGCGATGGCGCCCGTGCTGCCGCCGGCGGCGATGAAGGCAAACAGCCGCGTTGCCTGGGCGGACGAAAACACATCCGCCATGAAGGTCCAGAAGATCGAGATGAGAAACAGGTTGATGACGCTGAACCACCAGAAAAATGCGGCCGCCAGCCAGCGGTTCTGGGGCGCCAGACGGAACAGCGCATAAAAGACCAGCAGATTGATCAGCAGGAACCAGAAGACGCCAGGCAGCAGCCGCGCCAGCTTCATTTTGGAAGCGCACCAGGCAAAGACCGGCGCACAAACCAGGGTGATGACGAAGGTGCCGGTGAACAGGGACTGCAAAGCTTGGACGCCGAACACGGTGGCCATGGTGTCGCGCACCGGCCGCAGGATGTAATAGCTGCCCAGCAGCACGAAATTGAAGAGAAAGGCCAGGGCGACCGCTTTGACTTCCTGCGGTTCGACGGCGACGGTAAGGCCGATCAGGCGCGCAAGCGGCGAAGGCTTTTGGACCATGGGTCCCGATAGCATGATTTGCGCAGGCCCGCTAACACAGCGCTAGAGCGTTTCCACAAACTGGATCATGCGTTCGCGCTGTTTGGCGTCGGGCAAGCGCCCGTGTCCGGCGCCGAGATTGTCGATCATGTGCTGGGCCTTGCTGGTGCCGGGAATGACGGCGGTC
Organism: Alphaproteobacteria bacterium; assembly: GCA_025361185.1. Classification (GTDB taxonomy): domain Bacteria; phylum Pseudomonadota; class Alphaproteobacteria; order Micropepsales; family Micropepsaceae; genus Rhizomicrobium. The sequence goes on along the minus strand of JANYAR010000175.1, from coordinate 69,983 downwards.
ACAGCCGGATGACCCAGAATGAATTTCAGGAAGAACTGGCCCCAACTGGCGCAATCGAACTCGGCCGTCCAGTCGGGCAGCTTTTTGCCAAGGGCGGTCCGGAACAGGCGTCCACGGCCAAACGGCAAAGCGACGAGCACGGCGGTTCCCGCCAACGCCGCTGCGGGCAAAACGCGGTCTTCCACCTCGCGGTTGTCGATCGCATAGTCGATCTCCAGGAAGTCCGGTTTTTCGCGCGTTATGATCGCTTCCGCGGCGGCATAGCTGTTCTGGAACGTCGTGGTGATGCCGGTGTAGCGGCACAGGCCGCGCGCTTTGAGCGCGTTGAGGCCCGCCAGGCTTTGGCGAGGGTCGCGGACATTGTGGAGTTGCAGCAAATCCAGCTTTTCCGTCTTAAGCCGCTGCAGGCACCTTTGCGCTTCTGCCCCTTCCTGGCCGGGGCGATAATATTCGAGTTTGGTGGCGATGAAGACGCGCGGGCGCAACCCTGTCGCCGCGACGACATCGCCGACCACAGTTTCCGCTTCGCCATAGGAGGGTGCGGTGTCGATCAGGCTGCCGCCGCCCGCGACCAGGGCCTGGACCACGGCAGTCGGAGCCACCCGGTCGCCGGCCGCAAGATCGAACACTTCGGAGGTGCCCACGCCCACAACCGGCAAAGTCTCGCCGCCGCCATGCGGGATCGCGCGCCGCAGAAGCGGCTTGGTCGGCTGCGCGCTCGCGCCTGGCACAAGGCCGGTCGCCAACACGCCGCCGCCACACAATAGCGCCGCCTCACGCCGCGAAAATCCTTCCGTCATATTCAATCTCCTGCGTTTGGTCTTAAGAGAAAGAGCACAGACAGAAATTTCTGGAAGACGCAGTATCAATCCAGGTGCGCTAAACAGTGAAACTGGTGCCGCAGCCGCACGACGCGGTGGCGTTGGGATTGTTCACCTTGAAGGCCTGGCCGATCAGATCGTCGGTGAAATCGATTTCCGCGCCGGCCAGGAAATCCAGCGACACCGGATCGATCAATAGTTTCGCGCCGCCTTTTTCCACCACCAGGTCTTCGTCCAGCTGGGCGTCGTCCAAGGCGAAATTATACTGAAAACCCGAACAGCCGCCCCCCGTAACCGCCAGGCGCAACGCGGTCGGACCCGCTTCGGCCTTAAGAATATCGGCGATCCGCCGGGCGGCGCGGTCGGAAAGGGTCACGGGCATGGCAGTCATGGGGATTCCTGGGTACTCTTGCAGTCTGGGACGCACCCTCTATGTAGTCCCCGCTATGGCTGAAACCAACACCCCAGCTCCCGATAGTCCGGGCCATGATCGTCCGGCTGGGCGCCTGCTGGGCCCCGCGGTCAGCCCGCCCGGGGCGCATGCCCCCTATGCGGCAAGCCCCGCGACCAGCCGGGGACGCTTCTACAGGGAACAGGAAAGCGCCACGCGCTCCTGTTATTCGCGCGACCGCGACCGCATCATCCATTCCAGCGCCTTCCGCCGCCTCAAGCACAAGACGCAGGTTTTTGTGCAGCATGAGGGCGACTATTACCGCACCCGCCTCACCCATTCGCTGGAAGTGGCGCAACTGGCGCGCAGCCTGGCGCGGACGCTCCGCGCCGACGAGGATTTGGCCGAGACGGTGGCGCTGGCGCATGATCTGGGCCACACGCCTTTCGGTCATGCCGGCGAGGAAGCGCTGGATGCGGTGACCAGGGATATTGGCGGCTTCGATCACAATGCCCATGCGCTCAGGCTGGTGACCAAGCTGGAGCATCGTTATGCCGATTTCGACGGCATCAATCTCACCTGGGAAACACTGGAAGGGCTCGTCAAACACAATGGGCCACTAACCGACAACCAGCCCGGCCCCATCGCCAGCTTCGACAAACGCTGGCCGCTGGAACTTTCAACATGGCCGGGATTGGAAGCCCAGCTCGCCGCCCTTGCCGACGACATCGCCTATGTCAGCCACGACATCGACGACGGACTGCGCGCGGGCATCTTCACCGTCCAGGATCTCACCTATGCGCCCCTGGCTGGCGACCATGTCAAAGGCGTGCTGGAGCGCCATGGCGATCTGGAACTGTCGCGCTTTATCGGCGAGTTGATCCGTACCCTGATGAGTGAGCTGATGGAGGATGTGCTGGGCCAGACCCAGGCCAATCTCGCCGCGGGACAATTTGCGACCGCCGCCGCGCTTCGCGGTGCGGGCGGGGCGACGGCCTGCTTTTCGCCGGCGCTGTTTGCGCGCCTGAAAGCCCTGAAGCAATTTCAGATGGAAAACATGTACCGCCATCCCCGGGTCACCGCGTCCATGTCGCGCGCCAAGGAAGTGGTGAGCGGTCTCTATCAGGCCTTTGTCGCCGATCCGGGGCTGCTGCCGCCGGACTGGGCCGATGCCGCGCGCCAGGCCGTTCCCGGCACGGTGGCGCGGGACTATATCGCCGGCATGACCGACCGTTATGCCCTGGCCGAATATGCGCGGGTATTTTCGACGGAAATCCAGCTCTAGTTCGGTGTGATTCGAGGCCCTGCGGGTGCTAGTATCCCGCCGGTAGATTCGGGAACCACGACTTTGGCCAATTTCGATCGCGGCGTTTATGAGCCCAGCGAAGAGGTGCGGGTGTTCGACGGCTCCGAGGAAGAAGACGATATTGAAGGCTCGCGCCTGCCGCTTTTGATCGTGCTGGCGCTGTTGGTACTGGCCATGTTCGCCGGTGTGGTGTGGCTGGCCTATACCCAGGGCGTGGCGCGCGGCCGGGGCGAGACACCGGTTCTGGCCGCGGCAAACGGGCCGGAGCGGGTCGCGCCACAGGACGGCGGCGGCAATACCGTGCCCTATCAAGGCTTCAAGATTTACGAGCAGCCCGCCCCGCCGGACGATAGCGCCGATAACGCGCCGTCCCCCGCGGCGGTGGCCCCTGCCGCACCCAAACCGGCGCCTGTTCAGGCATCGCCGCCAGCAGCCGCTGCCGCCACGCCCAAGGTCCAAGCTCCGCCCCAAGCCAAGGCTGCCGTTGCCGCCCCGGCAAAAGCAGTTACGCCTCCCAAGACCGTGGCGGCGCTGATCCAGCAGGCCAATTCGGGGCCTGCACCGGCCAAACCGGCTCCGAGCACGCCGCCACCGGCCATGAAGCCGGCGGTCAGCACTGCGGCGCCGGGGCCTGCCACCGGAGCGCCCCGTCCTTTGGTGGCGTCCGCGCCCGCTGCTCCAAGTCCCGCAGCCGCGGGGGGCTTTGTGCTTCAGATCGGCGCCTACAAGTCCCAGGCCGATGCCGAAGCCGCCTGGAAAACCTACAAGGCCAAGCACGCCGCCCTGCTGACGGGCTATTCCGACAATGTTCAGCAGGCCGATCTGGGCGAAAAGGGTACCTGGTACCGGCTGCGGGTCGCCGGCTTTTCGGACCGGGAAGTGGCCACCGCTCTGTGCGACCGTCTCAAGGCCGACGGCGGTGCGTGTATCCCGGGTAGGTAGCCGATGCGCAGCCGCGCAATTTATGGATGTGCCGGCACGGAGCTGTCGGCGCTGGAGCGTGATTTCTTCCGCCAGACCCAGCCCTGGGGCTTCATCCTGTTCGCGCGAAACATCAACGACTCGGTGCAAGTCAAAGGACTGGTTGAACAATTGCGGGAAATCGTGGCCGATGCCCCGATCCTGATCGATCAGGAGGGTGGGCGCGTGGCGCGGCTGAAGCCGCCCCACTGGCGCCAGCGCCCGCCCGCCGCCCGCTTTGGCCTTCTGCATGGGCAAAATCCGGATGCGGCCCGCGAAGCCACTTATCTCAATGCCCGGCTGATTGCCCATGACCTGACCAGCCTGGGTATCAATGTCGATTGTCTGCCCGTGCTGGACGTGCCGGTACCCGGCGCCCACGACATTATCGGCGACCGGGCCTTCGCCACCGATCCCGCCACCATCATCGCGTTGGGCAAGGCCCAGATTGAAGGGCTGATGGACGGGGGCGTGCTGCCGGTGATGAAGCATATTCCCGGCCATGGCCGGGCAGGGGCGGACAGCCATTTGGCGCTGCCGCGCGTGTCGGCCAGCGCCGAAGAGCTCTCGGCCAGCGATTTTGTCACCTTCCGCAGCCTTGACCAATGTCCGATCGCCATGACGGCGCACGTCGTCTATGAGTCGATTGATCCACAACGTCCTGCGACCACCAGCCCCAAAGTCATTCGGGATGTGATACGCGGTGAGATAGGATTTGATGGGCTGTTGATGTCGGACGACCTTTCCATGAAGGCGCTGGATGGGCCCCTTTCTGTGCGTGCCAGGGCGGCACAGTTCGCGGGGTGCGACCTGGTGCTTCACTGCAATGGTGATATGGACGAAATGCGCGAAGTGGCATCGGAAGTGAAGGAACTGGACGGACAGGCGTTACGGCGCAGCAAGCAGGCGTTGGCGCATCTGACGGCTCCCGGGCGATTCGATCCGGCCGCTGCCGAGGCGCGTCTGGCCGCGCTGCTGGGCGCCTCTTCTACCGGGATGTCCGCATGACCGATCAGGCCGAAGATTTCGACGAATTCGAATCGAACGCCATCTTCGCGGACGACGAGGCGCTGATGGTTCAGGTGGACGGTTTTGAAGGCCCGCTTGACCTGCTGCTGACGTTGGCGCGCAATCAGAAGGTCGATATCGCCAAGATATCGATCCTCAAGCTGGCTCAGCAATATCTGGAATTCGTCGAGACCGCCAAGAAGCTGAACCTGGAACTGGCCGCCGATTATCTGGTGATGGCGGCCTGGCTGGCCTATCTGAAATCCCGCCTGATCCTGCCGCAGGAAAAGGGCCCGGACGGCGAACCCACCGCCGACGAGATGGCCACTCGCCTGCGCTGGCGGCTGCAGCGTCTGGACGCCATGCGCGCGGCCTCCACCAGGCTGATGGGGCGCGAGCGGCTCGGCCGCGATGTGTTTGGCCGCGGCGATCCGGAAGCCGTCAATGTGATCAAGCTGCGGACCTACAAAGACACGATGTACGATCTGCTGACGGCCTATGCGACCGACCGGGTGCGCAAGCTGGGCGGCAAGGCCTATCGGCCGCAGATCGCGCCGGTGTTGCCGATCGAGGAGGCGCGCGAGCGGCTGGAACGGATGCTGGGCAAGATTTCCGACTGGAGCGCGCTGGCGCGCCTGCTGCCCTTCGAGTGGTCGGGAGGCGCCAGGCGCCGCTCGGCGATGGCGTCCACCTTGCTCGCCTGCCTGGAGCTGGCGCGCGACGGCAAGATGGAGATCCAGCAGTTGGCGCCTTTTGCCGAAATATTTGTGAGGGACCGGGAGCGGCCCTTCGAGGCACCCGTGCAGGGAGCATGACATGAGCAGCGTAGCCAAGATGATCGAGACGATAGAAACCCAGATGGATGCCGAAAGCCCGCAAGCCAACCCCGAGCATCTGAGGATGGTCGAAGCGCTCCTGTTCGCGGCCTCCGAACCGCTGGACCAGAAAGCCCTGTCAACATCCTTGCCCGAAGGTGCGGATGTGCCCGGCCTCTTGGCGGAACTTCAGGGAATTTATCAAAATCGCGGCGTAACCCTTTGCTGTGTCGCGGGAAAATATCAGTTCCGCACCGCCAGCGATCTGGCCTTTCTGTTGCGCAAGGAACAGCCGGAGCAGAAGCGCCTGTCCAAGGCGGCGATCGAGACCCTGGCCATCATCGCCTATCACCAGCCCGTGACCCGGGCCGAGATCGAGGACATTCGCGGCGTCGCCATGTCCAAGGGCACTATCGATATCCTGATGGAAATCGGCTGGATCAAGATCCGTGGCCGCAAGCGCACCCCGGGCCGTCCGGTCACCTACGGCACCACCGAAGGCTTCCTGGTCCAGTTCGGGCTGGAAAGCGTGGTGCATCTGCCGGGCCTGGATGAGCTCAAGGCGGCCGGCTTCCTGGAAGCCATTCCGCCGTCCGGCTTCGATGTGCCCAACCCGTCCGACGAGCTGGGCCCCGACGAGGACCCGTATACGGGCGAGGAGCCGGAAGACATGGCGACGGGCAGCGTAAATCTCGACGAGGCCTAGCCATCCCTCAGTGTCATGGCCCGCGACTGCGGGCCACCCAGTTGGGCTGGGCTGCAAAGTGGAAAAGAGTTCCGTTATGCAGCAAGCACACCTAGTCGCATAATCTGAAAACGCAAAGGGTAATGGCCGTCAGAGTCAACAATGTCAGCCATCCCGCTGGGAGAATTGGCAGCAGCAGCCACAGGCCTCTCCGCCCATAAGCTCTGAGCCCAAATACAGCGATCACCAAACAGATCACGAAGCATAGAGGCGCGATAAGAACCAGCGTCGCCCCCATCGGAAGCAGGTCGTCTCGTTGCCATGAGATAATGGACGCGGCGAACCCAATCACCGCCGTCACGCTCGATGCTATCAGCAGAGATTTCAGGCTCGGCATTAGCCCCCCAAGCCAGGACAGGCTAGCCCAGTTCTCGGCTTCATCGAAACCCGGTTCCTGCGTTTCGGACGTGGTGCGTGCGGCACCTGGGTGGCCCGTTCGTACGCTGTCGCTACGAACTCGCGGGCCATGACAATGGAGGAACTCACCGCCAGCTTAGTGACAGTCGTAGCCGTGGCTCGTTATGCCCATATTGCCGGCGTTGCTGAGGCCGCCGCTGCCCATCGTGCAGCCATGCGCGGCAACCTTGCGCGGATCATTGTCCGGAACGAAAAGACTGCCATCGGGATTGAGAACCAAGCCGTCCTTTTTCAGCTGCGCCCATTCGGCGTTGGTCTTGCAGATCATCGGCGTGCCGAGCTTCGAACCGGTGACATCCTCACCCCGCATGCAGGAGGTTTCGGTCGGATCGCCGTCCCCCGAAGGCTGCCTGGCCCAGGCGGCAGGTGAAAGCAGGACTATTCCGGCAAGGACCATGGATGTATGGACGCGCATGAATGCCCCTATTTTGCGTTCGCCGCTGCCTGCATCTTGTCCACGGCCGCCTGGAAACGCGTCTGGCGGGAATCATGCGCCGCCTTTTGTGCCGCCGCATCGCCCACCGCGGTCTGGTTCCACATCAGGGTATAGACGATCTTGGAGTGGGTGGCGTCCACCGGCTCGACCGACATGGTGCCATGATAGAAGATCGGCGTGAAAGGCTGGGCATAGGTGTAGGAGAGCGGCGTGCGCGACACAGCGATCTCCACGATCTTGTTGGGGCCGACTTCGACGAGACGCAGCGAGCCCAGCTCGCCCTTGCCTGACATGATGGTGCAGCTCTTAAGATCCAAAAACCTGGCGATGCCGCACCAGTCATGGCCGCCGATGCGGTCCCAGGTGACGTCAGCCGGCTTGTTGGTGTCGGCAGTAAAGTTGAGGATGGTCCAGTCCGCGGGTTGCGGGGTTTGCGCCTGGGCGGCCGCGGCAAAACCCACCAGCGCGGTGGCGATCAGTAAGGCTTTCATTGTTTTATCTCCCTTTGAATTTTTCCCTGGCCGCTCGTTCGCGGCATTTGTCACTCGGCCCTTCGCTTACGCTTCGGGCGCTCGGCAAATCACTCCTCACCTTCTAGTTCCACGATCACAGCCTCGCCTTTTTCCAGGGCGATAGCCAGATTGCCGTTGCGAAGTGCGATGGCGTCCTTGCCGAATACCTCATGGCGCCATCCGCAAAGGGCGGCCACGCCATCATCCTCCTGCGCGGCCAGCCGTTCAATATCCTCGGCATTGGCGATCAGGCGCGGGGCGACGTCGGCGGCTTCGGCCCGCAGCCGAAGCAGGGTCTTGAGCAGGTCGACCGCCGCGGGCGAGGGCTCGCGCCGGCGGCGCTGCTTGTTTTCGGTCAGCGCCTCCAATGGCGGCTCGGCGGTGAGGCCCACAGCGATGGCCTCGAGCAGTCCCTTGCCGAGTTTGGAATTGGCAAAGCCCTTGGGCACCGCGCGGATACGCTCCAGCGCTTCGGGCGTCTCAGGCGGATGGGCGGCGATCTCGCTCAGCGCCTCGTCCTTGAGCACCCGGCCGCGCGGAATGTCGCGCGCCTGGGCCTCGCGCTCCCGCCATGCCGCCAGGGAGGCCAGCACCGCCAGAAAACGCTTGTTGGTGGTGCGCGGCTTGAGCCGCTTCCAGGCCTGCTCCGGTTCCAACTGGTACAGGCCGGGGTCCTGCAGCGCCGCCACTTCTTCCGCAACCCAGGACAGCCGACCGGTCTTGTCCAGCCGCGCCTTCATCCATTCATAGATGACGCACAGATGGGTGACATCGGCCAGGGCGTATTCCAGTTGGCGTTTGCTGAGGGGGCGGTGGCTCCAGTCGGTGAAGCGCGCCGATTTGTCGATTTCGACATGGGCGATCTTGCGCGCCAGGGTTTCGTAGGACGCCGCATCGCCAAAGCCGCACACCATCGCCGCGATCTGGGTGTCGAACAGCGGCGCGGGCAGCACGCCGCCCTGCAGATAGAAGATTTCTATGTCCTGCCGCGACGCATGCAGAACTTTGACGATATTGGGGCGGCGGATCAGGTCGTAAAAAGGCGCCAGGTCCATGCCGGGGGCGAGCGGATCGACGATCGCTTCAATCCCGGGCGCCGCGACCTGGATCAGGCAAAGCTTGGGATAATAGGTCTGGTCGCGCAGGAATTCGGTATCCAGCGCCAGATAGGGAGCGTGGACCAGCTCGGCGACAAAGGCCCTGAGTTCGTCCGTGGTTTCAACGATTCGCATGGGACGGTGATAGCCGGATTCGGGCGCGTTGGGTCGCTTTTGTGCTGTTCAGGGTGGGCTCAATCCCACCGTCTTGCCGGCAAAGCCCGCCGCATCGAAATAGCGGGTTTCGCCCACCTGCTGGAAATTCAGGATGGTGCGGACACCGTTCTGGGCCGGCTCGGACTGAATGCTTCGCCGCGACGATTTTGTCTCATGCCCGCCCAGCAGGGCCTCGCCAATCACTCGGCCCTTGAGCTTGCCCTTGGCGGGCAGGGCGATGCCGGCAATGGCCGCCAGGGTGGGGGCGATATCGGCGTTTGAAACCGGGGCAGGGTCGGCATAGCCCGTTTTGAAGTCCGGTCCGATGGCGGCCATGAAATTGCGGGTCGCGGGCCGGGACAGAGAACCATGACTGCCCTGGCCGATGGCCTGGACGGAATCGTGAATGCCCACGGCGCACTGAAGCTTGTTCTGGCAGTCCCCGGAAAAGGAACGGAAGCTGACATAGATCGAGGGCGCGGGCGTCCTGGCGCTGCCGATCAGGTTCACCGCGCTCATCGGCAGGGCGCCGGGAAATTTGCCCAGCGCGTCATTCACGAACAGGCCGCTGACATAATCTTGAGCAGTCAGGAAGCTGACAATGTCGCCGGCCAGATCCTTGGCATTGGCTTTGGGCAGATAGATCAGGTCGGCGCCGCCATTGGCCGTCACCACCACGTCGGGGTTGGCCGGATTACCCAGCAGGCCCGTGCCGCCGGCCAGCTTGGCGCCGCTGCTGTAATCCACGCCGGCGAAATTGCGCGCCGGATTGAACAGCCGCAGCCTGAGCGCACTGGCCAGATCGATGGCAAGAAAGCCGTTGCCAAGATCGGGCGCATCGCCGAATTTCGCCGATGGGCTGGTGGCGCTGGTATGGCTGACGGTGAGAAAGCCATGATCGGCGGTGACGAAGACGTCGGTGGTCTTGTCCAGACCCTGCTCTTTCAACGCCGCCAGCAATTCGCCCAATGTCGTGTCGGCATCGCGGGTGCCGGCTTTGCCGGAAGGCCCGTTGATGCCGGGCTGGGTTTCGCCCAGGCTGTCCTTGGTGTTGTGCTGGCTGAAGTCCGGATCGCGCGACCAGAACAACAGGGCAAACGGTTTGCCGCTTTCCTTGAAATGCGGCAGCACGATCCGCGTCGCGGCCTTCATCAACCAGACTTCCTGCTCGATGTTGGGCACGGTGTTTTTCGGCGCTTCGGGTGCGAGGAAGGACTGCTTCATCTCGCCGCTGAACCATTGGGGCAAAGCCAGACCGCCCTCATGGCCGGTATTGTCATCCAGGATCAGGGTCTCGCTGCCGTCAGGAGCGGCGGTGGAGTCCTGAATGCGGGTGGGCCCCAGTTTGCCGATCACCGCGGTGGAGAAGCCTTGCGCGCGGGCGCGCGCCATCAGCGTTTCCTCGTTCAGATAGTTGCCGCCGAACTTCTGGTTCATCTCCGCCAGCACAGTATTGTTTTCCATCTCCGCGATGGGGCTGCCATGGCCGCTGAGCATGGGTGTGCCGGCATAAAGCGTATTTCCGAAATCGCCGGTGTCGCCGATGTAATGGCCGGTGGCGATGGCGCTGGCATTGACGGTGGTGATGGTGGGAAACAGCGAATGGCTGTTGGTGAAATCCACGCCCGCAGCTTTTAGCTTGAACATATTGGGCATGTTGTCTGGCGTGACGCTGCCATAGCGCAGTCCGTCGGCCACGAAGATGATGATGTTGTGCGGGGGGGCGGCCTGGGCCGGGACGGCCAGCAGGGCGAGGCACAGGACGGCTGCGAATTTCATGGCGATTCCCATCACGATTCTCCGGGTGTCGGGCCACGTTAGCCGGGCTTCGCGACCGAAAAAACCGCCCAAATCGCGCTGGCCCATATGGGTTTGGGCCGCCCTTGACCTTGCCCCCTTAAACCGCCAAAAAACCCGCCATTCTCAGGGATTTTCGCTATGCACGCCTATCGCACCCACACCTGCGGCCAGCTTCGCAAGTCCGATGTCGGCACCAGCGTGCGCCTGTCGGGCTGGGTCAATCGCCGGCGCGATCATGGCGGGCTGATCTTCCTGGACCTGCGCGACCATTACGGCGTCACCCAGTGCGTGATCGAGCCCGACGCGGCAGCCTTTGCGGTGGTGGACACGGCGCGTTCGGAATGGGTGCTGACCTTCACGGGAAGAGTGGTGGCGCGCTCGGCCGAGACGGTGAACAGCGATCTGGCCACGGGCGAGGTCGAATTGCGCATCGAGCAGGCCCAGATCCAGAGCAAGGCGCAGGAGCTGCCGCTGCCGGTATTTGGCGATCACGCCTATCCCGAAGAGACCAGGCTGACCTACCGCTTCCTGGATCTGCGGCGCGAGCGGCTGCACAAGAACATCATGCTGCGCGCCAACATCATCACTTCGATCCGTAGGCGGATGATCGATCAGGGTTTCACCGAATTCCAGACCCCGATCCTGACCGCGTCCTCGCCGGAAGGGGCGCGCGATTTCCTGGTGCCGTCGCGCCGCTATCCCGGCCAGTTCTATGCCCTGCCGCAGGCGCCCCAGCAGTTCAAGCAGTTGATCATGGTGTCGGGCTTCGACCGCTATTTCCAGATCGCGCCCTGTTTTCGCGACGAGGATGGCCGCGCCGACCGTTCGCCGGGCGAGTTCTACCAGCTCGACCTTGAGATGAGCTTTGTCACCCAGGACGATGTCTTCGCCGCCGTTGCCCCGGTGCTTGCGGGCGTGTTCGAGGAATTCGCCAACGGCAAGAAAGTGACTCCGCCCGACCAGTTTCCCCGCATTCCCTATGCGCAGGCGATGCTGAAATACGGCACCGACAAGCCGGACCTGCGCAATCCGATCGAGATCGTGGATGTCAGCGAGATTTTCGGCCGCGCCGAAGTCGAGTTCAAGGCTTTCAAGAACAAAACGGTGCGCGCAATTCCGGCGCCCGGCGCCGGTCCCCAGCCGCGCAGCTTTTTCGACAAGCTGAACGAATGGGCGCGCGGCGAGGGCGCGGCGGGCCTGGGCTATATCCAGTTCGAGGCGGATGGAGGCGCGCTGACCGGCAAGGGTCCCATCGCCAAGTTCATTCCCGCACAGGTGCTGGCCGACATGGCCAAGGCCGCAGGCGTGAAGGCAGGCGATGCCCTGTTCTTCTCGGCCGATGCCAAACCCGACCGTGCCGCCAACCTGGCGGGCCTGGCGCGCACCCGCATCCGGCGCGAGCTGAACCTGATCCCCGACAGTGAATACAAGTTCTGCTGGATCGTGGATTTCCCCATGTATGAGTGGAACGAGGAAGACAAGAAGATCGACTTCTCCCACAATCCCTTTTCCATGCCGCAGTTCGACCGCGAGAAGTTCCTCGCTTTGGACAGACACGATAACGACACGATCTTGGGCCTGAAGGCCTATCAGTACGACATCGTCTGCAACGGCTATGAATTGTCGTCCGGCGCCATCCGCAACCACGATCCCGATGTGATGCTGAAAGCCTTCGAGATCGCCGGTTACGCCCGCGAGGAGACCGAAGAAAAATTCAAGGGCATGCTCAATGCCTTCCGCCACGGCGCCCCGCCGCATGGCGGCACCGCGCCGGGCATCGACCGCATCGTGATGCTGCTGGCGGGCGAGGAAAATTTGCGCGAGGTCACCATGTTCCCCATGACCCAGCAGGCCCAGGATCTGCTGATGAATGCGCCCAGCCCGGCCAATGCCAAGCAGCTCAAGGAGCTGCATCTGCGGGTGGTGTATCCGGAAAAAGCGTAGGGAGAGATGACGACCAAAGCAGCAATTTTGCTTGCGGTGGGACTGACATTGGCCGTCAGTCCCGCATGGTCGCAAACGCCTGCTCCGGCTCCGCAGGCGAACTGGTGGTCCGCTCCCGGCCGCGAGGATGGCCCGCCCCGCATCGTCTGGGCGGCGCAAAAAACTCCCGAAACACCCTACAGGGGACCCAACAAGCCCATCTGGCATATCGCCGACATCCTCAAGGCGCACGGGCGCGCCAAAAGCTGGGACCAGCGCGTGCTGCTGAACCGCGACTTCGACGGCCATTACATCTCGATGGCGCCGGGCGAGAAGACCAAGTGCTTGTTTTACGCCGACGACCGCGCCTTCGGTTGGATCTATAGCGGCCAGGTCAAGATCACCATCGACGGCCAGGAGCCCAGGATTTTGTCCAAGGGCTGGGCCTTCAACGTGGCGCCTCGCTTGTCTTATTGCATGCAAACCACCGGCAGCGAGCCGGTCGTGTTTATCCGCATGACGCCGGCGGGGCAGGCGCCGTCCTATCCGCAAAGCGAAACGCCGACGCCGCTCAAGGGCTACACCTACGCCAAGGCCAAGATCACTTCGACCGGCGGCTATGACTCATTCAACCTGCCGTTCTTTGATATTGACGAATATGGCGCATCGGAGCGCAAGGGTGAGCGCTTCTTGTTTGACGGCCATACCTCCGCCAACCCCCGCCGGGATATTGCCATCACGCAACTGCCGCCTGCCACCGACTGGGGGCATTTCCACGCCAATATGGCGGAAGCCTGGGTCGATGTTTACGGCCAGATCGACGTGCTGATCTCCGGCATAGGGCTGGTCCATGGCGAGCGGGGTGACGTGATCCATGTCCCTGAAGAACGCTGGCACCGTGCCACCAGCCGGCCCAACACCGGCAAAAGCATCCGCTTGTCGATGATATCGCGCAGCAAGGAAGGTCAGGTCCTTTTCTATCAGGCCGATGCCAAAACCGGCGGGAACTGACGACGCGGCCGAAATGAAAAAGGGCGGCCGCGCGGCTACCCTTTGTTTTATCCCACCAGTATCGATTTTCGCTTAGTTCAATTTTTCACCAAGCCCCTTGATGCTGTCGGCGATCAAGGTCTTGGCGCGCGCCTCATCCAGCCTTGCGGCGATCAGTTTCTGCGCCGCATTGACGGCGCTGTCGGCCGCCAGCGCCCGAATTTCGTTCAAGGCCGCGGCTTCGGCCTGGGCGATCTTTTCCTGGGCGCCCGCCGCGCGGCGCGCGATCTGGGCTTCCAGCGCGGTGCGGGATTCCTTCTGGAACTGGGCGGCGTCCGCGGTCGCGGCGGCGATGATGCTCTGGGCCTCCGCCTCGGCGCCGGCGGCGCGCTTCTGATAATCGGCCAGCAGGGCGGCTGCTTCGACCCGCAACCGCCTGGCTTCCTCCAGCTCGGCGGAGATCACGGCGGCGCGCTGGTCCAGCATCTTGCCGATCATGCCCGGCACGCCTTTCCACACCAGAAGCGCGACGACCAGCACGAAGCCGACGGCAACCCAGGTTTCGCCTTCGTTGAGAATCTCGTGCAGCATCTCAGTTCCCCATGGCCCTGGCGGCATCTTCCGCCGAGACCTTGTCGCCGGTCAGCCGCTCGACAATGGCGATGGCCGCGTCGCGTGCCGCCACCGTCACGGCCGCCTTGGCATTCTCTCGTGTGCTGGCGATGCGGGCGTCGGCGGTGGCCATGGCGTCATGCGCCTGGGCATCGGCAGCCGTCTTGGCCTTGGCGATTTCCGCGTTCAGCTTCTGGCGGGTTTCCTCGGCCAGCGCATTGGCGCGGGTGCGGGCCTTTGTCAGCGCGATTTCGTACTTCGCCTGGGCGGCTTCCGCATCGGCGCGCGCCTTATTGGCTTGTGCGATGGCGCCATTGATGGCGCCACGGCGGTTGGTGATGGCCGCGTTGATCTTGGGTCCCGCCACCCGCCACAGCACCGTGAACAGGAACGCGAACGTCACCCCCAGCCAGAACAACTGGCTGGGGAAGGTCGTGGTGTCGAACGGCGGGAAGCCGCCTTCCTTTGGCGCTTGCGTCGTGGCGTGGGTAGCGGTTTCTTCGGCCATTATCGCTTATGTGAACAGAATGATCAGCGCGATGACCAGGCCGAACAGGCCGGTGGCTTCGCACAGCGCGAATCCCAGCAGCAGGTTGGTGGTCTGGCTCGCGGCGGCGCCCGGATTGCGCAGCGCGCCCGACAGATAGCTGCCGAACACATTGCCGATGCCGATGCCGGCGCCAACCAGGGCGATACAGGCGATGCCCGCGCCAATCATTTTTGCAGCTGCGACGTCCATTTTTTGGTCCTCTTGAGGGTTAGTGGTGATCGTGAAGATGAAGAGCTTCGTTGAGATAGATGCAGGTGAGAATGGCGAAGACATAGGCCTGCAGGAACGCCACAAGCAGCTCCAGCAGCATGATCGCGACGATCAGCAACAGCGGGGCCAGCGCTACACCCATGTAGATGCCGCCCGCCGTGCCCAGCGACACGACGAATCCGGCGAACACCGCGAGCATGGTGTGGCCCGCCAGCATGTTGGCGAAAAGACGGACGGAAAGGCTGATCGGGCGGGTGAGGAAGGAGATCACTTCGATCGGGATCAGCAGGATCAGCAGGTACCAGGGTGCGTGCGGCACGAACAGTTTGAGGAAGCCCAGGCCGTGCTTCATGAAGCCGACCACGATCACCATGCCCACCACCAGACAGGCCAACGCCAAGGTCACGGCGATCTGGCTGGTGACGGTGAAACTGCCCGGCACCATGCCGAAGAAGTTGCTGCACAAAACAAAGATGAAAAGCGTGAAGACGAAAGGGAAGTATTTCAGCCCGTCTTCACCGGTTGCCGAATGGATCATGTTAGCGACGAATTCGTAGGACATCTCGGCCATGGACTGGCTGCGCGTCGGTACCAGGCGGTTCGGCTTCACCGCCAGGGTCAGGAACAGCGACGAAGCCAGCGCGACGATGATCATCAAGAGCGCCTGGTTGGTAAAATAGATCGGATGGCCGGCAATGTGCAGCACCGGCTCGGCGATGAGCGGCTTGATGGCGAACTGCTCCATCGGGTTCATGGCCACGGACTATTTCTCCTCGTCGGGTTTCGCGGATTTGGCCGCGATCTCGGCGTTAATCTCGGCGGCTGCGTGCATCACATTGCGGATCCCCGCCGCTGCGCCCAGCACAAAAAACACAATCAGAAAGACCGGGCTTGTGTGAAATCCGAAATGGCCAAACAGCCAGTCGATGCCCCATCCCAGTCCGCCCCCGACGACCAGCGCCGCAACCAGCTCGGTTGCGAAACGGCCTGCGATCCCCGCTTGCGACGGCGGCGGGCGTTTTACTCCTGCCGCTTGCCGCTTTTGGGCCTCGTCGAGCCGCTTGCCCAGATCGGTCAGCCGTTGCGGGTCCGGAGCCGTCAAAACCGTCTCCCAAATGCCGAAAAGCCAACTGAAACCGGCCTTCACGGCGCGTCGAAGGCGGGCGGACCATAGGTTCGCCCTTTTTGGGTGTCAAGAAAGACAGACTGTCACAACAATCTGATTTTACTGACAAAAACTCCTGTCGCGCATTATGTCGCGCGGATTTTCCCGGGCATGGCGGTGATTGCCCCGAATCTCCCCGGCGCGCCAGTGGCAGCCGCTTACTCGGCCGCGATCTTCTCGGCTTCCGCCAACGACACCGATACCAGCTGGGAAACGCCGCGCTCCGCCATGGTCACCCCGAACAGCCGGTCCATCCGGCTCATGGTCAGGGCATGGTGGGTGATGACCAAGAAGCGGGTGCCCGACATCTCGGTCATCCGGTTGAGCATGTTGCAGAAGCGCTCGACATTGGCGTCGTCCAGCGGGGCGTCCACTTCGTCCAGGACGCAGACCGGGGCAGGGTTCACAAGGAACACCGCGAAGATCAGCGCCATGGCGGTCAGGGCCTGTTCGCCGCCCGACAGCAGGGCGAGGGATTGCAGCCGCTTGCCCGGCGGACGGGCGAAGATTTCCAGACCCGCTTCCAGCGGGTCCTCGGATTCGGTGAAAGTCAGCTTGGCTTCGCCGCCATCGAACAGTTTGGTGAATAGCTGCTGAAAGTTGGCGTTGACCTTTTCGAACGAGGCCAGCAGCCGTTCGCGCCCCTCACGGTTCAGGCTCTGGATGCCGCGCCGCAGCCGGTCGATGGCGCCGGTCAGGTCATCGCGGTCGGCCACCAAAGTGGTCAGGCGGGTTTCCTGTTCGGCTGCTTCCTCTTCGGCGCGCAGATTGACGCCGCCCAGCTGTTCGCGTTCCTGCTTCAGGCGCTCGACGCGTTTCTCGGCCTGTTCCAGCGGCGGCAGTTCCTCGCCGTCCTGAATCTCGGCGCGTTCGGCCAGATCGGACGGCGCGCACTCCAGTTCATCGTGGATGCGGGTCTTGAGTTCCTCGATCCGTTGGCCGGCTGCTTCCGACAGGGCCTGGGCGCGGGCGCGTTCCTCGCGCGCGCTGGACAGTGCCGCGTCGGCGGATTTGGCATGCTTGTCGGCTTCCGTAAGCACGCTCTCGGCTTGCTGACGGGCATCGGCCGCTTGATTGCGCGCAGTCTCGGCGGTGGCGATGGCATCAAGCAGCGCGCTGCGCTTTTGGGCAATCTGCTCTGGCACCAGTTCGGCGCCGGCCAGTTCGCCGGTCAGTTCTTCCTGGCGGCGCGCCAGTTCGCCGATATGGCTTTGGGCATCGCTCTTGCGCGCATTCCAGCGCGCCTGGTCATCACCGATTGCCGCGAGACGCGCAGCTCGCGCCTCGCCTTCGCGGCGCAGGCCTTCCAGCGCGGCACGGGTCTCGCTTGCCTGGGTGCGGGCATCGGCGGTTCGCCCACGCGCATCGGCGACATTTTGATTGAGCTCTACCCCGTCGCCCAGTTCTTCCAGACCGGCGATCGCGGAGGATTTGGATTCCTCGGCCGCTTCGACCGATTGAACCAGCCGGCGGATCTCCGCTTCCAGGGACGCCAGTTGAGAGGCGCGCTCGGCGGAGGCGCGCGCCGCGCGGGTGGCGCGGTCCTGGGCGCCGATCAGCGTCTGTTCGGCAGCGCGCTCATCGGTTTCGGCGGTGCGCAAGGCGTCGCGCGCCGCTTGTGCCGCATCTTTTGCCGCGGAATAGTCGGCAAACTTGGCGGCACGCTTCTGCCGGGCAATTTCATTTTCGCTTTCCAGGGCGGTGAGGCGGTTGCGCTGTGACAGACGCTGCGCCGCTTGCGAGGGGGCGTCGGCACTGGCGACAAAGCCGTCCCAGCGCCAAAGATCGCCGCGCGCCGACACCAGGCGTTGGCCGGGCCTGAGCTGGCTTTGCAGCTTTGCGCCCTGATCGGGAAACACCAGCCCGGTCATGGCCAGGCGGCGGGCCAGCGCTCCGGGCGCCTTGACGAAATCGCTGAGCGGCTTGCTGCCGGACGGCAGATTGGGGTCGAAGTCAAAAGCACCCAGGTCGCGCCAGTGGTGCGGCGAGGAATTGTCCAACGGCGCCTGCAGGTCGTCGCCCAGGGCGGCGGCCAGGGCGGCTTCATATCCGGATTGGACCGAGACCGCATCGACCAGCGGCGGAAACAGGCCTTGGCCCTGCGGATGCAGCAGGTCGCTCAGGGCCTTTACTTCGGCGGACAGGCGCTGAACTTCGCGTTCGCACGTCTCCAGCGGTTCGCGCGCGGTTGCTTCGGCGCTTTCCGCGCCGTGGAATTTCACACGCGCGCCTTCCGCCGCGGCGCGGGCCTTTTCCGCCGCCGCACGGGCAGTTTCGGTTTCGCCTTCGGCCGCATAAACATCCGGCGCGTCCTTGGCGTGTTCCAAGGCCGTGTTCAGGCGTGCCTGGGCGTCGGCGAGTTGGCCCTTGCTGCTGTCCAGAAGGGCGACCGCCAGATCGCGGCCGCGTTCCAAACTGGCTTTCCTGGCGTTCCATTCCGCCAGTTCGGCGGTCAACCGCTCCAGCAGCTTCTCGGCGTCCGAAAGTGTCTGCGACATCAGGGCGGCCAAGCTTTCAGCGGCGGCCAGGTCTTCGCCGGCGCTGTCGGCCGCGGTGTTGAGGCTGCTTGTTTCCCGATCCAGGTCGGCCAGGGCGCTGTCGGCGTCGTGTTCCAGCAAGCGTTCGCGCTCGGCATCGGCATGGCCTTGCGCGATCAGTTGGCGGATGCGCTGCGCCGCTTCACGGGCGCGCTGTTCTTCGGCGTCCAGTTGCTCGCGCTGGGCGATCAGCCGGTGATGCGCCGCGCCGCGCTCGGCCTCGGCCTGGCGCAGCGGCGGCAGGGCGGCGGCGGCGTCGCTTTGCACGGCGGAGCCGCGCGCGGCGCTTTCCGTGGCGCCGGCCACCGCGGCGGCGGCGGCGGAAAGCTCTTCGGTGGTGATGGCCGAACGGGCCTCAGCGGCGGTCCAGCGCAGATAATGCGCCAGCGCCTCGGCCTTGCGGATATGGCCCGACAGATTGCGATAGCGCGAGGCCTGGCGGGCCTGCCGCTTCAGGCTGGCGAGCTGGCCTTCGACTTCACGGATGACATCTTCCAGCCGCGACAGATTGGTTTCGGCGGCGCGCAGGCGCAGTTCGGCCTCATGGCGGCGCTGATGCAACCCGCCGATGCCGGCGGCTTCTTCCAGGATCGCGCGGCGCGCCAGGGGCTTTTGCGAAATCAAAAGTCCGATCTGGCCCTGACGCACAAAAGCGGTCGAGCCCGCGCCCGACGACGCGTCGGCAAAGAAAATCTGCACGTCGCGCTGGCGCACGTCGCGGCCATTGATGCGATAGACGCTGCCCGCCTCGCGCTCGATCCGGCGCGAAACCTCGATCGTGTCGCAATCGTTATAGGGCGAGCCGGCGGTACGGTCCGCGTTGTCGATGAACAAGGTCACTTCCGCGACATTGCGGGCGGGGCGGCCGGAGGTGCCGGAAAAAATCACATCATCCATCTCGCTGCCGCGTATCGAGGACGGGCGGGTTTCGCCCATCACCCAGCGCATGGCGTCGAACAGATTGGATTTGCCGCAGCCATTGGGGCCGATCACGGCGGTGAGGCCAGGCTCGACGAACAACTCCGTCGGTTCGACGAAGGACTTGAAACCGGAAAGCCTGAGACGTGTGAACTTCAACTGCTATGTCCTTTAATCGTCCCGCCTAATGCTGCTTGGCGAGTTCTGTATCCAAAAGCTTCGACATTGTGTCGAAGGGAATATTGCCCGAGCCGATGCTGACACCGTTCAGGATAAAGGTCGGCGTGGCGTTGATGCTGTAACGGGATTCCCCGTCCGACGACACTTTGTTGATCCGGTCATCCTCAGCCTTGTTCACCATGCACTGGTCGACCTGCTCCTTGCTCATCCCCGCGATGCGCCCCAGCAGGACCAGCCCGTCATGCACCCCTTCCGGCGTCGCAAGCGCCGGATTTATCTGACTAAATTCAACGTCCCATTTGGCTTGATTCTTGAACAGCAGGTCAATGAAGGCGAAATACTTATCCTCAGGCAGGCAGCGGGCGATTTTCTCGGCCTGGCCGTCATCAGACCTGAGCGGGAAGACGCGGAAGACATAGAAGATCTTGGCCGTGTCGATGTATTTGGCCTTGAGCTGGGGGAAGGACTGGGCGCTGAAGGCGGCACAAACCGGGCAGCTGGGCGCGGCATATTCGATCAGCACGACCTTGGCTTTGGCATTACCCAATACCCGATCGCTGGGCACGATCTCAAAACCCTGCCCATTGGCGGCGGTCTGGCTGGAGCCGCTGGTGTAATAGTAGCCGATTCCCGCCGCCGCGATCAGCACGATCACAGCCACAAGCATAAGAAGCGATTTGCGTGACACAGCGACTCTCCGTACCCGGATTTGCGCCTGTCTTTTGGCAGAGATTTAGGCCCCGGTCCAATGGCTTAGGGACGGCAATTTGACTGCTCCTCCCCGGCGCGCGCGTCAGCGCGCTGGCATGGGGAGGTGGCCGTAGCTGGCCCTCGGGCCAGCGAAGGCCGGAGGGGTCAA
This sequence comes from Alphaproteobacteria bacterium, assembly GCA_025361185.1. Lineage (GTDB taxonomy): Bacteria > Pseudomonadota > Alphaproteobacteria > Micropepsales > Micropepsaceae > Rhizomicrobium. The sequence continues at coordinate 49,575 of JANYAR010000175.1, read as the reverse complement.
CGTCCGGCCAAGGCCGCGTCGATCCGGGCCGTGAGGTTCTCAAATCCGGCTTCCGCCTTGCCGTTGATGACGAAAGTGGGGGTGGCGGCGACGGCGTATTTGGCCACCCCGTCTTCGCCCACCTTGCTGATGGCGTCTTCGTCGACGGCGCTGGCCAGACATTTGTCGGCATCGGCGGCGTTCATGCCGGCTTCCTGGGCCAGCAGCAGCAGCGCGGCATGGACGCCGTCCGGCGAGGGGATACCGAATTCATAGTCCCAGCGAGCCTGGTTGCGGAACAGCGATTCGGTGAAGGACATGTATTTGTCCTTCATGCAGCGGGCGAGCTTTTCCGCCGAGGCATCGTCGGGGCCGCGCAAGAAAGTGCGATAGACATAGAAGATCTTGCCGGTGTCGATATAGCTGCTCTTCAGCTTGGGGTACTCATTGAGCAGGAATTGGGCGCAGATCGGGCAGGTGGGCGAGGCATATTCGATCACCACGACCTTGGCCTTGGCATTGCCGAATGTATGGTCGGTGGGCAGCGGCCCGTAGGTGACGCCGGACGCCCCCGCGGCGGTATTGACCGGTTGCATGTCGTTGTCGCCGCCCAGGACATAATAGGCGCCGCCGCCGGCTGCCAGCGCCACGATCAATCCCAGGATGATCCAAGTCTTGCGCGACATGGCGAGCCCTTTCGTTTTGCCGCGCTTTTCTGCCAGAAGTTATTTCTGGTCGCTCCGGCTCGCGCCTACGCTCCTGCGGCGGCGCCTCTAATACGATGCCGTTCGACGGCGTGCTAGGGCCTGCAGCGCCCTGGCCAGGCCTTCGGGGCCCTGATAGCGGCGGCTGGGATCGTCTGGCGGCACGGGACCGGCTTTTTTTTCGATTTTGCGAACAGGCGGGCGCGGCAGCAGCGCGCCTTGGCTGAATTTCAACTGCGCCACGGCGGGGCGCCCCAGATAGGCATTGATGCGCTCGCACAGGCTGCGTTTCTCGTGGGCCAGAAACAGTGCCGCACCAGGCACCGCGCGCAAGGTCAAGGTGCCGCCGGAAGGACCTTCGGAGAATTTCAGGGGCTGGGCTAGCCGCGCCACTTCGGCGCCCGCGATCTCGTTCCAGCGCAGCACCAGGGTGGGATCGCTGAACCCGGCGCGCACAAAGGCGGCGGCGCCCGTCACGCCGGCATCGGCGCCGATCACGGTGGGCCAGTTGTGACGGGGCGCGTCTTGAGTCTCATTGGGGGTTCGGGCCATGGTCGAAGTATGCCGCCGGCCAAGACCAAAAAGCCAGATTCTCTTTTTGATGGTCGCTCCGGCTCGCGCCTACGCTTAAGCTCGCGCCTGCTTGCCTGGTACGATATCCACCGCCGGGTGCTGCCGTGGCGCGCGCCATCTGGAAAACGTGCCGATCCCTATCGCATCTGGCTGTCGGAAATCATGCTGCAGCAGACCACGGTGCAGGCGGTGGCAGCCTATTACCGCAAGTTTCTGACGCTATGGCCAGATGTGGGGGCGCTGGCGGCGGCAAAACAGGACGATGTCCTGGCGGCCTGGGCGGGGCTTGGCTATTACGCCCGCGCCCGCAATCTGCATGCCGCCGCGAAAATCGTGGCTCAGATGGGGGGCAAATTTCCCACCACCGCGCAAGGCTTGCGGGAGCTGCCCGGCGTGGGCAGCTATACCTCCGGCGCCATTGCCGCCATCGCCTATGACGAAAAACAGGCGGCGATGGATGCCAACGCCGAACGGGTGATTGCGCGGCTCTATGCCGTGGCGACGCCCATGCCCAAGGCCAAAGTTGCGCTGCATGCTCTGTGTTCGGCGCTGGTGCCGGAGCGGGCAGGGGATTTCGCCCAAGCCCTGATGGATCTGGGCAGCGCGATCTGCACGCCCAAGCGTCCGGCCTGTGCAAATTGTCCGTGGACGGATGATTGCGCGGCGCGCAAGCGCGGTCTCCAGGAGCAGCTGCCGGTAAAAGCGCCGAAAATTGCGCGGCCCCTGAAGCGCGGCGCGGCATTCGTGGCGCGCGACAAGTCGGGCGCGGTGCTGCTGGTCAAGCGGCCGGACAAAGGCTTGCTGGCTTCGATGTTGGAGCCGCCGCTAGGGCCCTGGACGGAAAAATTTCCCGCACCCGCGGCGGCGCTGAAACAGGCGCCCTTTGCGGCGAAATGGAAAAAGCGCGCCGGCATCGTGCGCCACGGCTTCACGCATTTCGAATTGGAGATCGAGGTTTATGCCGCCGAGATTTCCCCGCGCCCGAAATTCAAGGGCGCGTGGGTGCCGCCGGAACGGCTGGGAGAGGTCGCCTTGCCCACGGTGATGCGCAAGATTATCGAGCATGGCGTGGATAGCGGCGGTCCACTCTTTTCTTCAGCTAAGCCCTGAGCGCAGCTGTTGGCGCAGCACATCGATCGACACCAAGGTGCCGTTCATCTCGAACTGCCAGAAGGTCCAGCCGTTGCAGGCGTCCAGCCCCTGCACATGCGCCCCCATCTGGTGAATGGAGCCGCTGGCATTTGCGGTGACCAGGGTGCCGTCGGCGCGCACCTTGGCCGTCTGATGCTTGCGAATGCCGCGCAGCACCGTGCCCACCGGCAACAAGCCGCGCTCCACCACCCAGCCGAAGGGAATGCGCGGCTCGCTGCGCTTGGACTTGGTCACTTCGATCACATCGCTGTCGGCGGGCGCGACTTCGGCGATGCGCGCGCGCGCCACATCGGCATAGGTCTTTTCGCGCTCGATGCCGATGAAGCGGCGGCCCAGCCTCTTGGCCACTGCGCCAGTGGTGCCCGAACCGAAGAACGGGTCCAGGATCACATCGCCTGGTTTGGTGCTGGAGACGATCACGCGATGCAGCAGCGATTCCGGTTTCTGGGTTGAATGCGCCTTCTGGCCGTCGCTGCCCTTGATGCGCTCGTTTCCGGCGCAGATCGGCAAGGTCCAGTCCGAGCGCATCTGCAGCTCGTCATTCATCGCCTTCATCGCCTCATAGTTGAAAGTGTATTGCTGCTTGGGATTCTTGGTCGCCCAGATCAGCGTCTCGTGGGCGTTGGTGAAGCGGCGGCCCTTGAAGTTGGGCATCGGATTGGATTTGCGCCACACCACATCGTTGAGGATCCAGAAGCCCAGATCCTGGAGAATCGAGCCGACTCGAAAGATGTTGTGATAGGAGCCGATCACCCACAGGCTGCCGGTATCCTTCAGGCAGTGCCGAGTCGCTAACAACCAATCGCGGGTGAACCGGTCATAGGCTTCGAACGAGCTGAACTGGTCCCAATGGTCGTCGACCGCGTCGACCTTGGACTGGTCGGGGCGGCGCAGTTCGCCGCGCAATTGCATGTTGTAAGGCGGATCGGCGAACACCAGATCGGCACAGCCTTCGGGCAGGGCGCGCATGCGCTCCACACAATCGCCCTCAATCACGTGATCCAGTTTCAAAGAAGTCATTTGCCCGCCCAGTGTTATCAACAGTGGGATTCACACTGAGTCGCCGCGAGTCCGCGGTCAAGAGTCTTGGGGAATCAAAGTGTTATGATTTGAGTCCCTGGATTCATCCCCATACCAGATGTTGTGTGTGGACGGCCCAGTTTCCTGGCCAGCTTCCTGGTCAGGCCCCGCTTCCTGCGATGGGCTTGCGCTCCCGGGCGAGGGTCCAACGCTGCCGCCGCCAGCCGGCCCCGCCCCCACAATTCGTCCGTCCCCGGATCATTAGCACAATGTATGGTGCCGGACATTCAGACCGGCGGGCAGCTGCGCGACTCACCCCGGGGCAGGGAAAGCGGACCGCCCAAAGAGTGTGCTGCAGCACACTTTGTTGCATCGCACCTGCTCTGACGGCTTTGAAACGCCCTGAAAATATGGTTAATTTAAAATGAATTGTCCGTGGAAGGATCATTCTCATGGTTGAAATTTCCGACAGCGGGTATGTGCCGGACAGCGCATATGTGCCGGAGATAAAGAGCACGGTGTATGGCGTCGACAGCGCCATCATCATCGTTGTGTTTGCGGCCTTGGCATTCTGGACTTTGGTCGCGGTCGCGTTCTGGGTGATCCTGTAAGTCTGCACGCGCAGGAGCGTGCCCGCCGGACGGCCTGACATTTGATGGCGAATGGCGCGAGAGCAGCGAACTCTTCACCATCCGATTCAAATAAAAATAGAGGCAAAACAAAGTCTTGATTGTGCGGCGCCCAGGCGACGCTAACCATCCGTTCACCTATTTGGGCGACAGTCCCGCCCGAACAGTATCTTCGTGCACGGATGGAGCCCAATGCGCGCACCGGCAATTATAGGCATGATCATCGCCTCCATCTTGATGGGCAGCACGCCTGTGTCGTCGCTGAGCGCTGTGCGCAATGTCGAGCGTCACGATCTGCAAACATGTTCGCCTGCGATGGCGCACGCACGCCAGATCTCGCTGATCGGTTCGCGGGGCGCCTTCGGAATCATCGCGGTCGCAGCGCAGGCTTGCAGCCGATAGTCGAAAAAATCTTCGCGCGGGGGGCAGATGAAACGGAACGCGCGGCAAGCCCTCATGACAGCCGCCTCCCTATGTTTGCTGAGCCTGGCCGCCGCAGCTGAGGGCACCGATTCCCGGCAGGCCATCTGCCAATCGTCCTGGGAAGCGTGTCTGTCACACGCTGAAGGGAAAAACTGGAAACCGGTCTATGAGCGCTGTGTGAAGGCCCGCTCGGTATGCCTGGGGGGAAAGCCTTACACGCCGGCGATGCCGGCCAATATCTCGACTTATCTTCCGCAGGTCGCCGGATATGGCAGCGATGCAACCAATGCCGATCCGGCGACGCGCGCGGCACCTTGCGAAAATGGCCAACTGCGCGGGACACGCGACAGCTGCAAGCTGGCGCAAGCGGGCGATGGCTATGGGCAGAATTTCAGTCTGCTCGGCCCGGGCGTTCCCTTGTCGCGCATTCAGCGCGTCAGTTCGGTGGTCAAATGCGCCGGCGGCGCGCTGGCGCAGTTCTATCCCAACGGCCGGATCGAATCCTGCACCCTGGACAATTCCGGCACGCAGGGCGTTTCACTCACCGATACGGCAGGCAAGGTGATGATTTGCGCCGCGCGCGCTATGGCCAGCTTCGATCCCGAAGGCCGCCTTCAGTCCTGCAACTGATCGGCGGGCGGCGCATAGTGATGCGTCGTGATCCTGAAGCGGCGCGGATCGACGAAATCGCAGTCCGGTGCAAGGCAGCGCCGTTTCTTCAATCCCGTCAGGAACGTGAACGACGTTCTGACATAGAAAAGCGGATTGCCGCATTCCGGGCATTTGCTGCGGGACCGGATGGGTGATCTGCCGATTGGCATTGCGCGTCGCCGTCCTCAACTTGAAATAGCATTATAGCGTCTTTGTCGAAGCGTGGGTTGCGATTTGTTAATCGCCGGATCGCGCGGGCCGGGTATTTGCCCTGATTTATGCCCCCAATATGGCTAATCTGTGCAGGATTTGGGCAAGGCTGCCTGCCCGGAATCTTCCCCATCCAGGATGCCGTAGATCGGGGCAAAGCTGCGGCGGTGATGGATCGTGACCCCGTGGATTTTCAGGCCGTTATGATGATCGGGGGTGCCATAGCCCTTGTTGCTGCGCCAATTGTAGCCGGGATGTTCGTCATGCAGCCGCGCCATCAGCCGGTCGCGCGTGACCTTGGCGATGATCGAGGCGGCGGCGATGGACAGGCTGAGCCCGTCGCCCTTGATCAGGGTCTCGCATTTGCAGGACAGGGCCGGGGCATCGTTGCCGTCCACCAGCGCGAATTGCGCCGGGATGGCCAGCGCCCGCACCGCGCGGGCCATGGCCAGATGCGTGGCCTGGCGGATGTTCACCAGATCGATCTCTTCGACGCTGGCTTCACCCACCCCGACCGCCACGGCCATTTGCATAATAAGCGGGAACAGCTTTTCGCGGCGGTCTTCCGAAAGTTTTTTGGAATCGTTCAGCCCGGCCGGAATGTGTCCGCGGTCCAGAATGACCGCCGCCGCCACCACCGGCCCCGCCAAGGGTCCGCGTCCGGCTTCGTCCACGCCGCAGATAGGGCCAGTCACGATCTTCAGCAGGCGGGACTCATGGGCATAGTCGGGGGCAGGCATGCACCCTTTTAGAAAAGCGCGAGCTGATCTCCAAGCCGGGTGGGGCGCTTGAACCTGTGGACGGCCAGCGGCTCCCGGGTGCGGTTCAGTTCCAGCCGCTTCACCGCCATGTGGAAGCGGCGCGCCATGACCTGGGCATATGGCCCGGTTCCGGTCATGCGGCTGTTCCAGTTGGCGTCATAATCCTTGCCGCCGCGCATGGAGCGCACCAGCGCCATCACATGTCTGGCGCGGTCGGGCACATTCACCTCCAGCCATTCGCGGAACAGATCCTTGATCTCCAGCGGCAGGCGCAGCAGGACATAGCCGGCGCTGCGCGCGCCATGGCCGGCGGCGGCGTTCAGCACCGCTTCCATCTCATGGTCGTTCAGCGCCGGAATGGCGGGGGCGAACATCACACCCGCCGGAATGCCGGCATCGGCCAATCCTTGAATGGCCTGCAGCCGCCGCGTGGGCGTGCCGGCGCGCGGCTCCATCATCCGCGCCAGGCGGCGGTCCAAGGTGGTGATCGACAGCGCCGCCTTGACCAGGCCCATGGCGGCCATGTCCGACAGGATATCCAGATCGCGCAGGATCAGGGGCGATTTGGTGACGATGGCGACGGGATGGCGGAACTCGCGCAGCACTTCCAGGATGCTTCGCGTGATGCGCATCTTTTTTTCCAGCGGCTGATAGGGATCGGTGTTGGTGCCCATGGCGATCACCTGCGGCACATAGCCTGGCGCGCTCAATTCCTTGGCCAGCAGCGCCGCCGCGTTAGGCTTGGCGAACAGGCGGGATTCAAAATCCACCCCCGGCGACATGCCCAGATAGGCGTGAGTGGGCCGGGCGAAACAATAGATGCAGCCATGCTCGCAGCCCCGATAGGGATTGATCGACTGGTTGAAGGAAAGGTCGGGCGACTTGTTGTGGGCGATGATCGTGCGGGTGGCGTCGTGGATCACCTCAGTGCGGATTGGGGGAGGGGTATCGTCGTCCGCCCGCCAGCCATCGTCCCAACCATCATCCAGCAGCACCCGGGTCTGCTTTTCATAGCGTCCCACGGCGTTGGAGACGGCCCCGCGCCCGCGCAGCAGCTCGGGCCGGATGGTGGTGTTCAGGACGGTTGTCATATTTGGGACTATATACCCAAAAATAAGAACAAAACAAGCACAAAATTATGGTAGGCGAGGTGTACCGGGAGAGGCTTCGGCCCCAGAAAAGCCTGACGCCAGAGCGGAGAGGCTAAAAAACGTCAGGCTTTCCCTCGAATTGCCAGAGCGATTCAGGACGCCCTGACTGTAGGAAAACGAATAGCGCCGCGCCTTCGTTCCCGGTGCAGGTGGTGTCGGCCTCAGACACAAAAAAGCCCGGCGCGGGGCTGGGGGGGGGCTGGGTGCGCCAGGCTTTTCTTTGAATGGCCAGGGTGGTTGGAGCCCCCCTGACCATAAGCAAACACACGGAGACGGTGTTTGGTTCCGGGCGGGGAGCTAGGGCGTCAGTCTTCGTATTCGTGGTCGAGGGCCGTAGCAGTCTCGAACTGAGGGAAAACGAAGCGGTTGGGGTCTTGAGTGGCCACTCTGTAGAATCTGGTCCTACGCAAAACCCCGTTATTGTCCATGTATCTAATCATCCCAATTATAAACAGACGATTTTCCCACCAAGCCCCAAGGCCATTGAAGCCCCAAGCCGGGTCGAAAGTGGTTATTTCCCCGCTGGCAGGCAGCGCCTCACCTTGCCTGAGGTCGTTGGCGAAATGGAACTGCCGCGTAAAATTGAGTTGAACGGTTTTCGGCCTGTCTCCCGGTATTTCTGGCTGGGGAACGGCGTCAACGCGGATAGTGATCGTATTGTCGACAATTTGGGCGTTGGTCTCGCCAATATTCACGACCTCGTATTTGACCACGATGGGCTTTCCCAAGACGGGCCTTTCCATTTGCAACAACCGCATACGTAGTCTTGGTCGATGGGTAGCGATAAATTCTTGCCGCTGGATTTCCTTTTGCCTCTCCAAGATTTCCGTTTGCTGGCCGGCTATCGCCATTTGCCGTTTGGCGGTTTCAGCATTGATTGCGGCAGCTTTATCAGCGCGAATGAGAAAGCCAATTTGAACGATGCTGACCAGGGTCAGGACACCAGTAAACAGCGCGAGCATACCCGTATATCCCGCCACTGGGTCGCATACAGTACGTCCCCAGAAATCCCGCTCCTCGCACTTTTTGGGATCGGGTTTGGCATGGCTGGCTTGTGCTGCCTGTGGCAGTGGTGGCGCTGATGTTTCCAGTCGGGCCAAAGGCACGAGAAGCCCAATCCAAACGGCCGCAGCAATTGCTGCGCGGATTTGTTGCCCCCTCAGCATCGCTTATCCCCGCTTGCGTTTATCGCTGGTCCGTAGATTACGCTGAAGCGGATACCAGTAACCCTGCTTCAGAGGCCTGCTATTGCCGCCCCGAAAAGTTGGGGTTCTTGCGATTGTTATACTCGAATTGGGCCTCAGCAGTGTAAAGGGTGGGTACTTGGCGTTGACCCTGACGTCGGGAAGGCGTTTCCCCCATGTCATTCCCGGCGAGCCGCGCGATCACGCGCGGCGAGGGAAGGGAACCCAGGTAACGCCACCTCTAGATGTCGAAACCTGGGTCCCCTTCCGCTCGCGCCGCTATGCGGCGCTCGGCCGGGGATGACACGGATAGATGTTGAGAGAGACGTACTACTCTTTGAAAGTAATCTTCTCCACGTTCCACAACGAGCAGGCGCCCTTGTAGAGCACATTGTCGCCTTCGGCATGCAGCGAATGGATCAGGCAGCCGGTCTGGCCCTGGCCCAGGCTGGTCTGGGCCCAGCCCAGCAGCTTGCCGTCATGGTCGAGCCGGTAGATCTTGCCGGTGCCGTCGCCGCTATAGATGTATTTCGGCGTGACCTGGACGCTCCAGGGCTGGCCCACGCCCGTAATGTATTTCTGGAAATTGAGATTGAGGTCGAACACCTGAATGCGGCTGTTGTTGCGGTCCGCGACATAGACCCGCTCGTCATGGACCGCGATGCCATGCGGAATTTTCATCTGGCCGTCGCCGGTGCCGTAAGTGCCAAACGACTTCTGCCACACGCCATCCCTGGAGATCTTCACCACCCGCGAATTGACGTAGCCGTCGGAGACAAAGATGTTGCCGTCGGCGTCCCACGCCACATCGGTCGGGCGGTTGAAGGTGCCCATGTTGCCGTCGGGGTGAATGTTGGTGTCCTTGCCGCCGCGTTCGACAAACTCTTCCCACCAGTCGATCGACTCCGGCTTGCGGCCCAGGACCATCTTCACCATGCCGGTGGGATCGACCTTCTGCACCGTGTTGGAACCTTCATCCACCACCCAGATATTTCCCTGTGCGTCGGCGCGCACGGCATGGGCAAAGGACGCGCCATAGGAATCGGGCAGCCATTCCTTGACGTATTTGTTGGTCTGGTCGAACTCGAACAGCCGCGCCGCCGTGCCGCCGCGCGAGGAGCCGCCCCAGCCGGTGCGCGAATAGACGAACAGATGGCCCGCCTTGTTCCTTGTCACGCCTTCGGTTTCGCCCAAGGTGTGGCCGGGAATGCGCAAGGGAAGGATTTCTTCCGTCACCGCGAGCTTGGGTGATCCGGCCTCGATGGCCAGTTGCGCCGCGCGTCCTGCCGCTGCGGCCTGCCCAGCCTGTTGGGCGCTGCCCTGGGCATAGGCCGGCAGCGATCCCAGCAACAGCACGGCAAGCATGTTCAATGACGTCCTCATGGCGTTCCCCTCGTTTTTGGATTGCGGCCATTTCGCCGCTTATTTTTGCAGCAACAATGTTACTGTTGTTTAATCAAGGCGGCTAGGGGGTGTGCGGCCCGGTAACCGCCCCGCCGCAAAGTTTTTGCACCCAGGCCCGCTCCACGTCATGATGGTGTCATGATTTCGGTCGTCATCCCAACGGTCAATTCCGAGCGCTTGCTGCCGCGCTGTTTCGACAGCCTGATCACGGCGGCGGTACGCGGCGTGGTGCGGGACGTGATCGTCTGCGATGCCGGGTCCACCGACGCCACGCTCGCCATCGCCGATGCGGCGGGGGCCCATGTCGTTCATGCCCGCAAGGGCCGTGGTCTGCAGCTGGCCCAGGGCGCCGCCGCCGCCAAGAGCGATTGGCTGTTGTTCCTGCATCCGCAGACGGCGCTGGAGCCGGGCTGGGAAGTGGAAGCAGAATCCTTCATCAGCCAAGCGGTGATGGAACGGCCGCGCGCGGCGGTGTTCCGTTTCGCGCTGGAGGATTTCGGCGGCGAGGCCCGCCGCGCCGAGCTCAAAGCCAATTTGCGCACCTCTCTCTTCGCGCTGCCTTACGGCGACCAGGGGCTTTTGATCCCCAAGCGGCTCTATCAGAAGATCGGCGGCTATCGCGCCTTGGCCGATATGGAAGATGCCGACCTGGTGCGCCGCATCGGGCGGCGGCGGCTGGTGGGCTTGCGCGCCCGCGCCGTCAATATCGCCCGCCCGCCCATGAGCGCCTGGCGCGGACTGGCGCTGCTGTTGCTGCATGCGTTGCGCGTGCCGTCCGGTGTGCTCGCAAGGCTCTAACTTTGGCAGTGTCTCAGTTCCGGCTTGCGAGCCCGGCCATGCAATCGCGAGGAGCAGACCCGTGTACATCGCCGGTTTCGTAATCCCTGTCCCTGCGGAAAAGAGGGACGCCTATCGCAGATGGGCGCAGAACGGGGCGAAGCTGTTCAAGGAATATGGCTGTCTGGAAATCGTGGAGTCCTGGGAGGACAATGTCCCCGATGGAAAACAGACCGACTTCCGCCGCGCCGTCAACGCCAAGGACGGGGAGAAGATTGTCTTCACCTGGCAAGTGTGGCCTGACAAGGCGAGCCTGGATGCGGCCGAGGCAAAGATGCACGAAGACGCGCGCTTCGAGGTTTCCGGGGAAATTCCCTTCGATGCCAAGCGCCTCATCTATGGTTGCTTTGCGCCGATCCACACGATGGGGCGCGTGTGACGGAGCCCGCGGCGGATGATTGCTTATCCATTCACCCGCTTGACCCCACATCGCCTTGGCGCGTGCAAATGGCGGCGGATCAGTATGACTATTGGGGACCGCTTACAGGCTATGAATCCCCGGCACACTACGAAGCTTTCCTGGAGCAGGCCGCGCACAGTCTGACGCTCCCGAGAGTCTTGGTGGCCATGACCCACACGACCGTCCTCGGCTCAGTGAATTTGCTGATGAACGAAATGACTGTGCGTCCGCAGTTTACGCCGTGGCTGGGTCAACTCTTCGTGCCCGAGAGCCACCGCGCCAAGGGGATCGGCACCAAGCTGCTGAACGCCGCCATCTCTTACGTCGATGGTTTGGGATACAACCAATTATTCCTGTTCACCTCCGGGACTCTGCCGGACTATTACAGAAAACGTGGCTGGACGGACGTTGAAGAGGTCACTTACCTGGGCAATGCAAGAACCATCATGCGCTTCGATACGAAACGAAATTCAGGCCGCGTCACCGCTAATTCTGGGTGTTGATCTTCAGGCCATAGGCATCGGCCGACTGCACCGACGCGCCGGGCCGGTAGGTCGGCCATTGGCCGCTGGCGGTTTCCTCCAGGCTCTTGGCATCCTGTCCGAACCGGCGGCGATAGAGCCAGTGATACAGCATCAGCCGCTTCACATAGGAGCGCGTCTCCGCCACCGGAATGCTTTCCACGAACAGCAGCGGATCGTTGCCGCCCGCCTTGGTGATGCGCCAGCGGTCCACCGCCATCGGCCCCGCATTATAGGCGCCGCCCAGCTCCAGCAGATTGCCGTCCAGCCGGTTCAGCAGCTGTTCGATATAGCGCTGGCCCACCGCCAGCGAAGTGCCCGGTTCGTACAAAGTGTCAGGATTGCTCACCCCCAGCTTGGCGGCGGTGGCCGGCATCACCTGCATCAGCCCGCGCGCGCCGACCGGTGAGACGGCCTGGGTCTGGAAGCGGCTTTCGATGCGGGCAAAGGCCAGCACCAGCGAATTGTCTATCCTGTAGCCGCCATCGGGATTGTAGGGCGGCACCGGAAACAGGCCGGTCAGCATGATGCCGCGCGCGGCGCTGGCCTCGGCGGCGCGCAGTTCGATATTGGGCACGCCGATGGCGCGCCCCAGCGCCGACATGGCGGGGTCCAGTCTTTCACTATTGTCCACGAAGGCGCGGTTGAGCTCGGGCCCGACGAATTCCTTTTCGCCGATCTGCCACAGCGCCACGGCGCGGTGCGCGGCAGGCGCCGCCATCAGGTCGTGAAAGTCACCCTGGTTGAGAATGGCATCGGCAAAGCCGGTCTGCGTGTCTATGCCCAGCATGCGTTCGGAGATCTGCCCATAAAAGCTGGGCTGCTTGCCGGCCGCGAAATTCAGCAGGGTCACAACCTTTTGCGGATCGCCCGACTGCATATGGGCGCGCGCCGCCCAGAACGCGCCTTGGGCGCGCAGGCTGTTCTGCGCCGATACGGTTTCGGCCAGTTTCTCCAGCCAGCTTTCCGCATTGACCCAGTCGCCCAAGCGATAGGCGGCAAAGCCCACATCCCACATCAATTGCGGCACGCCCCTTAAGGCATCAGGGTCGGATACGGAGATGGCAAGTTTATAAGCATCGGCGTCGCGGCTTTCGGCGCGATAGGATGCGGCGATGCGGTGCGCCATCACGGCAAGGTCGGCGGGCCCGGCTTGCACGGATTGCATGATCGCCAGCGCCTGGTCGGGCTGGCCCGCCTTGATGGCGGCCAGGATTCCCGGCATCGCCCGGCGCGCGCTTTCCGATGACGGCCAGGGCTCGGGCAGTTCCAGGTCTTCATAGCCGCCGGTGCGCCGGCCCACCCCGCTGGGAACCGGGATATTGGTCACCACCGCCACGATCACGGTCTTGCGATGGCGGCGGACTTTTTTGGTCGAATGTGCCACCGCCAGGCGATAGATGCGCTCGGCGACGGCCAGGTCGCGATACTGGTGCAGCCATTCCACCAGCGGCGCGACGGTTATGTGCCTGGGCGAGGCCGACAGGAACCGCTGGGCGTCAGCATAACCTTCCAGGGATTTGTCGCTGAGCTTGGCCAGCAGGGTCTTGGCGCGGGCGATTTCACCATTGCGCTCCGCCGCCATGATCTGCCGGTAGAGCGCTGCGTCATCGGCGCTGAGTATCTGGGGGGCGGCAGCGGCCGCGGGAATGGAATTTTCCGGCAGGGGCACGGCAGGCTCCGCCCGCGCCGCCGTGACGGCGAACAACAGGAAAGCAAAAATCAAGCGCGCGCGAATGATGAAGGTCCTTCGAAGCAGAAGAGTCTAGTTAGACTGCGTCGTAGTATCGGGCAACCCGATTGCATGCATTTTATCACGCACCGCCTGCAGGTCGCGCCAGGCCAGTTTTTTGTGTGCGGGCTGGCGCAGCAGATAGGCCGGATGCAAGGTCGGCATCAGGGGCACCATATGCTCGCCCACGCGATATTCCAGCCAGCGGCCCCGCAGTTTCATGATCCCGTCCGAGACACCCACCACATGGCGCGCCGCCACCGCACCCAGAAGAATGATCACAGCGGGATTGGCCAACTCAATATGGCGGCGCAGGAAGGGCAGGCAGGCGGCTGCTTCCTCGGGCGTGGGATCGCGGTTGTCGGGCGGGCGCCAGTTGATGACATTGGTGATATAGGCGTTGGTCTTGCGGTCCAGCCCGATGCTGGCCAGCATCTTGTCGAGCAATTGCCCGGCGCGGCCGACGAAAGGCTTGCCGATGCGGTCTTCATCGCGCCCCGGCGCTTCGCCGATGAACAAGACACGCCCTGCCGCCACGCCGTCGGCAAACACCGTGTTGGTGGCGGTGCGTTTCAGGGCGCAGCCGTCGAAGGCTTCCAGCGCCGCCTGAAGTTCCGCCAGGCTTGTGGCGGCGGCGGCCAGCGCCTGGGCGTTGCCGATCATGTCGCCGCTGACGGGAATTTCCGCCCGCGCCTGGGCCCTGATCGGCGAAGCAGCCAATGCCGTGGGCGCACGGGCGGGCGATGGCGCCTTGGCCGCAAGCCGGTCGACCGGCTGCTCGGCCATCGCCTCGTCGGCGCCGGCTTCCACCAGCCAGTTCAGGGTAGATAGCGTGTCGCTCACGGCCTGATCCTAGGCTTTCGGGATGGCATCAGGCCAGTTAGAAAAGAAGCCAACAACAAGGCGATTCATGGCGGAAGCGCAAACCAGGGAAAGCATGGCCTATGACGTCGTCATTGTCGGCGGCGGTCCGGCTGGGCTGGCGGCTGCCATCCGGCTCAAGCAGCTTTCCTCCGAGATCAGCGCCGAAATCAGCGTCTGCGTGCTGGAAAAGGGCTCCGAGATCGGGGCGCATATCCTGTCGGGCGCGGTGATCGATCCTCGGGCGTTGAACGAACTGATCCCCGACTGGAAGGAGAAGGGGGCGCCCCTCAAAACCGAAGTGACGCAGGACCGCTTCTGCTTATTCACCAAAAGCGGTGTGATCACAGTGCCGCATTTCCTGTTCCCGCCGCTGATGAGCAACAAGGGCAATTACATCGTCAGCCTGTCAAACCTGTGCAAATGGCTGGGCCAGCAGGCCGAAAGCCTGGGCGTGGAAATCTATCCCGGCTTTGCCGGGCATGATCTCATTGTTGAAAACGATGTTGTGCAGGGTGTGATCACCGGCGATCTGGGTGTGGCCAGGGACGGCCATCGCAAGGACAGCTATACGCCGGGCATGGAACTGCGCGGCAAGTACACCTTGTTCGCGGAAGGCGTGCGCGGTTCACTGTCCAAACAGTTGATCGCCAGGTTCGGGCTTCAGGACGGGCGCGAGCCGCAAAAATTCGGCATCGGCCTCAAGGAACTTTGGGAACTGCCGGCAGCCCAGCACGCAAAGGGCCTTGTGCTGCATGGCATGGGCTGGCCGCTGGACAATGAGACCGGCGGCGGCCTTTTTATGTATCACTGGGGCGACAATCTGTGTTCCGTCGGGTTTGTCGTGCATCTGAACTACAAAAATCCCTGGCTGGATCCGTTCGGAGAATTCCAGCGCGCCAAGACCCATCCGGCCATCGCCAAAATCCTGACCGGGGGCAAACGCATCGGCTATGGCGCGCGCGCCATCACCGAGGGCGGCGCGCAATCGGTGCCCAGGCTGTCCTTTCCGGGCGGCGCGCTGATCGGCTGCGCGGCGGGGTTTGTGAATTTGCCGCGCATCAAGGGCAGCCACAATGCGATGAAGACCGGGATGCTGGCGGCGGAAACGGTGGCGCGCGCGCTGAAAGCGGGACGGGCGAATGACACACTGTCTGACTATGACGCCGCCTATGCCAAGAGCTGGGTGGCCAAGGATCTCCATCTGGTCCGCAATGCCAAGCCGCTCTGGTCCCGGTTGGGCAGCCTGCTCGCGCTGCCCTTCATCGGCCTGGATCTGTGGACCAACCAGCTGCTGGGCTTTTCCCTGTTTGGAACCCTGGGCCATGGCAAAGCCGATTTTGCCAGTCTGAGAAAGGCCGCGGACAGTCCCAAAATCCCTTATCCCAGGCCTGACGGGCAATTAACCTTCGACCGGGCCTCCAGTGTGTTTCTTTCCGGCACCAATCATGAGGAAGACCAGCCGGTGCATCTGGTATTGCGCGATCCGGCCATTCCCATTTCGGTCAATTTGCCCGAATATGCGGAGCCGGCGCAGCGTTACTGTCCGGCGGGCGTCTATGAAGTGATCGAGGAGGGCTCGCGCTTTCAGATCAACGCCCAGAATTGCGTGCATTGTAAAACCTGTGACATCAAGGATCCGTCGCAGAACATCACCTGGGTCACGCCCGAAGGCGGCGGTGGACCCAATTACACCAATATGTAGGAGAATAATGCGTCGCTCTGTTCCTCTGATAGTATTGCCCCTGCTGTTGCTGACCGCTTGCGCGGGGCAGCCGAACGCCTCTCTTCATTCGCAGTCCGATGCGGATGCGACGGCTTTTTCCACCTATCTGTCGGCGCGGTTTGCCGCCGGCGAACATGATCTGCCGCAGGCGGCGCGCTATTACGGCCAGGCCCTGGCCAACGATCCCGCCAATCCGTCGCTGCTGACCTTGTCTTTCTTCTATGCGATCACCTCGGGTGATTTCGACGCCGCGGCCAAATATGCCCAGGCCACGGTCGCAGCCGCTCCCGATGAGCGTTCGGCGCGGCTGGCGCTAGCGGTGGTCAGTTTCAAGCACAAGGACTATGCCGACGTCCGCAAGCAATTGTCGCTGTCGTCCAAGGGCGCTTTCACGGTTCTCACTCTGTCCTTGTTCGATGCCTGGGCCGCGGCGGCCCAGCATGACGAAGCGGGAATGCAGAAGGACCTCCAGTCCCTGCTGGAACAGAACGGTGCCGAGAGCATGGCGGTGTTCCATGCCGCGTTGCTGCAGGATTATCTGGGCAACGCCGCCGCCGCCGAGACCGGCTACAAGAAAGCCCTGACGTCCGCCACGCCTTCGCCGCGGGCCTTGGAAGCCTATGGCCGTTTCCTGGAACGCAGTGGCCGCGCCCAGGATGCCGCCGCGCTCTATCGCGCGCATGTCGGCGATGGCGGGCTGGCCAGTGTCACCATTCCAGGCCTGGCGCGTATCGCGGCGGGCGAAAAGCCGGACAGTCTGGTCCGCAATCCCGCCGATGGCGCGGCCGAAGCGCTGTTTGGCATCGCGGCGTCCCTGACCGACGGCCAGAGCGCCGATGTTTCCATTCTCTATCTGCGCATGGCGCTGTATCTGCGCCCCGACCTGGGATTGGCGCAGATCCTGCTGGCCGATCGTTTTGAATCCCTGCGCAAGTTCGACACCGCCATCGGGATTTATCGCGGCATCGACCCGTCCTCGCCCTATTATCGCATGGCGCAGGTGCAGGCGGCGCTGGACCAGCAGCGGTTGGGCAACAATGACAGTGCCATAGCCAACCTTAAGTCTCTGGTCACCGCACAGCCCATGGACAGCGAAAGCTGGGTTGCCCTGGGCGACACCTACCGCGCCTCCAACAAATTCGCCGAAAGCGTGGATGCCTATGACCGGGCGGAAAAGGCGATATCCAATCCTTCCAAACGCGATTGGCCGATGCTCTATGCCCGCGCCATGGCCAAGGAAAAGCTCAAGCGGCTGGACGATTCCGAAGCCGATATCCAGGCGGCTCTCAAACTGTCGCCGGATCAGCCCGAACTGTTGAATTATCTGGGATACAGCTGGGTGGACCGCGGCCGCAACATTCCCGAGGCGCTGGGTATGCTGGAGAAGGCGCGGAACCTGCGGCCCTATGACGGCTATATCGTCGACAGCGTGGGCTGGGCCTATTACCGGCTGGGCCGTTACGACGACGCCGCCAAGACGCTGGAGGCGGCGGTGCTGCTGGTGCCGGGTGATCCCACCATCAACGATCATCTGGGAGATGCGTTGTGGCGTTCGGGCCGGCGTATCGAGGCGCGCTTTCAGTGGAACCACGCGCTCGCCTTCAGTGACGGCGATACCGACAAGTCGGAGATCGAGCGCAAACTCAAGGCCGGCCTGAGTGAAAAGCCTGCTTAAGTGATCACTGCGGAGCAGCGACCAGGAACAGCGCGGAGCAGTTGTGAGCGATAGCGAGGAAGTGCGGAGCGCTGTGCCGTCCGGGCGTGCGACCATAAAAGAATCCGCGCCTGCGAAAATCAATCTGTTCCTGCATGTCGGTGACAAGCGTGCGGACGGATTTCATCCCGTGCAAAGCCTGGCGGTGTTCACGCAATTGAGTGACGTCCTGACACTGGACGCAGCCGCCGATTTGTCTTTGACAATCGGCGGGCCTTTCGCCGGCGGGCTGGCAGCAGAGGCGGACAATCTGGTTCTACGGGCGGCGCGCGCCTTATGCGAACAGGGCGGCAACGGCGGCGCAAGGCTGGCACTGACCAAGAATTTGCCGGTGGCATCGGGCATCGGCGGCGGTTCGGCGGACGCCGCCGCCGCTCTGCGCGGCCTCAAGCGTCTGTGGAATGTGCAAAAAGACGATGCCGCCTTACGCGACATCGCGGCGGGGCTGGGATCGGATATTCCGGCCTGTGTTCTTTCCAAACCCTGTTTCATGGAAGGCCGGGGCGAAGTGCTACGTGCGGTACCCTCGCTGCCGCGCATCCCGATGTTGCTGGTCAATCCTTGTGTGGCCGTGCCCACTAGGGATGTTTTCGCAGCCTTGCAAAGCCGCACTGGGGTGGAGATGGCGTTGCCGACCGGAGGCTTCCGCGACATGGCCGAACTGATTGTTTTTTTGCAAGCCACCCGCAACGATCTGAGCGCGCCGGCCAGGGGCCTGCAGCCGGTGATCGGCGAGGTGCTGGGCGCGCTGGCGGCGCAGCAGGGCGCGCTTTTGGTGCGGATGTCAGGGAGCGGCGCCACCTGTTTTGGCGTTTTCACCGACAGCGGGGCTTGCGTGCGCGCGGCGCAGGAGTTGCGCAAGGCCGCGCCGGGCTGGTGGATCGCGCCGACCTTTACGGCGGAATGCGGCTAGTAAGCCCGTTCGACGCAGAAATCGGCAATATCTGCCAGCGCCCGCTTGATGTCGCTGTCGGGCATCACTTTCAAGGCCGCCTTGGCGACATCGGCATAGGCCCGCGCCCGCGCCATGGTCTCCTGCATCGCCCCGGTCTGCTCGATCAGGGTGATGGCGCGGTCTAGGTCGCGTTCGGTCTGGTTGCCGGTCTCGATCACCCTTTTCCAGAAAGGCAGATCGCCCTCAGCCGCGCGGGCGTGCGCCAGGATCAAGGGCAGGGTCATCTTGGCTTCGCGGAAGTCATCGCCCACGGTCTTGCCCATCAGCGCCTGGCGGCCGGAATAATCCAGCGCGTCGTCCACCAGCTGGAAGGCGATGCCGAGATTTTCGCCATAGGCGCGCAGGCCGCAGACAAATTCGTCGCTCCGTCCCGACAGCAGCGCGCCCGATTCCGCCGCCGCTGCGAACAGGGCGGCGGTCTTGGACGATACGACCTTCAGATAATGCTCCTCGGTGACGCCAAGATTGTTGGCCGATTTGAGCTGCATCACTTCGCCTTCGGCGATCACGGCTGCGGCGCCCGCCAATATGTCGAGCACCGCCAGATTGCCGGTCTCCACCATCAGTTGAAAGGCGCGGCTGAACAGGAAGTCGCCCACCAGCACGGACGGCTTGTTGCCCCACATCAGATTGGCCGAGACCTTGCCCCGGCGCAGCGCGCTTTCGTCCACCACATCGTCATGCAGCAGGGTGGCGGTGTGAATGAACTCGACCGCCGCGGCCAGACGCACATGATGGCCGCCGGTATATCCGCCGGCTTGCGCCGCCGCGAGAGTCAGCATAGGCCGCAGCCTCTTGCCGCCGCTATCGATGAGATGGCGGGCAAGGTCGGGGATCAGCGCCACGCCCGACGTCATGCGGGCATGGATCAGTCTGTCTGTGGTGGCCATGTCGGCGGCGATCAGGGCGTGCAGCCGCTCGACCGGCGAAACGCCCGCCTGGTGGATATGTTCCTGAAGTGTTGTTGGCCCGCCCATCGCGCACAGGATACCGGACCCCATGACGCCCGCCAAGCGGCCCACAGGTGCGTCCAGTGGCGACAGAAAGGCGCGGTTTGACTATAAACGGGCCATGCGGGCTGTCCTGAAAACCATCGATCCGGTGATCCTGAGCTTTGCCGCCGATCTTTTGTCACAGCAGGGGATCAAGTCGGTGGTGTTCGATACCCATGCCAGCATTGTGGATGGCAGCATGGGTTTTCTGCCGCGCCGGCTGATGGTTCTGGACGAGGATTACGACAGGGCCGGCCAGCTGCTGCGCGATGCCGTGCCAGAGGCGACGTGAGCGAAACCTTTCTCGACGGCCGGGTACGCGTAACCCAACCAGAGACCGGTTTCCGCTCCGGGCTGGATGCGGTGATGCTGGCGGCCGCGGTTCCTGCCAGCGCCGGTCATGCGGTTCTCGAACTCGGCGCAGGCGCGGGAACCGCCAGCCTCTGTCTGGTGGCGCGGGTTGCGGGCGTCCTGGTGACCGGCGTTGAGATTGATCCGGGTCTTGCCGCCCTGGCGGCCAAGAACGCCGCCGCCAATGGCGTGGACTGTAAGTTCGTCGCCGCCGACATCTTCGCCCTGCCGTCCGATTTAAGGCGTGATTTCGACCAGGTCTTCGCCAATCCGCCGTTTCATGGCGAAGGACAGGCATCCCCTGATGCGGCGCGCGCCACCGCCCTGATGGATGGCGGCATGTTGCGTGACTGGTTGAAGCTTGGCCTGCAACGCACGGTTTCCGGCGGCTTTTTCACCGCCATCCTGCGCGCCGACCGGCTGAACGAGGCGCTGGCCGCGCTGCCCGAACGCGGGGTCTGTGCTTATCCGCTGTGGCCGAAAGCGGGCGAGGCGCCCAAGCGGGTGATCGTGCAGGCCCGCAAGGGATCGGGGGCGCCCTTTGCCCTGCTGCCGGGACTGGTTCTGCACCGCGCTGACGGTTCCTGGACGGACGAGGCCGATGGCGTGCTGCGGCGCGGCAGCGCGCTTGCCCTGTCACAAGCCCGTCTGTAGGTTCCGGCCACCTCCCAAAGGCGCAGAATCGGTGGCCAAAGCCCGCACATTTCAGGACCTCATTCTGACGTTGCAGAACTATTGGGCGGCGCAAGGCTGCCTGATCCTGCAACCCTATGACGACCAGATGGGCGCAGGGACTTTCCACCCGGCCACCACCTTGCGCGCGCTGGGGCCGTGTCCCTGGAACGCCGCCTTCGTGCAGCCCAGCCGCCGTCCCAGCGACGGGCGTTATGGCGAGAACCCCAACCGCCTGCAGCACTATTACCAGTATCAGGTGATCCTGAAGCCGGCGCCGGAGAATGTGCAGGAGCTGTATCTGGGTTCCATCCGCGCCATCGGGCTTGATCCCGAGCTGCACGACATTCGCTTTGTCGAGGACGATTGGGAAAGCCCCACCCTGGGCGCGGCCGGCCTGGGCTGGGAAGTGTGGTGCGACGGGATGGAGATCACCCAGTTCACCTATTTCCAGCAGGTGGGCGGCATCGAATGCGATCCGGTCTGCGCCGAGATCACCTATGGCCTGGAACGGCTGGCGATGTATGTCCAGAACGTCGAATTCGTCTATGACCTGAAGTTCAACGAGACCTTCCGCTACGGCGAAGTGTTCCACCAGGCCGAGCAGGAATTCTCCGCCTATAATTTCGAGCGCGCCGACACCGAGATCCTGTTCCAGCATTTCAAGGATGCGGAGAAACAGTGCCGCGAATTGCTGAGCGGAAAAAAGCTTCCGCTGCCCGCCTATGACCAGTGCATCAAGGCCAGCCATGCCTTTAACTTGCTGGATGCGCGCGGGGTGATTTCGGTGACCGAGCGCGCCGCCTATATCGGACGGGTGCGCGCCCTGGCCCAGGCCTGCTGCGAAGCCTGGCTGCAGACGCCGATGGGCGAATACAAGCCACGCTTTGCCGACAAAGAGGTTGGGTGATGCCTGACCTGTTGCTGGAACTGTTTTCCGAGGAAATTCCCGCCCGCATGCAGGCGGGCGCGGCGCGCGATCTTGAAAGATTGATGGTCGGGGCGCTGACCGACCGCGGCTATCTGTTCGAGGGCATCAAGGCGTTTGCCGGGCCGCGGCGCCTGACCCTGGTGATTTCGGGTCTGCCCGCCAAGCAGGGCGATGTGCGCGAGGAATTGAAAGGCCCCAAGACCGACGCGCCCCAGGCGGCGCTGGACGGGTTCTTGAAGAAAACCGGACTGACCAAGGACCAGCTCAAGGTCGAGAAAACGCCCAAGGGCGATGTCTATATGGCGGTGGTGGAGCGCAAGGGCCGCGAGACGCCGCTGGTCCTGGCTGAGATCATTCCCGACGCGATGGCAAAGCTGCCCTGGCCCAAATCCATGCGCTGGAAGCCGGGTCTGGCGGTGCGCTGGGTGCGCCCGCTGCATTCCATTCTGTGTACGTTTGACGGCGAACTGGTGCCGTTCAGTTTCGCTGGTGTCAGCAGCGGGTTGCACACACGCGGGCACCGCTTCCTGTCGGAAGGAAAAATCGAGGCCAAGCGTTTCGACGATTATGCCCAGAAGCTGAAGGCCGCCCATGTGGTGCTGGAGGCTGAGGAACGCGCCGCCATCATCTTTGAAGGCGTCAAGCAGGCGGCGTTCGTGCATGGCCTGGAAATGATCCCGGACGAGGGGCTTTTGGCGGAAGTGTCGGGCTTGGCGGAATGGCCGGTGGTCTATGTCGGCACCATCCAGGACGAGTTCATGGATGTGCCCGCCGAAATTTTGCGGACCTCGATGCGCACGCATCAGAAATATTTTAGTTTGCGCGACCCCAAGAACGGCAGGCTGGCCAACCGCTTTGCACTGGTCAGCAATATGGTCGCCAAGGACGGCGGCAAGGAAATCGTCGCCGGCAACGAACGCGTGTTACGCGCCCGGCTGTCGGACGCCAAGTTCTTCTGGATCGAGGACCGCAAACACACGCTGGAAAGCCGGGTCGAGAAGCTGAAGGGCATCGTCTTTCACGCCAAGCTGGGCACCCAGTATGAGCGTGTCCAGCGGATCGAAAAGCTGGCGGGCGAGATTGCGCACAAGATCGGCGCCGATGTCGAAATGACCAAGCGTGCCGCGCGGCTGGCCAAAGCCGACCTGACAACGGGCGTGGTCGGCGAATTCCCGGAACTCCAGGGCGTGATGGGCCGCTACTACGCCCTGCACGACGAGGATGATTCCGCAATCGCCGATGCCATCCGCGATCACTACAAGCCGGTTGGGCCGTCGGATACCGTGCCCACCGACAAGATCGCCATTTGCGTGGCGCTGGCGGACAAGCTGGATGCGCTGACGGGCTTCTTTGCGGCGGGCGAAAAACCCACGGGGTCTGGCGATCCCTTTGCCCTGCGCCGCGCCGCACTGGGCGTTATCCGCATTATTTTAGAGAACGATCTTCGGTTACCGCTGACCACGCTAATTCCAATGGCGCTGAGGGCTGGCGGCGCTTCTGCCCTCGAAGCAAATAAGCTCGACTCTGTAATAATTGAACTCGCTACTTTTTTTGAAGATCGCTTTCGTGTCGTTCTTAGAGATCGCGGAGCGGCGTTCGATTTGGTTGCAGCAGTTTTTGCTTTGGATGCAGGCGATTTGCGGCTGGCTTATCTTAGGCTTGGAGAGTTGCAGGCCTTTCTGAAATCCGAAGACGGTGCCAATCTGCTGGCGGGCTACAAGCGTGCCATCAACATCCTCAAGATCGAGGAAAAGAAGGACGGCACGCCCTTCACCGGCGAGTTCAGCAAAGAGCACTTGTCCGAACCGGCCGAGAAGGGATTGGCTGTAGCCTTGGTCCTTGCGCGCTCGGAAATCACCACCGCGCTCGGGAAGGAAGACTTCGCCGCCGCCATGCGACAGATGGCGGCCCTACGAGTTTCCGTCGATGCTTTCTTCGAGGGCGTGAAGGTGAATACCGACGACAAACAGGTGCGCGAGAACCGGTTGAACCTTTTGGCCTCCTTGCGCGCCACGCTGCACCAGGTTGCCGATTTTTCGAAGATTGAAGGTTGAGTGATGGGTAAGTGGGTCTACGCATTCGGTGACGGCAAGGCGGAAGGCGCCGCCGACATGCGCAACCTGTTGGGCGGCAAGGGCGCCAACCTGGCGGAGATGAGCAATCTGGGCCTGCCGGTGCCGCCGGGCCTGACCATCACCACCGAGGTCTGTACCTATTACTACGCTCACAAGGAAAACTATCCGCCGAACTTGAAGGATGAGGTCGGCTCCGCGCTGCGCGAAGTGGGCTACCAGGCCAAGGGCAATTTCGGCGATCCTGACAAGCCGCTGCTGCTGAGCGTGCGCTCGGGCGCTAGAGTCTCCATGCCCGGCATGATGGACACGGTGCTCAATCTGGGCCTCAACGCCGCCACCGCCGAAGGCCTGGCCCAGCTGACCGGCGATGAACGCTTTGCCTATGACAGCTATCGCCGTTTCATCCAGATGTATTCCGACGTGGTGCTGGGCGTGGACCATGCCATCTTCGAGGAAATCCTGGACGAGGTGAAAGACGCCAAGGGCGTCGAACTGGACACCGATCTGGATGCTGCTGATCTCAAGCGCATCGCAGCTCTTTACAAGGCGCGCGTCGAAAAGGAACTGGGCAAGCCCTTCCCCGAAGACGTGCAGGAGCAGCTGTGGGGCGCCATCGGGGCGGTGTTCGGCTCCTGGCACAGTCCCCGCGCCAACACCTATCGCAGGCTGAACAATATTCCCGAAGACTGGGGCACCGCGGTCACCGTGCAGGCCATGGTGTTCGGCAATCGCGGCGAAAGCTCGGCCACCGGCGTCGCCTTCACCCGCGATCCCGCCACCGGCGAAAAACTGCTGTACGGCGAATTTCTGATCAATGCCCAGGGCGAAGACGTGGTGGCGGGCATCCGCACCCCGCAGCCGATCTCCAAAGTCGTGCGTGAGCGCCAGGGCGGCAAGAAGGCCTCGATGCAGGAAGCCATGCCCAAGGCGTTCGAGGAATTGCGCGCCATCGGCGAACGGCTGGAACAGCATTACCGCGATATGCAGGACGTGGAATTCACGGTGCAGGAAGGCAAGCTCTTCATGCTGCAGACCCGCGCCGGCAAACGCACCGCCGAAGCCGCGCTGAAGGCCGCCGTCGACATGGAACGCGAAGGCTTGATCGACAAAAAGATCGCCATCACCCGGGTCGAGCCGGAAGCGTTGAACCAGCTGCTGCATCCCACCCTGGACCCCAATGCGCCGCGCGAGCAGATCGCGGTGGGCCTGGGCGCCTCGCCGGGGGCTGCCACTGGTGAAGTCGCCTTCACGGCGGAGGAGGCCGAGAAACTGGCCGCCGATCACCGCGACGTGATCCTGGTGCGCACCGAAACCAGCCCGGCAGACATTCACGGCATGCATGCGGCCCGGGGCATTCTGACTGCGCGCGGCGGCATGACCAGCCACGCGGCCGTGGTGGCGCGCGGCATGGGGCGGCCATGCGTTTCCGGCGCCGGCATGCTCAAAATCGACGCGGCGCGCGGCGAGATGGTGGCGGGCGCTGTCACTATTGTGCGCGGCGATATCATCACCATCGACGGCGCTTCGGGCCAGGTGTTCAAGGGCAAGGTGGGCCTGCGCCAGCCGGAAATGACCGGCGATTTCGGCACGCTGATGGGTTGGGCCGACGAAGTGCGCACCTTGAAAGTGCGCACCAATGCCGACACGCCCGCCGACGCCGCCAACGCGCGCAAGTTCGGCGCCGAAGGCATCGGGCTGTGCCGCACCGAGCATATGTTCTTCGAAGCCGATCGCATCATCGCCGTGCGCCAGATGATTCTGGCGGATGCCGAAGACGAAAGAAGGGCGGCGCTGGCCAAGTTGCTGCCGATGCAGCGCGACGATTTCGTGGCCATCTTCAAGGAGATGGCGGGATTGCCGGTGACCATCCGCCTGCTCGATCCGCCGCTGCACGAATTTCTTCCGCACAAGGAAGAAGAGTTCGAGGAGGTTGCCCTCGCCGCCGGCACCAATGCGCGCAAGTTGCGCGCCCGTGCCATCGCGTTGCATGAATCCAATCCCATGCTGGGCCATCGTGGCTGCCGCTTGGGCATCACCTATCCCGAAATCTATGAAATGCAGGCGCGCGCCATTCTGGAAGCGGCGCTGACGGTGCAAGAACAGGGCGGGGCACCCGTGCAGCTGGAGATCATGATCCCGCTGGTGGCCTTCAAGTCCGAGCTGGACCGGCTTGCCGCGCGCATCGCCGCGGTGGCCGCGTCGATCCGCCAGGAACGCGGGAAAGTGCCTGATTATCTGATCGGAACGATGATCGAGCTGCCGCGCGCGGCGTTGCGCGCCGGCGAAATCGCCGAGACGGCGCAGTTCTTTTCCTTCGGCACCAACGATCTGACGCAAACCACGCTGGGCGTTTCACGCGACGATGCCGGCATGTTCCTGAACGACTATCTCAGCAAGGGCGTGATCGCGCGCGATCCATTTGTAACGCTGGACATCGATGGTGTTGGTGAACTGGTAAAGATTGCGGCGGAAAGGGGGCGCAAGACCCGCGAAAAACTCAAGCTTGGTATCTGCGGAGAGCATGGCGGCGATCCCGACTCCATCCGCTTCTGCCACGACTCGGGGCTTGATTATGTCTCCTGTTCACCCTTTCGTGTGCCTATTGCCCGGCTTGCGGCAGCCCAGGCGGCGCTGAAAAAAAATCATGGGGATATTTAATTTCATAGGGAACCCACGGGGAATCCCTGCGTTTTCGCTTTGCCGGCATGACAGATTGTTACCGGGAAGAAAAAATTTATTTGACGATTCGTTTTTTGCGTGGGCATAAGCCCCCTCAGATGGTGCTGGGAACCATTCGGAACTTTTAAGGATTACGCGCAATCGAAACAGCCTGATTGAAATAGCAACAGCGAACAGAACGCCGAAAGTCGGGCGGAGCACACGCAAAGCGAAATAGACCAAGCCTTATTGACCAAGCGATACCTACAAGCCGAAACGAGTTACCCTTATGTCCAAGAAGACCAATGACGCGATTTCGCGTTCCGACCGCGTGCTGGTTATTGCGATGTCGATCATTCTCGCCACCGCCAGCGCCGCCATCGGCGCCTCGCTGACCTATCATCCGCATACGGACAATGTCGTCGCCAGGCCTGTCATGATGGTGGTTCAGCCGCCCAAGCCCGCCACCGACGCGGTGATGACCCAGCTTCTGGCCGAGCACAAATGCCTGTCGGAAGCGCTGTATTACGAGGCCCGCGGCGAAGGCGCCGGCGGCCAGAAGGCCGTCGCCGAAGTGGTGTTCCACCGCATGAACCACGGCAATTACGGCAACTCCATCTGCGCGGTTGTCTATGAAGGCAAGGACCATCCCGGCTGCCAGTTTTCCTTCACCTGCAACGGCGAAATCAAACGTCCCAAGGAGATGTCGGCCTGGCAACAGTCCGAAGCTCTGGCGGCCCAGATCCTGACCGGCCAGGTGCCGCTCAAGAATGCCACCGGCGGGGCGCTCAACTATCACGCGGTTTCGGTTGCGCCCGATTGGGCCGACACGATGGACAAGACCACCCAGATCGGCAACCACATCTTCTATCGTGGTGTCTCGCACACGCGGGATTCTTAGTCGGTTTGTCATTCCCGCGTACGCGGGAATCCAACTTCGATCAACCGTTTTGGATGGGAAGTTGGATGCCCGCTTTCGCGGGCATGACAACAAGGGAATGAAGATCAGAAATCCAACCCGATATCCAGGTTCGGCGCGCTGTGTGTAATGGCGCCTGAACTTATGTAGTCGACGCCGGTCTCGGCGATGGCGCGCACCGTCTGCAAGGTGACATTGCCGGACGCTTCCAGCACCGCCTTGCCTTTTGCCAGCGCCACCGCGCGGCGCATGTCATTCAGCGTCATATTGTCGAGCAGGATGGTATCGGCGCCATGGGCAAGGGCTTCCTCCAGCTGGACCAACGTGTCGACTTCCACTTCGATCTTGACCATATGGCCCAGGCCCGCGCGCAGCCTTGCGAGCGCCGCCGCAATGCCGCCCGCGGCCTGGATATGGTTGTCCTTGATCATGGCGGCGTCATCCAACCCGAAACGGTGGTTGAAGCCGCCGCCGCAGCGCACGGCATATTTCTGCAAGATGCGCAGGCCCGGAATGGTTTTGCGGGTGCAGACGATGCGCGC
Source organism: Alphaproteobacteria bacterium (assembly GCA_025361185.1). Classification (GTDB taxonomy): domain Bacteria; phylum Pseudomonadota; class Alphaproteobacteria; order Micropepsales; family Micropepsaceae; genus Rhizomicrobium. The sequence goes on along the minus strand of JANYAR010000175.1, from coordinate 21,848 downwards.
TTGCGTACCCTCCACGGCTGCAACCAGGGCTGCGGTCAGGGTCGCGGTGCCTGACAAGGGCCCCAGATAGTTCAAGGCCACGCGCTCGGCGGTGAGAAGGCTTGCAGCAGGCCCGGATATCGTCGCCAGCACGCTGCCGGCCGCGGCGTCCGAGCCGTCGGGCAGTGCGATGTCGAATGTCACGCTTGCGTCCACCAGCCGGAAGGCAATCTCGGCACAGATCAGTCCGGCGATGCGGCCCGGCTTTCGCGCCGCCAGCCGGGCAGTGGCCTGGACGTCTTTGGCAATGGCGAGCTGGCTGGTGATGTCGCCGGCGCGTCCCAGATCTTCTTGGAGCGCGGCGCGGATCTGCGGCTCGATCAGCAGACGCGGCGGCGGACGCGTAAAGCCAAGCGCTGCGCTCATTTGCTGGCGCGGTGGGGCAAGGCCTGCCTGGAGGCGATTTTGTCGGCGTCGGCCAAGGTCATGAAGGTACGCGTGCCGACTTTTTCCGTCTGCGGAAAATCACTGCGCCAATGGCCGCCGCGCGACTCCTGCCGCGCCAGCGCCGCCACCGTGACCAGCTTGGCCGCCGCCGCCATGTTGAGCAGTGCCGGCTCGGTGCTGGTATTTTGCAGCCGCGTGATCACCTCCAGCGCGGCGCCAAGGCCGCGCGCGTCGCGCTCCAGCGCTACATCGCGGCTCATGGCGGCGCGCAGCACATGCGGCGGGGCAGGCGAGGCGAAACGCGGCGGCGCGGGCGGAAGGCCGCGCAGGCGTCCCGCTTGCAGCGTGCCGCGCACGTCGTCGGCCACCCGCGCGCCGAAGATCAGCCCTTCCAGCAGCGAGTTGGAGGCCAGCCGATTGGCGCCATGCAAGCCCGTGGAGGCGCATTCGCCCACCGCCCACAGGCCGGGCAGGGACGAGCGGCCCTGTGTGTCCGAGGCAATGCCGCCCATATGGTAATGGGCCGCGGGCGCCACCGGGATGGGCGCAAGTATGGGATCGATGCCCGCCGCCATGCAGGCGGCATACACGGTGGGGAAATGATGCGGGAACTGCGCGCCGATGGCGGCGCGGCAATCCAGGAACACTTTGTGTCCCGAAACGATCTGGCGGTGAATGGCGCGGGCGACGATGTCGCGCGGCGCCAGTTCGCCATCCTTGTGGATGGCGCTCATGAAGCGCGCGCCTGCTTCGTCGATCAGCACCGCGCCTTCGCCGCGCAGCGCCTCGGTGGCCAGCGGCGCCGGGTCGCGGCCCACCGCGATGGCGGTGGGATGAAACTGCACGAATTCCGGATCGGCGATCAGGGCGCCGGCGCGCGCCGCCATGCCCAGACCCTCGCCGCGTGATTCCAGCGGGTTGGTGGTGACGGCATAGAGCGCGCCAAGCCCGCCGGTGGCTAGGATCACGGCACGGGCGCGGAACAGGATCAGCCGCGCATCAGGGCCGATGCCGGAACGCGCGAAGATGCCGGTGATCCTGCCAGCCTCCATCGCCAGTTCGATGGCGTGAAAACCCTCCAGCAGGGTGATGCAATCGGCCTCACCGGCGCGCGCGGCAAGCGTCGCTGAAATCGCCGCACCCGCGCCGTCGCCCTTCACATGCACGATGCGAGGCACGCAATGGGCCGCCTCGCGGCCCAGCGCCAGAGAGCCGTCGCTTTTGCGATCGAAGGGGACGCCGTAACCGATCAGGTCGGCGATGCGCTCAGGCGCTTCGCGCGCCACCAGATCCACCACCGCCCGGTCACATAACCCCGCACCGGCCACCATCGTGTCATGGGCGTGGCTCTGCCAGCTGTCATCTTCGCCCATCGCGGCGGCGATGCCGCCTTGCGCCCAGGCGCTGGAACCCGACAGGCCGGGTCTTGTTCCCGCCAGAACGATGCTGGGCATGGGCGCAAGCTTGAGGGCCGTGAACAGCCCGGCAATGCCCGCGCCCAAAATCAGGGCACCGTCAGTCTCCACGATGTTGTCGATATGGGTCACGGTTTACGCTTTCACCGCCAGCATGCGGTCGATCGGCGCGCGTGCACGCGCCGCAATGTCCGCCGGCACGATCACTTCGGTGGTCATGGTCTGCAGCGAATGCAGAATGCCGTCCAGCGTGATGCGCTTCATGTGCGGGCACAGATTGCAGGGCCGCACGAATTCCACTTGCGGGTATTCCACCGCCACATTGTCGCTCATTGAGCATTCGGTGACCATCACCACCCGCTGGGGCTTGTGGCTGCCGACATAGCGGATCATCGCCGCGGTCGAACCGGCGAAATCGGCTTCCGCCACCACTTCCGGCGGGCATTCAGGATGGGCCAGGACCACGATGCCGGGATGGGTGGCGCGATAGTCGCGGATCTCCTGCGCGGTGAAACGCTCATGCACTTCGCAGGCGCCTTCCCAGGTGATCACCTTCACGCCGGTCTGGGCCGCGACATTGCGGGCCAGATACTTGTCCGGGATCATGATCACGGTGTCGGTGCGAAAGTCGCGCGCGATTGTCTCAACCACGCGCACGGCATTGCCGCTCGTGCAGCAGATGTCGCTTTCCGCCTTCACTTCGGCGGATGTGTTCACATAGCTCACCACCGGCAGACCGGGATATTTCTGGCGCAACAGCCGCACATCGGCGCCGGTGATGGAAGCGGCCAGCGAGCAACCCGCTTTCATGCTGGGGATCAAAACCGTTTTTTCCGGCGAGAGGATTTTCGAAGTCTCCGCCATGAAATGCACGCCGGCCTGCACGATCACCTTGGCATCCGTGCGCGCCGCCTCGCGGGCGAGGGCAAGGGAGTCGCCTACGAAATCGCCCACGCCGTGGAAGATTTCCGGGGTCATGTAATTGTGCGCCAGGATGACGGCGCCTTTTTCGCGCTTCAGCCGGTTGATCTCGGCGATCACCGGGGCATAGGCATGCCATTCCATCTTGGGAATGACATTGGCGACCTTGGCATAGAGACCGGAGGTCTCACGCGCCACGGCGTCGGTATAAGCCAGCTCGACACCCATTTGATCCTCGCTCACCACATTAATGCTCAATTAGAGTATATATGTGGTGCAAAAAACCCGGCCTTCAAGGGACCGGTTGAACCTTTATGCTACACAGGAGCATTAAGGGGTCAAGAGTCGAAAAAGCGGCGATCGGGGGAATATTGCAAGCTTATGACACAATTTAAGGCCCTGGGAGCCTCTTGGAGGCCCGATCAGCCGGGCTTGGCACGGCGGACCCCGAGCCGGACCCCCGGGGCGGGACGTTCGCGCAGCGCCTCCCGGCGGAAGCGGAACAGCTCCGCGGGCCGGCCCCGGGCAGGGGTGGAGAATTTGCCGGTGCCTTCCACCAATCCCTGTTCGGCCACTAGGCGGCGGAAATTCTGCTTGTGCAGACGAAGCCCGGCCAGCGCCTCCACCGCCCGCTGCAATTCCAGCAGGGTGAAGGCGGGCGCCATCAATTCGAACACCAACGGGCGGTATTTCAACTTGCCGCGCAGCCGGGCGATGGCCGTGGCCAGAATGCGGCGGTGGTCGTACATCATGGGAATTCCCAGGCCCGCGCCTTTCGACTGCTTGGCGCTGTCGCGATGGAATTCCTCCACCAGTCCGGCTTCGTAGAGCAGCTCATAGCGCTCCAGCACACGCTCCTCGTCCCAGCCTTCGCCGAAGCAGACATTCACGCGTTCGCGCCGCAGTTCCGCGGTCTCGCTGTCGGGGGCGTCTTTCACGAATTTCTTCAGCGCCGGAAGAATGGTGCTTTCGATCATGGCAGGCTTTTGATCGCGCCAGTCCTCCCAGGGGAAATAGTTATACCAGCCGCGCCATTGGGTGCCGGGTGCCTCGCGCGCCTTTTCATTGAAAAACTGGCGGGTCAAGGCGAGATAGCCGACCGAAACCACGCGGCCTCTCGAACCCGAAGAGGGCGAACCCGGCGAGGGAGAACCCGGCGAGGGCAGGTGACGGCCCTTGTCGCCAAACGTGTAAAGCTGCTCGGTGTAACCCAGCTCGAACTTGGTTTGCTCGCCCACCCATTTGCGCAGGCCCGATTCCAGGGTGCGGTGATGCGCCGGATCGAACGGCCCGAACGGCAGCGCATCCTGCGAGCCTTCATGTGCCACCACCAGCACGAAGGGGCGTTCGCCTTCCACCGAGAGGATGGCGGCCGACAGGCCGATGGAGACGGTGTCTTTCGTGCTCACGGCGCGTGCCTCAAAGCCCGGCCAGCGGGAAGATGGTGATGACACCTTCCTCTACCACCAAAGGCGGCCCCATGTTGTTCAAGGCCTCGACCATATCACCGCCGCGTTCCAGCGCGTCGTCGGCGTAGCGCACAAGCAGGCGGTTGGGCTGGGCATGCGGGGCGCGCTGGCGCATGGCGCGCGCGATTTCGATTTCATGGCCCGGCCCCAGCCGGTCGCAAAGAATGGTGAAAGCTGATGCCATCGAGCGCGAGATGCCCGCCCAGCAGTGAATGAGCAGGGGCCTTTGGGCGTCCCAGCCGCGCGAGAAGGCCAGCAGTTCGTCGATGTGCCTGCGGGCGGGCGGAGCGGTCCCGGCGGCGGGATCGACAATGTCATTGACCCTCAGCCTCAGATGCATGGCTGCCGCAAAACCCTGCGGCGTCTCGATCATGTGTTCCGGCGACAGCAGGCTGACCAGATGCGAGGGGTTGTGCGCGTCCAGGGCGCCGGCGAGGCTCGACAGGGGGGTGACCAAAAGGTGCGGCATGATGAGCTTTTAGCAGCAATGTCCGGCGCCCCGGAACGCCGCGCGTCTCGTTATTTTAGGTCGTAAAGGCGGTGAAATCTTGCCAGGAACTGGGCCTGGGCTTCGGCTGTGCTCAAAGGCGCCAGCCGGGGCGTTTTCAGGCCCTTGGGGGGGGCTCCGAACAGCCGGCGTGCCTCCCTCTCGTCGAAGCCGGCCAGCTGGGTGGCCTCGTAATAGGCCGAGAGGTGATCGGCACGCTTGAATAGGGTCTTCAGAGGCGCCGCAATGACCGCCGCAAGCCCGAAGCGCAGATGAACTGCTATCTGAAGTCTTTCTTCCAAGGCTTTGTAATTGATGCCTATGGTCACCTTGAAGGGGCTGATGAGATCTCCGACAACATATTCGGGAGCGTCGTGCAAAAGGGCCATGAGGCGGGCATCGCGGGCCAGGCGGGGCGACAGATCCACCACCAGCCTTTCCACCAACACACTGTGCTGGGCGACGCTGAAGGCGTGGGCGCCCTTGGTCTGGCCGTTCCACCGTGCCACCCGCGCCAGGCCATGGGCGATGTCGTCGATCTCGATGTCCAATGGACTGGGTTCCAGCAGATCCAGCCGCCGCCCGCTGAGCATTCTTTGCCAGGCACGGGGTGCAAGGCTCTTTTTGCCGGAAGGAACGCGGTCAGGCACTGAGCAGCCGGATGGCGACGACGACCAGGGTTGTGGCCAGCACGATGCGCAAGGCCCGGTCCGGCAGCCGGGGCGCGAACAGGCTGGCCAGCATGATGCCGGGCAGCGAGCCGCAGAGCAGCGAGACCAACACCCCGGTATCGACCCCTCCCGTCATCACATGCCCCAGGCCGGCCACCAGGGTCAGGGGCACGGCATGGGCAATGTCGGATCCCGCGATACGCACGGCAGGCAATTCCGGGTAAAGCAGCAGCAGCGCCGTGACCCCCAGCGCGCCCGCGCCCACCGAAGAGACGGTGACCAGTATGCCCAGCACGACGCCGGTAACGACGGTATAGTTGCGGGTCTGCTGGTCGCTGAGAACGCCGACGCGCTTGGAATAGCTTGCCAGCAAGCGGCGGCGCAGCAGCAGCGCCGTGGCCGTTGCGATCAAGGCCACACCCAGAACCTTGGTCACCAGGGCGCTATAGGCGGATTGGTCGATCTTCAGCATCCACAACAACAGCAGGGTCAGCAGCGAGGCGGGCAGGCTGCCCAGCGCAAGCCGCCGCACGATGCGCCAGTCGATCGTCTTGTTGAAGCCATGCACCAGGCTGCCGCCGGTCTTGGTGACGCTGGCATAGATCAAATCGGTGCCCACCGCGGCCACGGGATGAACGTGGAAAAGCAGGATCAGCAGCGGCGTCATCAGCGAACCGCCGCCGACCCCCGTCATTCCGACCAGGAAGCCGACGGCGAATCCGGACACGACAAAGAGGGGGTGGATGGTCGCGAACAGGGCCATGGTGTTTGTGACGTATTTTTTGCAGATATTTTTGTGGAAAGCGCAATCAAACACAAACCAGGTCTGGGGACAATCACCCCGGATTTCTGCGCGCTTGCTGGGCAGCTTCACGCGCCGTGACACGGTTTTGGGCATGTTTGGCGCGCGATGGATCGCTTTTTTAACCCGCCGTCCACCCAAGTTTCCAAAATCCTACCAGGCGAAAGGCGATGCGGCACTTTGGCCGCCGCCACCCTCAATAAGACATTTAAGCTTTTGCGCTACCAAGGCGGCGTATCGAAGCCTGCACAAGAGTTTGCCCGGCATGCGGCCCTTCAAGGATCCGATGGAGAACCCTGGACAGGGCCGCTCCCCTTATCTTTCCGCCTGTCTTGCCGCCTTCGCCGCGGGGCTGGTGGTGGGCCTGGGCATGGTCGCGCATCTGGGCGGCCAGTTTGTCGCCGGCCTGATCATATTGGCGGGCCTGTCCTTCGTTCTGTCGTTGTTGCAGCGTGTGGCGGAAAATACGCGCAAGCGCGTCACCGCCGGGGAGTCGAGCTATCGCGCGTTTTTCGATCACGCGATCGAAGGCATTTTCCGCACCACGCCGGATGGCCGATATCTCGCGGTCAACCAGGCACTGGCCGATATCTATGGCTATTCCACGCCCGAGGCGTTGATCGTCGGCCTCACCGACATCGGCGGCCAGCTTTATGTCGATGCGGGACGCCGCGATGAATTCCGCACGCTGATGCAGGCCAATGATGTGGTGATGCATTTCGTGTCGGAAATTCATCACTGTTCAGGGCGCCGCATCTGGATCTCGGAAAATGCACGGGCGGTGCGTGACTGGTCCGGCGAGCTGCTCTGCTATGAGGGAACGGTGGAGGACGTCACCGAGAAATTCGAGCAGGAACGCGCCCTGCGGGCAGCCCTGCGCCAGGCGGAAATCGCCAACAAGATGAAGGCGGCCTTCCTCGCCGCCATGAGCCATGAGTTAAAGACGCCGCTGAATGCGGTGCTGGGCTTCTCGGAGATCATCCGCGATCAGGTGCTGGGGCCGGTCGGCCATGAGAGCTATCGCGAATATGCCGGCGACATCCACAAAAGCGGCACGCGGCTTTTGTCGGTCATCAACGATGTTCTGGACGTGTCCAAGCTTGAAGGCGGGCTGGTGACCATCGATGCGCGGCCGGAAAATATTCTGGACGTCGCGGAATCCGCACTCGCGCTGGCGCGCGGCGTCACCCAGGATCAGCGCAAGGTCGAGATCGATGTTCCGGCGGATATGCCGGCTCTGTTGGTGGATCCACGCCGCCTGGCCCAGGCCTTGGGCAACCTTTTGTCCAATGCTTTGAAATTCACGCCGGTCTCGGGCACCGTGCGTATCGCGGCGCAGCCGCAGGCGAACGGCGGGCTGCATTTGGTGGTGGAAGATACCGGCATCGGCATGGCCGAGGAAACCATCGCCGCGGCGCTGGAACCGTTCCGGCAACTGGATGGCCGGCTGTCGCGCCGCTTTGAAGGCACGGGTCTGGGGCTTTCGATCGCCAAGGCCCTGGCCGAATTGCACGGCGGTACGCTGAGCGTGCAAAGCGCGCTGGGCAAAGGCACCACCGTCACCATCGCGCTTCCCGCCAGCCGAATGGGCGCGCGGTCCGCAAAAGTCGCCTGATTTTTTCTCTTTGACCGATCTTTTGTTTTGTGGGTGCGCGGGTTAAACACCGCACCATGAACACCGACACGTCAGCCGCCTTGGTGCTGTTTTCCGGCGGCCAGGATTCCACGGTTTGCCTGGCCTGGGCGCTGGCGCGGTTTGACCGGGTGGAGATGGTTGGCTTCGATTATGGCCAGCGCCATCATGCCGAACTGGCGGCGCGGCCTCGGATTATCGAAAAACTGCGCCTGATATTTCCCGGGTTTGCGCCGCGGCTTGGCGAAGACCATCTGTTGCCGCTGGATACGCTGAAAGCCATCGGCGGCAGCGCGCTCACCGAGACCATAAAAATCGAAATGGGCGCCAACGGACTGCCTACGACTTTTGTTCCGGGACGCAATGTAATGTTTCTGACGGCAGCGGCGGCGCTGGGTTACCGGCGGGGGATATCGGAGCTGGTGGGCGGCATGTGCGAGACCGATTTTTCCGGCTATCCCGATTGCCGCGACGAGACGGTGCAGGCGGCGGCGAAGGCCTTGTCGCTGGGCCTGGCGCGCGATGTCAAAGTGCACACGCCCTTAATGTGGATCGACAAAGCGGCGACCTGGCGGCTGGCGGAGGAACTGGGCGGCGCGGCGCTGGTGGATATCATCGTGGAAGAAACCGTGACCTGCTATGAAGGCGACCGCAGCCAGCGCCATGATTGGGGCTATGGTTGCGGCCAGTGCCCGGCCTGCGAACTGCGCGCCGCAGGCTACGACAAATACAAGGCTGCATGACTTACTCGGTCAAGGAAATCTATTACACGCTGCAAGGCGAGGGCGCCCAGAGCGGGCGCGCCGCGGTGTTTCTGCGTTTTGCCGGCTGCAATCTTTGGAGCGGGCTGGAAAGGGATCGGCATGAAGCGGTGTGCCGTTTCTGCGATACGGATTTTGTCGGTATCAATGGTCCCGGCGGCGGCAAGTTTGCCAATGCGCCTTCCCTGGCGCAGGCCGTTTTCGCGCAATGGCCGCAAGGTGCGCCCAATGGACATCAGGGCAAGCCCTATGTCGTGTGCACGGGCGGCGAGCCGCTGCTGCAGCTGAACAAGGCGCTGGTTGCCGCCCTGCATGACAAGGGCCTGGAGATCGGCATTGAGACCAATGGCACCCTGTTGCCGCCGCCAGGCATTGACTGGATCTGCGTCAGCCCGAAAGCCGATGCCGAACAAAAGCTGATGCGCGGCGATGAACTGAAGCTGATTTTTCCGCAAGGCGGCGCGCCACCGGAGCGTTATGCAGCGCAGGATTTCCGGAACTTCTTTCTGCAGCCGATGGACAATCAGGACCGCACCGCCAACACCGAGGCCGCCACCCGCTATTGCCTGGAGCATCCGCAATGGCGGCTTTCTTTGCAGACCCACAAGCTCATTGGGATCAGGTGAGCAGGCCTGCGCCTTGTGCATATTGAACCATGCGGTGGGATAGCCACCTCAAGCCCTCAGCGTGAGGGTTCCATGGATTCCTGGCCACTTGTGATTGCGTTTTCGGCCGCCGCGGCCGCGATCTTTGCCTATGGTTTCCTGATTGCGGGCTAAAAACCTGTCCTGGAATTATGAGAAAAAGGCCCGGGATACCGGCATTTTGAAATTGTACAAACTTTCGTGGTACAAGCACCTCCTTCAGGAGTATCCATGGCCACCCCGCGTGAAAAAGTCTCATCCGTAGACCCGATCTGGAGCACCCTGCGCCAGCAGGCCGAGGCCATGGCCGCAGCCGAGCCCGCCTTGGCGGGGTTCGTGCATGCCACCATCCTGCAGCATGAGAGGCTGGAGCAGGCGATCTCCTATCATCTGGCGCGCAAGCTGGGCAGCGAGGATTTGAGCCCGCTGGCGATCCGCGAAATGTTCGATACCGCCGTCGCCGCCGATGAGACGATCGGGGCTGCGTTGCGCGCCGATCTGTCCGCGGTGTTCGAGCGCGATCCTGCCTGCCATTCCTATGTGGATGCATTTCTGTTCTACAAAGGCTTCCATGCGCTGGAGAGCTACCGCCTCGCCCATTGGCTCTGGCGGGAGGGCCGCGAGGCGATGGGGTTGTTTCTGCAAAGCCGTATCTCCCAGCTTTTCGCGGTGGACGTCCATCCCGCCGCCAAGATCGGCCGCGGCATCATGTTCGATCATGGCACCGGCATCGTGATCGGTGAGACCGCGGTGGTGGAGGACGATGTTTCCATCATGCAGGATGTCACCTTGGGCGGCACCGGCAAGGAAAGCGGCGACCGCCATCCCAAGATTCGGCGCGGCGTACTCTTGTCGCTGGGCGCCAAGATCCTCGGCAACATCGAGGTGGGTGAATATAGCCGCGTAGGGGCCGGTTCGGTGGTCTTGAAGCCGGTGCCCCCCGGCTGCACGGCCGTCGGCGTTCCCGCCAAGCTGGTCAATTGCGACTGCGGTGAAAATCCCTCGCAGCAGATGAACCATTTCATCGAGGAATTGCCGGATAATACTGGGTGAGGAGCGACCGGCGGCGCTTAGCGACAGCGTAGCGGCGCGGGCAAATCGATCCAGTGGATCGATTTGAGCGACGAACGCCGCAGCGGCGCGCGGCCAAGCGCGACGCGAGGCCGGGTTGCTTCTTGACGGTTGTGTCACGGCATGCGAGTTCAACCCGTCCAACCCGTGAGGAACCGGCCTTGACCCGCAGCGAAATCTGGCGCCTGGAAAAATACCTGCGCAACCTGTTCCGCCTCGACACCATCACCATAGTCGAGCGGCCCAAGCAGCCGGATTCCGTCGAAATGCACATCAATGGCGAATTCGTCGGCGTGCTGTTCAAGGACGAGGAAGACGGCGAAACCTCCTATGCCTTCAACATGGCGATCCTGGAAATGGACCTGCCGGAACCGCCCGTCAGCCGCGCCTAAGCCGGTTCGACCGAGAAACATCCGTATCGATTTGAGCAGCATGGCGCGGGAGCATTTCCGCACCATGAGGCTCTTCAGAGTACCGTCAGCATGGCGGCCACCAGCGGATGGCGCACAATGTCGCCTTCCGCCAGCCGCACCACCGGAATATCCGGAACGGCTTCCAGCCTGGCCGCGATGTCGGCGAGGCCTGAAATTCCCGGCAGCAAATCGGTCTGATCGGGATCGCCGGTCAAGACCATGGTCGATCGCCAGCCCAGGCGCGTGAGCAGCATCTTGATCTGGGTATAGGTGCAGTTCTGCGCCTCATCGATCACCACAAAACATTCGCTCAGCGTGCGGCCCCGCATATAGGCCACGGGTGCGATCTCGATAATGCCGTCGGCCAGCATCTGTTTCAGCCGCTTAGTGCCCAGTCTTTCGGTCAGCGCGTCGTAAAGCGGGCGCAAATAGGGCGCCAGCTTCTCGGTCAGATCGCCAGGCAAAAAGCCCAGGCTCTCACCGGCCTCCACCGCGGGACGCGACAGCACGATGCGCTGGACCTTGCCTGCTTCCAGCGCTTCGACGGCCTTGGCGATGGCGAGATAGGTCTTGCCGGTCCCGGCGGGCCCGAGCGCCAGAACAACGCTTTGGGTGTCCACCGAGTCCATGAACTGCTGCTGGGCCGGGCTCATGGCCCGGACATTTTTTACATATTTTCGGTCTCGGAACTTGTCATCGGGATCATGGGGTGTCCAGCCTTTGGCTTGATGGCCTGGGCGTCCGGGAAAAAGCGGATGCACATTTTCTTGGGATGCATAGGAAGAGGCACGCGACTTGGAACGCATAGAGCGCTTGGCCATGGATACTCCCGATGTGTGAGACGGTGCTGGTGAACGAAGGGGAGGGGCTGCCCGGTTGTCCCGGCCCTGGATTCTGTGGCGAACGCAGTGCGAGATGCACCAGTGCCTTATTCCCCCGTAATCAGGCGAATCAAACCGCCTGAATTCAGGGTATCGTTTTTTGCCGGCAGGTGTGTGAATTTCTCACAACGGAAATAGTACGGAACAAAGATCATGCCGGTTTACGAGCTGAATGGTGCGGTGCCCGAAATCGCCGGGAATTGCTGGATTGCACCCGATGCGGTGCTGATCGGGAAAGTTCGCGTGATGCAAGGTGCGAGCATCTGGTTCGGCGCGGTGCTGCGCGGCGACAATGACTGGATCACAATCGGGCCGAACTCGAATGTGCAGGATCATAGCATCATTCACGCCGATCCGGGACAGCCCGTGACCATCGGACGCGGCGTCACCATCGGTCACCGCGTCATCGTCCACAGCGCCAGTGTCGGCGATGACAGCTTGATCGGCATGGGGGCGATCTTGCTCAACCGCGCCCGGATCGGCCGCCATTGTCTGGTCGGCGCGGGCGCGCTGGTGACGGAAGACAAGGCGTTCGGCGATGGCAAGATGATCCTGGGCGCCCCCGCCAGGGCGCTGCGCGACCTCACGGCGGAGCAAATTTCAGGCATTGAAAATTCGGCCGCGGTCTATGTCGCCAACGCGGAACGCTACGCGGCGGGATTGCTGGACTGCACGCGCCGCTAGGCGCGCGATCCTAGGTCCTGGTAACGCCGCGCTTCTCGCCAGCCTGCGGCTCGGTGTGGCGGCTCCACATCTTGCGGACACGGGCGTCTGCCTCGGGGCCGAAATTGAACCAGGCGACCTTGTCGTTCACGGAATCCACGATGAACAGCGTGTCGGTCTTGCCCAACTTCTGTATCAGGGCCGTCCGTACCACGTTGATGGAGGCCAAGCTGGAGAGAGCCCACACTTGCGGCCCGATCTGGTGCGCCATGCCCAAGGCGTATATTTCTTCTTCCAGCGCGGCGATGGCGCGCTCTTTCATGTCCGTAGCGATCACATAATGTCCTGGCGCGGGATTGCCGCTGTCGAGCTCGATGCGGGCGCCGAAGCGGCCTGGTTGAACGGGCTGCGACGCGGCCGGCGCATCCGCCATTGACTGAAGCAGCGCCGCAAATTCCGGATATTCGCTGGCGGGATGGAATTTCTCCTCGCCTTCACGCGCAATCAGGGAATGGGCCGCCAGCCGTTTCTCGGCATGGAAGGCCTGCATTTGCTCCAGGCTGTAGGGGCCATAGGCATGGCCCCCGACGCTGATGGTCCAGGATACGGCCATGTCCAACGCATAGGGAATTGCGTCATTCAGCCTAGTGTCAATTGGTTACCCAATGGTTTGCCTATAAAATAGGCAGCATTTGCGCGGGTTTTTCCGGTGTCCGGGCACGACAACGGCCCGCCAAAACTGGGAAGGCCCGCTTAGCTCTAGAGAAACTCCCACGCACCATCGCGCCTGCGGCAGGCCGTCCCCATGCGATCATACTCGCGGCCGTGACGATAAACGACTTGGGTGAAATCCCGGCACCGGCGTGGGCCCCGGTCAAATTCACGGTTGGTCATGACATAGCCGTGGTTGGGGCCGCGGCTCCATTCATAACGGTGGCCGACCTCGCCATGAAAACTCTGGTCATAGGCGCGCGCCGCATAGGGCCGGTCCTGGCAGTCCAGGTCGCGGGCGATGGCGTTTCCCGCGAGTCCTCCCAGCAGGGCGCCGCCGGCGATGCCCACGACCTTGCCGTGGGTGAGAACGCCGCCGAGCACGCCTCCCAGCACGCCGCCCATGATGGTGCCGCCGGTGTGATCGCGTCCGCTGCAGGCGTCAGCCATGGCTGGCGCTGTCCCGCCCAGGATGAGCAGAGAAACGACGGCAAGGTTTGGCCTCATGCCATTCTCCCGCGAAGTTGCAACGGCATCGAACAGCCTAAAAGCGAAAATGAACGGGCAAAAGTTAGACGGCTGGCCCCGGCGCGGACGCCGGGGCCAGGGCGTCAATCAAACCGCCAATGGCCGGTGCCGGCGTCGCGGCACGCGGTGCCGGTGCGCGTAAAACTCTGGCCACCGCGCCAGCTGGTCTCGGCGAATTCGCGGCACATCATGCCGCCACGGCGTAATTCGCGGGTGGAGGTGAAGGTTCCGCGATTGTCACGATTGCGCCATTCATAGGGACGTCCGATGTCACCGTTCAGGCTGTCGGCATAGACACGATAGGCCACCGGCTGGTCGTCGCAATCGATGTCGCGGCCGATGACGTTGCCGAGCAGGCCGCCCAGCACGACGCCGCCGACGACCGCGCCGCCATTGCCGCGGCTGGCGGCGCCACCGATCAACCCGCCCGCCAGGGCGCCGAAGATGGTGCCGGCGGTGGCATTGCCACGGCGGCAGCTCTCTTCATAGCGGCCCTGCTGATAATAGGCGGGAGGCGGTGGAGGAGGGCCGTAGCCGCGATCAGTGTCGCGATCGCCGCGATCACGATCACCACGCCAGGCGCGATCTCGGATGCGGCGATAGCGGCCGTCGCGGTCATAATAGCCGCTATGGTCCGTATCGCTGTAATAGCCGGCGGGATCGTTGCCGGGCGGCACCCATCCGGGTTGGGCCACAGCGGTGCCGGACATAAGCGTTGCCGCCGCGCAGGCGGCGAGCAAAATTTTCTTCATGGTCATGAAATACTCCCTTTGAAATTCGACGCAGCAATGCCGCGCCCAGAGGTTCGTTTTCCACGCCTGAACTATATCTGAACGAATTGCGGCAGCATTGGGGCTACTCGACGGAATAGTCCGTCACCGTCCAGCCGCCATTTTCCCAGGCGAGGGTGACAGTTTCCACCGCCGCCGCCTTGTGGGCGAAGACCGTGTCGTAGCGGATGACGGCGATATTGTTGCGGTCCAGGTCTATGGATTTGAGGCTGCGGCTGGCCACCGCGCCCAAGGGCACGCGCCGCACGTCGGCGCTGGCCGCCCAGGCATCTTCTTTCTGGCGGCCCTTGAAGGCTTTGCCCGCCTCATTCCAGCTCTGAGTATAGTTCTTGTCGTCCACCGGCACCAACCATTGGCGCGCGCGGTCATCGGGGGTGGGGGTGGAAACGGTGATGGTGGTTTTTTTGGCCGGCTGCGCCAACGCGGGCGCGGCGGCGCCGAAGACAAGAAGGACTGCAAATATGGAATGGATGAACATGGGATCCTCTTACGCGCAATCCATCGTCGATATAACGCGAGAATCGCCAAAGAGTTCATGACTGGCACTAGGCGCCTAGTCCCTGATGGGCGCCCGATTGTTCAATATGTCCGCGCCTTGGGCGGGATATATTCGACGTCATTGGTCAAGGTGTAGGTGTGCACCGGGCGGTAATCGATGCGCGTCTCACCTGTGTTCACGTCCAGCCAGGCCAGGGTATGCTTCATCCAGTTCTGGTCGTCGCGGCTTGCATGATCCTCGCGGGCATGGGCGCCGCGGCTCTCCAGCCGGTTGACCGCGCCCGCCACCGTGACCGCCGCCTGCTGGAGCAGATTGTCGAACTCCAGGGTTTCGACCAGATCGGTGTTCCAGATCAGCGAACGGTCCTGGATGCCGAGGTCGCCGCGCTGGGCATAGATGGCGGCGATGCGGCGCTTGCCCTGTTCCAGCGTCTCTCCGGTGCGGAACACGGCGGCATCTTCCTGCATCGCCTTTTGCATGGCGGCGCGCATCACGGCGGTGGGCGTGGAACCCTTGGCGTGGCGCAAGCGGTCGAAACGGGCCAGCGCGGCGTCGCCCGCGCCCTTGGTGAGCTCGGGGTGGCCGGTGACGCCTTCCAGCGCCTTGGCCGCTTCCATGCCCGCCGCCTTGCCGAACACCACCAGGTCGATCAGCGAATTGGAGCCCAGGCGGTTGGCGCCATGCACACTGACACAGGCCGCTTCGCCCACCGCCATCAGGCCGGGCACCGGTGTGTCGGGATTGCCGTTTGAAAGCGTCAAGGCCTGGCCGGTATAGGCGCAAGGAATACCGCCCATATTGTAATGCACCGTGGGCAGCACCGGGATCGGCTCCTTGGTCACGTCCACGCCCGCGAAGATGCGCGCCGATTCCGAGATGCCCGGCAGACGTTCATGGATGACCTTGGGATCCAGATGCGACAGATGCAGGTGGATATGATCCTTGCCGGGGCCGACGCCGCGGCCCTCGCGGATTTCGATTGTCATGGCGCGGGACACCACGTCGCGCGAGGCCAGGTCCTTGGCATTGGGCGCGTAGCGCTCCATGAAGCGCTCACCTTCAGAGTTGGTCAGATAGCCGCCTTCCCCGCGCACGCCTTCGGTGATCAGTACGCCGGCGCCGAAGATGCCGGTGGGATGGAACTGCACGAATTCCATGTCCTGCAGCGGCAGGCCGGCGCGCAGCACCATGGCATTGCCGTCGCCGGTCTGGGTATGGGCGCCGGTGCAGCTCTGATAGGCGCGGCCATAGCCGCCGGTGGCCATGATCACCTTGTGGGTGCGGAAACGATGGATGCTGCCGTCGTCAAGATTCCACGCCAGCACGCCGCGGCAGGCGCCATCCTCCATGATCAGGTCGAGGGCGAAAAATTCGATGAAGAAATTGACTTCATGCTTCACGCACTGGCCGTACAAAGTGTGCAGCATGGCATGGCCGGTGCGGTCGGCCGCTGCGCAGGTGCGCTGCACGATGCCCTGGCCGTAATTGGCGGTCATGCCGCCAAAGGCGCGCTGGTAGATCTTGCCTTCCTCGGTGCGGCTGAAGGGCATGCCGAAATGCTCCAGCTCGTAGACCGCTTCGGGCGCGTTGCGGCACAGATATTCGATGGAGTCCTGATCGCCCAGCCAGTCCGAACCCTTGACGGTGTCGTACATATGCCAGCGCCAATTGTCCTCGCCCATATTGCCCAGGCTCGCCGCCACGCCGCCTTGCGCCGCCACGGTGTGGCTGCGGGTGGGAAACACCTTGGTGATGCAGGCGGTCTTCAGACCGCGCGCGGCGCATTCCAGGGTGGCGCGCAGACCGGCGCCACCGGCGCCGACAACCACGACGTCGAAAGTATGGTCAACGATATTGTAGGCGGGCATGAGTGTTCCTATAGGGCGGCGATGCGCACGATGGCGAACAGGCAGGTCGCGCCGGTGGCGATGACGGAAAAACGGATCAGCAGAAGCAGGAATATCTTGGCTCCGGCGGTGTGGACATAATCGTCCACCACCACCTGAAGGCCGAGATAGGCATGCCAGAGCGAAAAACAGACAAAGGCGCCCATCATCAGTGCGTTCCAAGGATGCGCCAGGAACTGCAGCGCGGTGACTTCGCTGGTGCCGGCCAGGCCCAGCATCACATAGAGAAACCACAGCGACAGCGGGATCAGCGCCACGGCGGTGACGCGCTCGTGCCAGAAATGGCCGGTGCCGGAATGGGACGAGCCCATGCCGCGCACTTTGTGCAGCGGCGTTTGCGCCGAGCTCATTGCAGATATCCTCCATGGCCGGTCCAGACGGCTGCGAAGACCGCAAGCGCGCCGATGATGGAAAGTGCGAAGATGATCACGCTGTTGCGCTCGGCGAGCTGTTTGGCAAAGCCGTAACCCAGATCCCAGGCCAGGTGCCGCACGCCGTTGAGGAAGTGAAAGATCAGCGACCAGGTCAGCCCGAACAGCGCCAGCAGGCCGAGCGGCGTATCCCAGATGGCATGAAAGCTCTGCCAGCCTTCCGGCCCATTGGAGATGCACACCAGCCACCAGGCCAGGACCACAACCCCGACCGACAGGCCCATACCGGTGGCGCGGTGGGCGATGGAGGTCATCATGGTGACCGGCCAGCGATAGATGGTGAGATGGGGAGAAAGCGGACGCGCGTTCGTCCCAGATTTTTGCGGGTGGTCCGCCATAAAAGTCCCTTTGAACGGAAGGTTATCGGTTCAGTTATCTTGGCCGGGGCGGAGTTTAGGGGCGCGCTGCCCGCAGTCAACCGCACATTCGTCCCGTCCGCTATCGCATTGGAGCGCGGCTTGCGGCAAATTCTCGTGCGCGGGGGGCGATGGGCGAATCACCGATCAACTGGAGAGCTTGGAATCCCCCGCTACGGGGCGCTGCCAACTGCGTGCTGGCCATGGCGGGTTTGAGCCTGATGTTCCTGTCGGTGGCGATATGGAACGGCTTCCCCCTGATGTTCTACGACACGGGCGGCTATTTGCTGGAAGGGCTGGCCCATACCTTTCTGGTCGAACGCGCGCCGGTCTATGCCGAACTGTTGTTCCTGGCGGGCGCTCGTTTCAGCCTTTGGCCCTTGGTGATCCTGCAAGCCTTGATGATCAGCTACATGATCCTGCAAGTGGCCCGCGCCGAGGCGCCAAGGCTGACGTTGGGGGGCCTCACGGCCATCGGGGCAGTCCTTAGCCTCTTCACCGGCATTGGCTGGTATGCGGGGCAGGTCGAACCTGACATTTTCACGCCCGTTGTGATCCTAGGCGCCTATCTGCTGTTGTTCCGCGGCGATCGGCTCGGCAGAGCGGGACGGCTTGTGGTGACGGGACTGACCGGCCTGGCAGTGGCTTCTCACCCCTCGCATCTGGGGTTGCTGGGCGGGCTTTTGATCGCAGCCGCGTTTTTCAAATTAATTCAGAACATGCAGGCCGTCCCGCTATGGGCAAAAATAGACCTCAAGCACGGCCTTATTGCATTGATGGCCGCGCTAAGCCTTGTCGTGGCGAGCAATTTCGCGCTGACCGGAAAAATCTTTGTCAGCAAGTCCGGCTCGATTTTCGTTCTGGCCCGCTTGATGCAGGACGGCATCGTGCAGAGGTTGATGAGCGACACGTGCCCGCCGAATGGCACCATGAATTGGCGGCTCTGTGCCTATAAGAACAGTGTGCCGCAATCGGCCGAGGCTTGGTTGTGGGGCCAAAGCAGCAGCTTTCGCGCCCTGGGCGGATTCAATAGCCAGGCGCAACAGGACGAAGGCCGCCGCATGGTGATGGAAAGCCTCAAGCGCTATCCGGTCATGCATGTGCGCAAGGCGGTTCGTGAATCGGTGCTGCAATTTTTTCAGTTCAAGACCGGTGACGGCGTCGAACCGCAGTTGCGGATTCTGGAACCCCAGTTCAAGCATCTGATTCCCGCTCAGTTGCCGGCCTATCTGGCGGCGCGCCAGCAACGCGCCCGGTTCCGCTTCAAGCCCCTCAACCTGATCCATGTCCCGGTGGGGGCGATGTCGATCTTGGGACTGGCGGTGTTGCTCCAGCATGCGGTGGCGCGCCGGAGCTGGGGCGAGGGCCTACTGCCGGCCCTGGTGCTGCTGGGCCTGGTCGGCAATGCCATCATCTGCGGCACGTTTTCCAACCCCCATGACCGCTACCAGTCGCGGATCGTGTGGCTGCCCAGCCTGGTCCTGCTTCTGGCTGTGGCCCGCGATCGCCGCGCCTTGCAGCCTTTGTCCGAATCCGGCACTTAACCTCATGGCCAAGCCTGTCCTGATCGCGCCCTCGATTCTCTCCGCCGATTTCTCGAAGTTGGGCGCGGAAATCGCGGCGGTCGAGGCGGCGGGCGCGGACTGGATCCATGTCGATGTGATGGACGGCCATTTCGTGCCCAACATCACCATCGGGCCACAGGTGGTGAAGGCGTTGCGCGGCCACGCCCAAAAGCCCTTCGACGTCCATCTGATGATCTCGCCGGTGGACCCATATATCGAAGCCTTTGCGCAAGCCGGCGCCGACGGCTTGACGGTGCATCCCGAAAGCGGACCGCATGTCCACCGCACGCTTCAGTTGATCCGCAAGCTGGGCAAGAAAGCTGGCGTTGTCCTCAATCCCGCAACGCCGATCGATGCGTTGGACAATCTGATGGATCTGGTGGACCTGATTTTGATCATGAGCGTCAATCCCGGTTTCGGCGGGCAAAGCTTCATCGAAAGTCAGCTTGCAAAGATCGAGGCCGCGCGCAAACGCATCGACGCAACAGGACGTGATATCGCGCTGGAAGTGGATGGCGGCATCACGCCGGCGACCGCCAGGCGCGCCATCGCCGCCGGCGCCACTGTATTGGTGGCGGGCACCGCGGTGTTCCAGGGCGGGC
This sequence comes from Alphaproteobacteria bacterium, assembly GCA_025361185.1. Taxonomy (GTDB): domain Bacteria; phylum Pseudomonadota; class Alphaproteobacteria; order Micropepsales; family Micropepsaceae; genus Rhizomicrobium. The sequence continues at coordinate 2,201 of JANYAR010000175.1, read as the reverse complement.
CGTCCCAGTATGCCGCCAATATTGCCGCCTTGAGGGGTTGACGGTGCGGGGGAGCGAGATGTTGCCGCTCCTGCCGGAACTGTTTCGGGCAGGTTTGCGCCGCATGGCCGCGCCGCTGCGGGTCTGGTGGCGGTCCAACTGGTTCTATCGCCGTTTGCTGCGCGGCCCCCTGGCCGACCATATCGTGTTTCATTCCTGGGATGCGGCGCCGCGCCGCCTGGAAGACGCCGACGCCCTGCTCAGGGGCCGGTTTCGCTTTCATGGCGTGCACCTGGATGTGCCCGATGGCGTCTCGGTCTTTGACCTGCCGCCGCCCACACAGGCCTGGCATGCGGCGTTGCACGGCTTTGCCTGGCTGGCGCCCTTGTCCAGCGCCGGCGGCGACAATGCCCGGACATTGGCGACAAATCTGATCAGCCAGTGGATCAAGCGCCATGGCGCCTATAGCGAACCGGTGTGGTCGCCGCATGTCATGGCGCAGCGGCTTTGCGCCATTTTCGTCCATGGAAGGCTGGTGATCGCCAATTCCGACATGATGTGGCGCTCGCGCCTGTTCGTGTCCTTGCGCGAACAATGCAAGATGTTGGAACGCATTTGCGGCGAGGCGCCTGATGGATCGCCCCGATTGGAATCCGCCGCCGTGCTGGCGCTGTCGGCGCTGTGCCTGGACGATAGTCGGGGGCGCCGCCAGACCGGCCTTGCGCGCCTGGAAGAAGAGATCGAGCGGCAGATCCTGCCCGATGGCGGTCATGTCAGCCGCTCGCCGGAAACCCTGCTTGCCGCCTATCGTCTTGTTCTCGCCGTGATGGAAGGCTTGAGCGCGGTGGGCGAAGAGCCGCCGCATGTCCTGCGCAATGCGCATGACCGGATGGCGCCCATGCTGCGTTTCTTCCGCCACGGCGACGGCGCGATGGCGCTGTTCAACGGCGGCTCGCAAAGCGATGCGCGCATGGTCGCGAGTCTTCTGGCGCGCGACGAAGTGCGCGGCCAGCCCTTTCACCATGCCCGGCACAGTGGCTATCAGCGGCTGACGGCGGGACGCAGCTTGTGCCTGCTGGATTGCGGCAAGACACCACAAGGGGCCTTCGCGCTGGATGCCCATGCCGGCGCGGGCGCGTTTGAACTGTCATCCGGTCCTGACCGCATCGTGGTCAATTGCGGCACCGGCGGTGAGGCAAACCCGGCCTGGAATGAGGTCCTTCGGGCGACGGCTGCCCACTCCACCTTGACCTTGGCCGATACGTCCAGCGCCCAAATTCTTGGGCCCGGCATCGTCCGCGACCTCTTGGGCCCGCGCCTGCTGGGGGGACCGGACGAGGTTTCGTCGCGGCGGCTGGAGACCGCTCAGGGCTGGACGGTGGAGGTATTGCATGACGCCTATGTGCCGCTGTTCGGGGTTCGCCACGAGCGTCAGATCACCCTGTCGCCGCAGGGATTGATGGTAACGGGCCGCGACCGGCTGCTGCGCGTTGCGCAAAAAGGACCTGCGCTGGGCTTCACGGTGCGGTTTCACATCCATCCCGACGCGCGGGTGTCGCAACTGGATGGCGGCGGCATCCTTCTCAAATTGCCGGGCGGGGAGGGCTGGCGTTTCCGGTCCGGCGGCGGCGCGCTGGAGGTGGAGGAGAGTGTTTATCTGGGCGGTTCCCAGGTACGCCGGTCCGAACAGCTGGTCGTCAACGGCACCCTCAACGATTCCACTGCGGAAATCGCATGGGTGTTCGAACAAATCGTGGCATAGGCTGGGGTTGTTCCGGGCCGCCCGCGCTGGCACTCTACGGCGCAAATCACCCCGCCTTCAGGAGCTTTTATGGTCGAGATCATGCTGCCCAAGAACAGCCGGGTGAAAAAGGGCAAGGTCTGGCCCACCGACAGGAGCGCCAACGGCAAGAAGCCCAAGCGCACCAAGGAATTCAAGGTCTATCGCTACAATCCCGACGCGGGCGAAAATCCTTGTATGGACACCTACACCGTGGACCTGGACAGTTGCGGCCCCATGGTCCTGGACGCGCTGATCAAGATCAAGAACGAGATCGATCCGACCCTGTCCTTCCGCCGCTCCTGCCGCGAGGGCGTGTGCGGTTCCTGCGCCATGAACATCGCGGGCGGCAATACCCTGGCCTGCACCAAGGCGATCAACGACTGTTCCGGCGCGGTCAGCGTCTATCCCTTGCCGCATATGCCGGTGGTCAAGGATCTGG
>JANYAR010000173.1 GCA_025361185.1 Alphaproteobacteria bacterium | reverse complement strand
GTCACCGGCGCAGCATCAGGCCTGGGCTTCGGGTACGCCCACCGGATGGGCCAATGAGGCGCACGCCATCGCGCGCGACCAGATCTATCCGCCGCTGGCGGGCCGCCATGAGGTGCGGTTGCCGCGCGACTATGCCTGGCGCCAGGCCGGTCTTGCACGGATGCAACTCGCCAAGGCGGGCATACGCCTGGCTTGGCTGCTCAACAACACTTTGAAGTAGCTATTCGCGCCCGGCTAATCCGATGCATGGATAGTATTGCGTACCATCGGACTTCTTTTACGCGCTCGCAAATTGCCCAACTCCAATTTGCTCGCGCGCTGTTAATCGGACGCGTGGATAGTATTGCGCACCATGGGATAGATCTGAGTTTGCCAACGGGTGCCGGAGAACACCCCGTAATGGCCGACGCCGGCCTGGACGTAATGTTTTTTGCGGAACGGTTTGACGCTGGACAGAAGGTCCTGCGCCGCCATGGTCTGGCCCAGGCCGCAGATATCGTCGCGTTCGCCTTCCACCGTTAAAAGCGAAGTCTTGCGGATGGCGCGTGGATCCACCTTGCGGTTGCGATAGGTATAGACCCCGCGCGCCATATGGTGCTCCTGGAACACCTTGCGCACGGTATCCAGATAGAACTCCGCCGGAAGATCGGCCACCGAGAAATACTCGTCATAGAATTTGCGATTGGCGTCGGCCTTGGCGATCTCGCCCTTCAGGATATGGCTGAACAGGTCCATGTGGGCGCGCACATGGCGCGACAGGTTCATGGTCATGAAGGCCGACAATTGCAGAAAGCCGGGATAGACCCGGCGGTGCGCCCCGGCATACCGGCGCGGCACGGTAGTGATCAGATTGCGCTCAAACCATTCGGTGGGATGCTCGTTGGCCAGAATGTTGACCTTGGTGGGATTGATGGAGGTGTCGACCGGTCCGGCCATCAGCACAATGCTGCTAGGCGTGGCGGGATGATTGTCTTCGGCCATCACGGCGGCCGTCGCCAGCATGGACGGGCAGGGCTGGCAAATCGCCACGCCATGCGCGCCCGGACCGATATGGGCGAAAAACGCTATCAAGTGATCGATATATTCGTCGGTGCCGAAGCGCCCTTCGGTGAGCGGCACATCGCGGCCGCTTTTCCAATCGGTGATATAGACATCGTGGTCCGCCAGCAGGGTCTGGGCGGTGCCCCGCAGCAAGGTGGGAAAATGCCCCGCCATGGGCGCCGCCAGCAGCACGCGGGGCTGCACGGGGTCACCCGCTTTGCGGAAATGCACCAGGTTGCCGAACGGCATTTCCAGCGCGATTTCCTCGCTGACCGCCACGGGCCTGCCATCCACGACAACCTGGCCGATGTCATAGGCCGGCCGGTCATGAATCATGTGGGAGCGTGAAATGATCTCCGCGCCGGCGGCAAAGCTGCGGAACATGTAATTGGCGGCAGGTCCCAGGCTGGTATCGCCAAAGGCCGCCGCGAGCAGGCTGGCGCCCGCCCGGAGCGGTGCGAACATGTCCTGCCGGGCCTGATAGGCGTCGTACAACATCCGTTTACGCCAGCCCCAAGGAATCACTCGGATTTCGGTCCCACGACCGTATCCGATCCCGCGAATGCTGCATTGCAAAATAACCCTTGTCAACGCGCCAAATTCGCTGAAAACTGGGAATATGAGCAAAGCGGTCCTGACGATCTCCAGCAAGAACTATTCGTCCTGGTCGCTGCGCGGCTGGTTGTTGTGCAAAATGGCGGGGTTGGACTTCAAGGAAGAGCTGTTGTCCAGCGACGATCCGTCGGCGCGTGCCGAGCTGCTGCTGCTGTCGCCATCCTTCCTGGTGCCGCGCCTGACCCACAATGGCATCAAGGTGTGGGACACGTTGGCGATTGCCGAGTATCTGCATGAGAATTTTCCGCAGGCCGGCCTGTTGCCGCGCGATGCCGTCGCACGCACCCATTGCCGTTCCATCGCGGGGGAAATGCATTCCGGATTCGCCAATCTGCGCTCGGCGCTGCCGATGAATCTGAAAGCGCATTACAAGGGCTTCAAGATCTGGGCGGCAGCCCAGGCCGACATTGATCGCATCACCGTCCTGTGGCGTAAGTGCCTGGCCAACTATGGCGGGCCGTATCTGTTCGGCGCCACGCCCACTTTGGCCGACGCCATGTATGCGCCGGTGGCGACGCGCTTTGCGACCTATGACGTCAAGCAGGACCGCCAATGCGCCGATTATTGCGAGACGATTCTGGCGCTGCCCGACATGATCGAATGGACCGAGGCGGCCCGAACCGAAAAAGCAGGGATCGAGGAACTCGAGGCGGAGTTCTAAGGACGTTAACGGCCCCGGGGTTGCGCGCGGTCTTGCAAGGCTGCGGCCGCGGCCAGCGCGGTAGCCTTTCGCGACTTGGCGTGGCGGCGTCTTTTGGCTTTCTTCTTAGCGTTTGCTCCACGCGCGGCCATCTTTACACTCCTGTTTTCGGCGATCACAGCCGCCCCGGCGGACGCTAGGCCCTATCGCTGCAAGTAGATAGCCTCTTCTGCCCGGCTTGATCGAATGGATCGAGGGGCTGGAAGCGGCGTTCTGAGCTGATCTAGGGCTGCGCTATTTGGTCTGCGCGGACGCAAATATCTTGCTGACCGTCGGCGACAGCTCGCCATAGTAATATTCGCCCGGCGCTTCGAACAGGAACACGTCCAATGTGTCGGCTTGCTTGCGGGCCTTGGTCATGCCTTTCATCGCGAGGCCGTCCGCGGTCACGAAATCCAGATCAAAACAAAAACCGTTGCCGCTGCCGAAGGCGCAAGGCGTCAGATTGCCGGATCGCACATTCTGATATCCCCGCTTGCCCATGGTGGCGACGACCAGATCCTGGATATCGTTGGGCAGCTGTTTGGCGTCGAACGTGCCCAGCAGCTTGTCATCGACGCCGAAGACGTGAAATAGCGGCTTGCCCGGCTTAATGCCGGTGAGAAAATGGATGTTGTTGACATTGGGACCGTCCGCCGTCCACGCGATATGATCGGACTTGATCTGGTTCCATTGCCTCTGCGGCATCACCGTCACCCCATTGCCGACCATAACGGGCTTGTCGGCATCCACCAGGGTTACCTGGGCGCAGCCCGCGGTCAGAAAGACCAAGGCCATCACCGTCAAACGATTTGCGTATTTCATGACTGTCCTCACAACTGGGTCAAATAGAAGTCGATCATTGCCTTGTCGCCCGCATCCGGAGCCTTGGCACGATATTGGGTAAAGCTCTCTTTGGCGGCGGCATTGTCGCCGCTTTTCATCGCCAGAAGGCCGAGCCCGCGCCAGGCTTCCGCCGGCGCGTCTGCGCATGTCAGCGCTCCGTGATAGGCCGATGCCGCCGCGGTGGTGTCATTGGGCTGATTGCGCCGCCGATAGGCTTCGCCAAGCGCATATTGGTAGAGTCCCCGGGATGGCGCATTGGCCGCGAGCCTGCGAAAGCGCACCACGCTCTGTTCCATTTTGCCTTTGGCCAGCTCGTCCGTAAGCCATTGGGCAATGAAAGGCGCCGTTGCTACGTGGAAAGCGTCTTCGTTGACGACCCAGTCCGTCCGCGTCGGGTTCGCCGCGTCCGCTGCTTTCTGCAAGGTCGCCATGCGTTCCTTGGTTGCAGGGTGATCCGCCAGGAAAAGGCCATGGGAATGATTCGGATCGGCACTTTCTTCATCCGCTACATTGCGCCATATGGCGGGCGCCTGGCCCGGCGCATAGCCACTCTGCATCCCGATCCTGAATCCATAATCGTCCGCGTCACGTTCTTCATCGCGGGAATTGGCATAGAGAGAGCCGACACCAACCAGGTTTGCGAGGGATCCGAGCGCACCGATGCCGGCCCCTGCGGCCGCGATTCCGAAAACCGCCAAAAAACCGGTGGTGTTTATCGCCATGCGCAGATGTTCCAGCGAATGGCGGTGAAGGTAATGGGTAATCTCATGCCCCAGAACAAAGGCGAGTTGCGCCTCATTTTCCGTCTCAAGCAGCAGGCCGGTATAGACCACCACCGCGCCGTTCGGCATGGCGAAAGCGTTGAACTCGGGCACATCGAGAATATAGACACGGATGGACGGGCAATATTCACCCGCCAGCTTGCAAACCAGGCCGCTGACATAGGCGTTGAGCTTTTCATCGCGCACCAGCTGCGGCGATGTCTTGATCTGCGCTTCCTGTTTATCGACCTGCATCCAGATACCGGCTTCGTCGCTCGACATCTCCGGCGTATATCCCGGTGGCGGCATGGCGTAGCGATCGGCGGCCTGGGCGCTTGACGCCATCAGGATCAGGCCGGCGCAGAGAAGTGCCGAGGCCCGTTTCACCGTCACAGCGGAAGGCCGTCCAGCAATTTCTTGACGGTGGTGGCCGCCGGCTTCTCTTCGCGCAAATTGCCGCCTGTGCTCATAAGCCGGTTGAACCAAACCACGCGGCCGGTTCGCAAATCCACCAAGGAGGCAAATCCGATCTGCTGGCCGCCCTGAATGCCGACACCAAGCATGGCGGCGCCAAGCATGACCAGAGCCCGCCCGGCGGTGGTATAGGAATCGCGTACGGTTACGAACAGGGCATAGTCACCCTGATAATGCTCGCGGAATGCTCCGACGCCCGGCCCCAGAGTCCAATCAAAGTTGTTTTTCTTGGTGGGAAGATTAAGACCCGCGTTCTGAAGGATGGAAATGCCCACGGCGCTGTGCAGCTTCACCAGCTGTACTTCATGCGGATCGGTCACGCTGTCAGCCGATGATGTGGCGATGCCTTTTGCCTGCAAGGTCGAAGCAACATCGGCCTTGATGAAATTCTTGCCGGTCGCGGTCCAATCGGCGCGCGCTTCGGTTATGCCGCCGGCGGTCAATTCGCTGAGTTCGACGTCGGGATCGACCAACACAACACGTTTGCCTGCTTCCGCCGACCAATTGATGGGAGCGGACGCCGCAACTTCCTTCTGCGTCGTCGTGCACGCGCACAACATCACACACAGCGCCAGCAGCGCTCCGACATCTCTGTAACGCATCGATCCCCGCCCCAATATGTTGTGAGAATTTCGACACAAAGAGAGGAAATGTAAAGACGGCAAGCGCTATTGCGATTGCGCCGGAGCGTCTTTCACCATGTCGGACGCGGCCAATTTCTGAACTGACAGATAGTCAGTCTTGCCGGTGGCGAGCACGGGGATCGCGTTAACCACTACCACCCGGCGTGGCAGCGCCAGTTCCGTCACGCCGTGATTTTGCGCCCAGCCCACCATGTCGGCGCGGCTGGCTGCCGTGGCATCGCTCACCAGCACGATCTGCTCGCCCTTGCGGCCATCAGGCAGGGTGATGGCGGCATGGGCATTGTCGGGCCACAAGGCGGTCGCGATATTTTCCACCACCGCCAGCGACACCGCCTCGCCGCCGATCTTGGCGAAACGCTTGAGCCGCCCCCGAATGGCAAGGAAACCCGCTTCGTCGATCGCGACAATGTCACCGGTATTGTGCCAGCCATCCGGCGGCGGAACGATCTTGCCCGGCGCGTCGGGCCTTATATAGCCCAGCATGATGTTGGGGCCGCGCACATGAAGCTGGCCTGCGCCGGAGATTCCTTCCACCGGCTCCAGCCGGACTTCTATGCCCGCCATCAGCCTTCCCACCGTGCCGTGACGATTGTCTTCCAGGTGGTTGAGCGCCACCACCGGCGCTGCCTCGGTGACGCCATAGCCTTCCAGCAAGGTGAGGGTGGATTTCTTGCGCAGGAGGGCGCGGGTCTCCTCGCGCAGCCTTTCGGCGCCGCACACCGCCATGCGCAAGCTGTCCAGCTCTCCGATATCGCTGGCGCGGGCATATTGATTGACGAAGGTATCGGTGGCCAGAAGGATGGTGGCGCCATGGCGGCGAATGCGGCGCACGATTTCCTTGGGCTGCAGCGGCGTGGGATGGCAGATGACTTTCACGCCGGCGATCAGCGGCAGGATGGTGCCTCCGGTCAGCCCGAAGCAATGGAACACGGGCAGGGGATTGAACAGAACGTCGCCGGGAATGGCCCGGATGCGCTCGCGCACCTGCGCCACATTGGCCAGCAGGTTTTGATGCGACAGCGCCACGCCCTTGGGCTCGCCTTCGGTGCCGGAGGTGAACAGGATCACCGCAGGCGCGGACGGATCGGACCTGGCCGCGAGCATGCGAGGGGCGATCTTGCCGACCACCGCACTCAGCTTGTTCTTCAGCGAAAGCTGCTTGCGCACATCCTCCAGATAGACGATCTGCGCATCCAGCCCGGCCACCACCTCCTGCAGCCCCGCCGCCTCGACCAGGCGCCGGGCGGTGACGACACGTTTGACACCCGCGGTGCGCAGCGCGCTTTTCAGGCCCGCCAGCCCGCTGGTGAAATTCAGCATGGTGGGAATGCGCCCATAGACCGACAGCGCAAAGAAGCTGAGTGCCGCCGCCGCTCCGGTGGGCAGCATCACCCCAACGCAGTCGCCGCGGCGTGTACCGTGCTTCAGCGCCGAACCCAGCGCGAAACTGGCGCGGATGATGTCGTCATAGCTGAGCGCACGCTCGTCGCCATCCACCAGCGCGATGGTGGCGCCGCCATACTCGCTCCTGGCATCGGCCAGGGCCTGAAACACGGTGCGCCGCGCGGCGGAGGGATCGAATGGTATCCGCTTCGGCGTTCCCAGCTCTGACATGGACGCATTCCGCAAAGGGTCGGGTGCGTCTTTACCGCAAGTGGCCTGAAAAGAAGACCCGGCAGCCAGTCAACTGCCGGGTCAAGTTGATCAGAACCCTATAACTAGGGGAAATAGGGGTACTGCAGAGCCACAATGACATGATTGCGCTACCATTTCGAGGGGTTTTGGCAGCGCTTGCCTAAGAAAATATTCCCAATTATATAGTTGCAACCACAAACACGATATGTTGTGTTCGGCCAGACAGGCCGACACAGGGCGGCGGTGAGCCGTGAGCCGCCGTGCCTGGCCGCTATCGGAAGCGGCATATATTCTCATTGCGGGCCTGTCGATCGGGGAACCGCTCAAGCAATTTCGTGAAACTACCCTTCGGGAGCTTCTTGCTTCCCGCTTTTTATCGCAAGGCGGCCCAAGGGGGGTTCGTATTACACGCAGAGGGTGGAAGCATCTCCGTCGAGAGAATCGGCGAATAGCGAAAACATGGCTGTCCCCCCTCCCATTACACCTGAGGCCGTTGCGCACCTTCGATCCCTCCCGACAGATGGGGACCGAAACCAATACGTAGCCCAGCTTTTGTTTATGTATTTTGGGTTCAACGACGAATGGTTCGCCAAGCATGTTCGCCCGAAGGGAATGCGAAATTTGCTTGGCTTCTTTCGGCTCCGTCCTGATCTTGGCAACTCTCCTCAAGTCACGGGGCGACTATGCGGCTTTGCCGAGAATCTCTGGAATCTAAGTGAACCCACGATCCACGGTTTTCCCGAGGCGTTAGCGGGTTGGCAAGACAAGGCGGGAGAAGGGGAATTTAACGAAGTTCTACTCGCGGCCAACCTAAAAAGATGGACTGTCCCCTTTTGGTTTCACATCAACACTGATGGCTACAATTATGATTTTGATGCGATCTCGGTTGGAGGGGATGTTGTTGCTGTAGAAGCCAAGAGCCGAGAAACTGGCTTGGTGCGTAACTGGGCAAAGCTCCGCAATAATAAAATGGGACCGGCGAGCAGAAATCAGCTTCCATGCGATCGCCCCGGGTCAATTTTTGTCCAAATTCCCGAAGAGTGGGTCTCGGGCGATCTCTCTGATATGCAGCGTGAAATTGGAGGCCTGTTCAGCAGTAATAGCAGGGTGGTATCCGTTGTGTTTTTTTGGATAACCGCCATACCGAAGGGCAATGATATACAAAACATCGTCTCTTACTGGGAGTTCAAAAGCGCTGTCCATAAATTCGACAAAAGCAAGAAGTGGGATATATTTGGACAAGGTCGTCCCCAATCGACAGATTGGATGTCGCTACAGAGCATAAGGGATTATTACTTGAATGGGCGCTTCTGACACTTTCGACAAAAAAACCACGCAAAACCGTTTCGACGCGATTTTGCGCGGCGCAATGCACAAGCCCACGCAACTCAAGGACATTCCCAAAAAGCGGAAAGCTAAATCGTCTCGTCGGCCATCGCGGCGATCAGCTTCTTAACGAGCCGTGCTAGTGCCTCATTATGCAACCGTCGCGCATTCTTCTCCCGCCAGCGCAGAAAGCGTGCAGCCTGATACTTGAAATCGGGCTTAGTGAGGTTTTTTGTAGGTCAACCGCTTGCCGACCGCACCCAGTACCGCATCAGCAGTACGCATTTCGTCGGTATATCCCAATGCCGCGCGGCGATTATAACGGAAATCATATTCCGCCAGATACCGATGCAGATGCTTTTCGCCACAATGCTGATACACGCCCTTCATTCCGCGCTTGAAGATGCTGAAATAACCTTCAGCTGAGTTGGTATTCACATCGCCCCGTGCATATTCCTTGGCGCTATGCTTCACCGTTTCATGGCTTGCAAAGAACGCATTTGCACCTTGATAAAGCTTGCTCTCGTCGGTATGCAGGCGGCTTTCGTGGCTGATATTCTCCATCACGATCTTGGAAACTGTTGCCTTGTCAGCGCGCGGCACGTGAAATGAACGGGCCTTTCCGCCACGCTCAACAAGCGTCACGATTGCGCGCTTTCCAGCGCCCATGCCGCCCTTGAGATAGGGACGGCCATAGCGCTGGTCTGAAGGCTGGGGGTTTTCAACCTTGCCAAAATAAGTTTCGTCGGCCTCTACGATTGAGCCGCTTCCGCCCATGGGAGGCAGATCGAGTCCACCTTCGCGCATAGCTTCCATGATGCGATGGTGCATGAACCAAGCGGACTTGTAGGTTATACCGAGCGTGCGGTGCAGCTGATGGGCGCTAAAGCCCTTCTTGCTGGATGCGGCCAGATGGAACGCCTGAAGCCACAGGTGAAGCTTCACATGGCTGCTTTCCATGACCATGCCCGTGGTGACGGTGTAATCCTTCTTGCAGGCGGGATTGCCGCAGCGCCAACGGCCAGGGCGCTTGGTGGTGTATTTCCGCTCAGTCTCGCCGCAGTGGCCGCAGACAGGGCCATTAGGCCACCTGATGCCTTCAATCAGGGCGCGGGCGGCTTCGTCGGACTGGAAATGGGGCTGGTTGAAAATGGGGTCGGCCATGGCTTATCTCCTGTGGCCAATACCCTATACCTAGCGTCTGTGGTGTCAAGTATATAATTGAGAAAATATTCCCAGTATTAGGGCCGCGTGACTGCGCGCTTGGGGGGCTGGGGGGACGTCCGCTTCACGGATTCCGCGACAAAGCGCAGAACAATGCGGCGCTCCTTTTCGTCATATATGCCCTTCGCGATATATATGCCCTTCGCGATCTTTCGGACCAGGCGTGCCTTTTCTTTCATAGAGCGTTTCCCATCCCCGTGATTCGCCGAGCCTACCGCCCACGCCTGATGGATGATGTTCAAAAGTGGTCATTGTATTTGATTTTTCGGCGGGGGCGGCGCACGCCTTCGCAAGGGTGCTGAGTCGGGCCAGGGCTGTTTTTCCGGCTCCGTCCAGCGCAGGCGCTTTCGCCGCCAGGAACATATTCCACCATGCAGGGCGGGGTTGCGGCCCGCTGATGGTGATTTCCAAAGGATCAGCGTCTATATCTGCGATATGACAGTCGTCATCGACAAGCTGAGGCACCCCGAAAAAGCCCATCGCCCGGACAATGCGATCCCGCGCAAGCCGGACTGGATCCGGGTCAAGGCGCCGGTCTCCAAGGAATATCAAGCCACCCGCGAAATCGTGCGCGCCAACAAGCTGCACACCGTATGCGAGGAGGCCGCCTGTCCCAATATCGGGGAGTGCTGGACCAAGCGCCACGCCACCATGATGATCATGGGCGACACCTGCACCCGGGCCTGCGCCTTCTGCAATGTGAAGACCGGGTTGCCCGGCCCATTGGATGGCGAGGAACCCGCCAATGTCGCCCGCGCGGTCAAGACGCTGGGCCTGATGCATGTGGTGATCACCTCGGTGGACCGCGACGACCTGGCCGATGGCGGGGCGGAACATTTCGCACAAGTGATCAACGCCATTCATGCCACCAGCCCCGGCACATCGGTGGAAGTGCTGACCCCGGATTTTCTGCGCAAGGACGGCGCCATCGGAACGGTGATGGCGGCGCGCCCCGAAGTGTTCAACCACAATCTGGAAACCGTGCCGCGGCTCTATCTCACCATCCGGCCCGGCGCGCGCTATTTCGCGTCGCTGCGGCTTTTGGAGCAGGCCAAGGACCTGATGCCGGACGGCTTCACCAAGTCCGGGCTGATGGTAGGCCTGGGCGAAAGCCGCGAAGAGATCATGCAGGTGATGGACGATCTGCGCGCCGCGAAAGTGGATTTCCTGACCATCGGCCAATATCTCCAGCCCACCAAAAAGCACGCCAGGCTTGAAAGATTCTGGACGCCGGAAGAATTCGCCTCCCTGGAATCCATCGCCCGCGCCAAGGGATTTTTGATGGTGTCGGCGTCGCCGCTGACACGATCCTCCTATCATGCCGACAGCGATTTTGCGCAATTGAAGGCCGCGCGCACTGGGCTGCGGACCGCGCAGGCGTGATTTCCCACCACGAAAACCGCATCGTGCCCTATCCGGCCGAGCTGATGTATGCGGTGGTGTCCGATGTGGAGAAATATCCGCAATTCCTGCCCTGGGTGGTGGGACTGCGCGTGCTGTCGCGGCACCAGAACGGTCTGACCGCCGAGATGGCGGTGGGCTATGGCGCTTTGCGCGAGCGCTATACCAGCGACGTCGTTCTCGATCCCAATACGCATCGCATTGACGTGAAACAGACCAAAGGCCCGTTCAAGACACTGGAAAACCACTGGCAGTTCACGCCCATCTCCAATGAGAAGATGGGGGAGCAAGGCTGCGAAATCGTCTTTTCCATTCTGTTCGAGTTCAAGAACCGCTTGCTGCACAGCGTGGCAGGCGCCAAGTTCGAAAAAGTGATGCTCAAGATGGCCGACGCGTTCGAGGCGCGCGCCGCCGCACTTTCCCATACTGGCTCCTGAGCCTATAGTCCCCGACAAAAATCCGGGGAGGCATCTGGTGCATTCGTTCAAGGCGATGCTGGCGGCGGCGATATTGTCCGCGCCTGGTGTGATGACGGCTCAGGCGAGGACCATCCTGTTTCTGGGATCCAGCTTCACCTATGGCGCCCATTCCGCGGCCCAGCATTACCATCCCGAACTGGTGAAGGACCTCAACGGTCCCGATCGTTTCGGCGAGACCTATGCCGGCGTTCCAGCCATCTTCAAACAGTTCACGCTTGAGGCGGGGCAGGGCGATTACGACGTCAGCTCAGAGCTGGTGGGCGGCAAGGGTCTGGAATATTGGTTCACCGTTCCGGGTACCCTGGCCAAGATCAACAAGCCCTGGGATGCGGTGGTGATGCACGGTTTCTCGACCCTGGATCAGGCCCATCCCGGCGACAGGACATTGCTGCTCTCTTCGTCCAAGGATATTGCCGGCATGTTCCTCAGCGCCAACCCACGCGCCAAACTGTATCTCTTCGCAACCTGGAGCCGCGCCGACCAAACCTTTCCCGACACCGCGCCGCCGCCATGGAAAGGCAAACCAATTCAGCAGATGGGAAAGGATGTCCAGGCCGCTTACGAGCAGGCGGTGAAAGAGGAACCGCGCTATGCCGGCATCGTGCCGGTGGGGCTGGCCTGGAACAGGGCGATCGACACCGGCATCGCCGACGGAAATCCTTACGATGGCCAGGACCCGAACAAGGTCGATCTGTGGGCCTATGACCACTATCACGCCAGCGCCTATGGCTATTATCTTGAAGCCCTGATGGATTTCGGCAAGATCACCGGCCACGACCCGATGGAGCTGGACGGCAAAGACCGCGTCGCCGAGGCGCTGGGGATTTCGCCGCAGCAATCGCATGCCTTGATGCAGGTGGCGCATGACACATTGGAGGCACAGAAATGAGAATGCGCGGACTTATGTTGGCGATTCTGGGTTTGGCGATTTTGCCGTTGGCGATTGCGTTGGCAGCCACGCCGGCCGGGGCAAAGACCATCCTGTTTGTGGGCAACAGCTTCACCTTTGGCGCCAATTCGGCGGCGCATTACTACAAGTCCGACACGGTCAACGATCTCAACGGCCCCGGCGCGGGCGGCAAGACGGTGGGCGGTGTGCCCGCTTTCTTCAAGGCGTTCACCAAGGAGGCCGGCCTGGATTACACGGTCAGCCTGGAAACGGTGGGCGGCAAGGGTCTGGATTATCACTTCGCCGAAAAGCGCAGCGTCCTGGACAAGCCCTGGGACGTGGTGGTGATGCACGGCTATTCGACCCTGGACATCGACCATCCCGGAAATCCGGCGCTGCTGGTCTCTTCGTCAAAGCAGATCACCGACATGTTCCGCGCCAAAAATCCGCGCGCCGAAGTCTGGCTGGACGCGACCTGGAGCCGCGCCGATATGACCTATCCCGATGGCAAACCCTGGCACGGCAAACCCATCCAGCAGATGGGAAAAGACATTGCCATCGCCTATGACCTCGCGGCGAAGAACGCGCATGTCACTGGCGTGTTGCCGCTGGGGCTGGCCTGGAACCGCGCCATCGATAGCGGTGTGGCGGGCGACAATCCCTACACCGGAATCCCGGCCGGTAAGATCGATCTCTGGTCCTGGGATAATTATCACGCCAGCGCCTATGGCTATTATTTGGAAGCGCTGTTGGTGTTCGCCAAGGTGACGGGCAGGGATCCGCAGTCTCTAGGCGACAATGAAACTGTGGCGGACGATATGGGTTTCTCCAAACCACAAACCCATGCGCTGCAGCAGATCGCGCACGATCAGCTGGCGGCGTCACAATAGCGACTGCAGCATCTCCAGCGCGGTCTCGACGCTCGCCAGCCTGATGGCGCCGCGGCCGATATCGCCGAAACGGCATTCGCGGTGCAGGGTAGGCTCGCCCGCCCGCGCCACCGCGATATGGACCAGCCCAACGGGCTTTTCGTCGGTGCCGCCGCCGGGACCCGCTATGCCGGTCACCGCGACCGACATTTGCGCGGTGGAATTGCGGATGGCGCCTTCCGCCATGACGCGCGCGACGGCTTCCGACACCGCGCCATGCTGGCGCAAGGTCGCCGCCGATACCCCCAGCATGTCGATCTTGGCCTTGTTGGAATAGGTGACGAAGCCGCGCCCGAACACCTCGGACGATCCGGCGATCTCGGTCAGCAAAGCTGCGATCAATCCGCCGGTGCAGCTTTCCGCCGTGGCGATGCGCACGCCGCCGGCACGCGCGGTCGCCAGCAAATGTTCGGCACGGCTAAGGAGATCGGGGGGAAACATCAGATGTGAAACACGATGCGCGCCAGCACCACCAGGGCGCCCGCCATCAATCCGGCGATGGCGTCGTCGGTCATTACGCCAATGCCGCCGCTCAGCTTCTGGTCGGCCCAACTGACCGGCCAGGGTTTCCAAATATCGAACAGGCGGAACAGGACAAAGGCGAGGAAAAAAGCGGGCAGGGAAATATGGGTGGGCGCGGGGACCAGCCCGCCAAAGGTCAAAAGGCAGAAGGAACAGGCCAGCCATTGGCCTGCCAACTCATCGATCACGCATTCCGACGGATCCTCGCGGCCGGTTTCGCGCACATGATCGGCGCAGGCCAGAATGCCGATCACCAATGCGATGATGCTTGAGCCCAGAATGCCCATGCCGCCGCCGCCGCGCAGGCCGATCAGGATGGCCAGCGGCACGGCCACCGCGCTCATGATGGTGCCGGGGGCGAATTCGAAATAGCCGATGCCGAATACCGAGGCGACAATGGTGGAAGCGCGAAATTTCATGCTTAAAGCCTTACGGTTGCGGTCGCCTGGGCGGCAATGCCTTCGCGGCGGCCGGTAAAGCCCAGCCCCTCGGTGGTGGTGGCCTTCACGCTCACCCGCGAAGGTTCAATGTTCAGGATTTCGGCGATTTTGGCCTTCATGGCGCCCCGATGCGGGCCGACCTTGGGCCGTTCGCAGATGATGGTGACATCGACGTGATTGATGACGCCGCCCCTGGCGCGCACCAGGCCGGCGGCATGGTCGAGAAATTTCCAGGACGCGGCACCGCGCCAGCGCTCGTCGGTGGGCGGGAAATGCTGGCCGATATCGCCCTCGCCGATACAGCCCAAAAGCGCGTCGGTGATGGCATGCAGGCCGACATCGGCATCGCTGTGGCCTTCGAGCCCGTGGCTATGGGCAATCTCAAGGCCGCAAAGCCAGATGTGATCGCCATCCTTGAATTTGTGCACGTCATAGCCGGATGCCGTGCGGATATCACCAGAACCGAACAGACTTTCGGCCAGGGCGAAATCCTCCTTGCGTGTCACCTTGATATTCTTCTCCTCGCCTTCGACCATCTGCACTTTCAATCCCGCCAGTTCCGCCAGCGCCATATCGTCGGTCACGTCCTGGCCGGCGTGATTGCGGTGTGCGGCGGCGATCTTGGCATAGACAAAGCCTTGCGGCGTCTGGGCGCGGTAAAGATTTTCCCGCGATACCAGCGTCCAGCATCCATCGTCAGCTTTGCGGCGCAAGGTATCGCTGGCCGCCACCATCGGCAGGGCGCCATCCGCGCCCGCTTCCAGTGTGGCAATCACCGCAGCGATCACTTTGGAAGAGATCAGCGGGCGCGCGGCGTCGTGGATCAGCACATAATCGGGCGCGTCCGTGGAAAGGGCCTCCAGGCCCAGCCGGACCGATTCCTGGCGCGTCGCGCCGCCCAGAACCGGCGTTGGCACATCCAGGCCGGCGAGGGCGCAGGCCGCCAGTTCCTGCTGGCCGCCGCCAATGACCACCTGAACATAGTGCCCGCGAAACGCTTCTACGGTCCGGCGCAGCATCGGCTGGCCCGCCAGTCTTTCATATTGTTTCGGTAGGCCCAGGCCGGTGCGTTCGCCTTTTCCGGCGGCGACGATCAGGACCGCGATACGGGGCATGGCATTTTCCTCAGAAGCGCGCCCTGCCTAACATTTACCGGGCCGTACCGCGATATTTGTTGCTTTGCAGTATATTGCCTATATTATCGGCTTGTGATCTTATTGCCCAAACAATAGGCATAATCCTTGGCCGAGGTCTTACAAAAGTTGCGTACGGCGGCTACCGCAGAGTCCGGTTCCGGCACCATAGCCAACGCCTTGCCCATGCCCATTCTGCTCCTGGGACCAAAGTCGGAGGTGCTTTACGCCAATCCGGCTGCCGAGCAGTTTTTCGACACCGGCCTGCCGACCTTGCGCAAGCAAACCCTGGCCGATCTGATTCCGGCGCATTCGCCCCTGTTCCAGCTGGTCGCGCAGGCGGTCGAACGCAACGCCTCGGCCGCCGAACGCGATATCGACCTGGCCACGCCGCGCCACGGTGAACGGATCGCCGACGTGACCGTGACGCCTGTGCCTGATCCCGAAGGCGCCATGTTGCTGACCTTGCAGGAGCGCAGCCTTGCCCAGCGCATGGACCGTCAATTGATGGCGCGCGGCGCGGTGCGCTCCATGCACGGCATGGCCGCGGTTCTGGCGCATGAAATCAAAAATCCGCTGGCCGGCATCCGCGGCGCGGCACAATTGCTGGAAGAAGCGCTGGCGCCCGAAGACCGGGAAATGACCCAGTTGATTGTCGCCGAAAGCGACCGTATCCGCGGCCTGATCGACCGCATGGAGAGTTTCGGGGATACCCGCGGCTTTGCGCGCAATCCCGTCAACATCCACGAGGTGCTGGACCGGGTGCGCAAAGTGGCGGAGACCAGCTTTGCCCGCGGCGTCACGGTTCTGGAGAATTTCGATCCCTCGCTGCCGCCGGTGTCGGGCGACCGTGATCAGCTGATTCAGGTTTTCCTCAATCTGGTACGCAATGCCGCCGATGCCTTGCCGCAAGCCGGCGGCGAGATCACCCTGACCACGGGCTACCGTCCCGGCGTCAAGTTCGGCGCCGGCCTTTCCGGCGAGCGGGTATCGCTGCCGCTGGAAGTGACGGTACGCGATAACGGCTCGGGCGTACCCACCGATCTTCTGCCGCACATCTTCGATCCTTTTGTCACCACCAAGATACACGGCTCCGGGCTTGGATTGGCCCTGGTGGCCAAGATCGTGGGCGACCATGGCGGCGTGGTGGAGTGCGACTCGATTTCCGGACGCACGATATTTCGCGTGTTGCTGCCGCAATCGCGCGCCGAGGAGATCTGATTATGGCGGCAACCATTCTTGTCTGCGACGACGACAGCGCCATCCGCACCGTGCTGAACCAGGCGCTGGCGCGCGCGGGTTATGACGTGCGTACCACCGGCACGGCGGCCGGGCTGTGGCGCCTGATCTCGGCGGGCGAGGGCAATCTGGTCGTCACCGATGTGGTGCTGCCCGATGAATCGGGCTTCGACCTGATCCCGCGCATCAAGCGCATACGCCCCGACCTGCCCATCCTGGTGATGAGCGCCCAGAACACGCTGCTCACCGCCATCACCGCCGCCGAGCGCGGCGCGTTCGAGTACCTGCCCAAACCTTTTGACTTGAAGGAGCTGATCAGTGTCGTCAACCGCGCCCTGGCCAGCCCGCAAGGCAAGCGCGAAAACGTCGTAGAGGCAGCCGACGACCGCCTGCCGCTGATCGGGCGATCGCCGGCGATGCAGGAAATCTATCGCGTCATCGCGCGCCTGACCCAGACCGATCTGACCGTGATGATCATGGGCGAAAGCGGCACCGGCAAGGAACTGGTGGCGCGCGCCCTGCACGATTACGGCAAGCGCCGCCATGGCCCCTTCGTCGCCGTCAACATGGCCGCCATTCCCAAGGAACTGGTGGAAAGCGAATTGTTCGGCCATGAGCGCGGCGCCTTTACCGGCGCCACCAATCGCGGCATCGGCCGTTTTGAACAGGCCGAGGGCGGCACGCTGTTCCTGGACGAGATCGGCGACATGCCGCTGGAAGCCCAGACAAGGCTGCTGCGCGTGCTGCAGCAGGGCGAGTACACCACGGTGGGCGGGCGTACCCCGATCAAGACGGATGTGCGCATCATCGCCGCCACCAATCGCGACCTGCGCCAATTGATCGCCCAGGGCATGTTCCGCGAGGATCTGTATTACCGCCTCAATGTCGTGCCGCTGCGGCTGCCGCCGCTGCGCGAAAGGGTCGAGGATATTCCCGATCTGGTGCGTCACTTCCTGCGCAAGGCGGAGGACGAGGGGCTGCCGCACAAGACGCTGGACAATGACGCGATGGACATTTTGCGTCGGCACCGCTGGCCGGGCAATGTGCGCGAGCTGGAAAACCTGATCCGCCGGCTGGCGGTGCTGCTATCGGGCGACACGATTTCGGCCGCCGCGGTGAGCGCGGAACTGAAGGAGCCGGCCCGGACCTTCGCGGCGGATTCCGAGGAGCCGCAATCCCTGGCGGCTTCGGTGGAACAATATCTGACTCAGTATTTTCATGCCCAGGGTGACCGGCTGCCGCCGGCCGGCGTCTATGACCGGATTGTGCAGGAGGTGGAGCGGCCGCTAATCTCGATCTGCCTCGCCGCCACGCGCGGCAATCAGATACGGGCGGCGCAACTTCTGGGCCTCAATCGCAATACCTTGCGAAAGAAGATTCGGGATCTTGGGTTGGAAGTGATACGCGGTCTCCGGACCGAATAGGTCCGGAGACAAGGACCACTTCCAACGGCGCAGGGCCGCGCGCGACAGCGACTTGAGCGGCC
>JANYAR010000128.1 GCA_025361185.1 Alphaproteobacteria bacterium | reverse complement strand
GTCGGCCGCGGCAAGATCAAGGTCACCGCGATCAAGAATCCGGCCGAATTGCCGCACAAGGCGCTCGGCGTCGACATCGCGCTGGAATGCACCGGCATTTTCACCGCGCGCGACAAGGCCGCCGCGCATCTGACCGCCGGCGCGAGCCGCGTCCTCGTCTCCGCCCCCGCCGACGGCGCCGATCTGACGGTGGTCTATGGCGTCAATCACGACAAGCTGACCCGGGACATGCTGATCGTCTCCAACGCCTCTTGCACCACCAACTGCCTGGTGCCGGTGGCCAAGGTGCTGAACGATGCGGTGGGCATCGAACGCGGCATGATGACCACCATTCACAGCTACACCAATGACCAGCCCAGCCTGGACCAGATGCACAAGGATCTGTATCGCGCCCGTGCCGCGGCGCTGTCGATGATTCCGACCTCGACCGGCGCGGCCAAGGCCGTCGGCCTGGTGCTGCCCGAACTGAAGGGCAAGCTGGACGGCGTGTCGGTACGCGTGCCCACGCCGAATGTTTCGCTGGTCGATTTGAAATTCGTCGCCAAGAGGGCGACCAGCGTTGCCGAGATCAACGACGCCATCAAAGCCGCGGCCGCGAGCTCGCTGAAGGGAATCCTGGACGTGGTGCATGACAAGCTGGTGTCGGTGGACTTCAACCACAATCCGGCATCGTCCAGCTTCGCGCTGGACCAGACCAAGGTGATGGACGGCACCTTTGTTTCGGTGATGACCTGGTACGACAATGAATGGGGCTTCTCCAACCGCATGGCCGACACCGCCGTGGCGCTGGGCAAGCTTATCTAAGATGAGCTTCCGCACGCTCGACGACCTGGACGTCAAAGGCAAGCGCATGCTGGTGCGCGCCGACCTCAATGTGCCGGTTGCGGACGGCAAGGTGACCGACGACACACGCATCGTGCGCCAGGCGCCCACCATCCGCGAACTGGCCGCAAAGGGCGCGCGCGTCATCGTACTCAGCCATTTCGACCGGCCCAAGGGCAAGGTTGTGCCCTCCATGTCGCTCAAGGTGCTGGTGGGCCCGCTGTCGAACGCCTTGGACATCGCGGTCCGGTTCGCCGAGGACTGCATCGGGCCAAAAGCCGAAGTGGCGGTGGCCGCGCTGAAAGATGGCGAGGTTCTGCTGCTGGAAAACACCCGTTTCCACAAGGGCGAGGAAGAAAACGATCCCGCCATGGCCAAAGAGCTGGCGGCGCTGGGCGACATTTTTGTCAATGACGCGTTTTCCGCCGCCCACCGCGCCCATGCCAGCACGGAAGGCGTGGCGCATCTGCTCCCCAATGCGGCGGGACGCTCCATGCAGGCCGAACTCACCCATTTGCAAAAGGCGCTGGGCAATCCGGAGCGCCCCGTGCTGGCGGTGGTGGGCGGCGCCAAGGTTTCCACCAAGATCGCGCTCTTGGAAAATCTGGTGACGCGGGTCGAGACCCTGGTGATCGGCGGCGCCATGGCCAACACTTTCCTGGCTGCCCAAGGCATCGGTGTCGGCAAGTCGCTCTATGAACCCGATCATCTGGAAACCGCGCGCAAGGTGATCCACATGGCGGCGCAGTCCGGCGCGGCGCTGCTGTTGCCGAGCGACGTGGTGGTGGCGAAAGAATTCAAGGCCGGCGCAGCACATCGAACCGTTTCGGTGAACGACATCGCCGTCGACGAGATGGCGCTGGATGTGGGGCCCGAAAGTATCCAGGCGTTTGAAAACAGGTTGGCGGCTACCCGCACCCTGGTGTGGAACGGCCCCTTCGGCGCCTTCGAGACCCCCCCTTTCGACAGGGGAACCGTTGCCGCGGCCCGGGCTGTCGCCGCTGCGACAAAAAGGGGCGAGCTGTTGAGCGTCGCGGGCGGCGGCGATACCGTTGCGGCACTGGCCCATGCGGGCGTGGAAAGCGATTTCACCTACGTCTCGACCGCGGGCGGGGCGTTCCTGGAATGGCTCGAAGGAAAAGCGTTGCCGGGCGTCGAAGCCCTGTCCTGATCTAATATCTGCACTCTGCGACATATGAGGACGACGATGAATCTCGAAGAGCTGAACAAGATCGCAATCAAGATGGCGGCCCCGGGCAAGGGCATCCTGGCCGCCGATGAATCCACCGGCACCATCCAGAAGCGCTTTGACGCGATCGGCGTCGCCAATACCGAAGACAACCGCCGCGATTATCGCGAAATGCTGTTCCGCGCCGGCAAGACCATGCGAGAACATATCTCGGGCGTGATCCTATTCGACGAGACCATCCGCCAGAAGGCCAAGGACGGCACAAGTCTCGTGGCGCTCATTGAAGCAGCGGGAAGCATCCCCGGCATCAAGGTGGATGCCGGCGCCAAGCCGCTGGCGGGCGCGCCGAACGAGACCATCACCGAAGGTCTGGACGGACTGCGCGAGCGCTTTGTGGCGTATCACGCGCTAGGGGCACGCTTCGCCAAGTGGCGCGGCGTCTATGAAATCGCCCAAGGAAATCCCAGCCATAACGCCATTCACGCCAATGCCCACGCCCTGGCCAGGTATGCAGCGCTCGCGCAAGAAAATGGAATAGTCCCGATCGTGGAACCCGAATTGCTGATGGACGGCGATCACGGCATTGAGGCTTGCGAAACCGTCACCGAATGGATCCTGAAGGAAGTCTTCCAGGAACTTTTCTATGCCGGCGTGAAGCTGGAAGGCATGATCCTCAAGCCCAACATGATCGTGCCGGGCAAGAAGTGCGCCAAGCAGAACAGTGTGGACGAAGTCGCCGAGCGCACCGTCCGGGTACTGAAGCGCTGCGTGCCGGGCGCGGTGCCGGGCATCGCGTTTCTTTCGGGCGGACAATCCGACGTCGAGGCCACTGCCCATCTGTCGGCGATGAACGCGCTGGGCAAGCTGCCCTGGCCGCTGACTTTCTCCTATGGCCGCGCCTTGCAGGCCGCGCCGCAAAAGGCATGGAGCGGCAAGACCGAGAATGTCGCTGCCGGACAGGCGGCCTTCGCCCATCGCGCGCGGATGAATTCGCTGGCCGCACTGGGCAAGTGGACGCCAGCCGAAGAAAAGAAGGCGTCTTAGTCTGAGCGATTGCCGCCTCTATCTGGTTTCGCCGCCGCGCATCGCGCCCAATGACTTTGCGGGCGTGCTGAAAGACGCCTTCAAGGGCGGCGACGTGGCGTCGTTCCAACTGCGCCTTAAGCAGACAAGCGACGACGAGATCCGCCGCGCCGTCGATACCTTGCGCCCGCTGGTGCAGGCCAACGGCACCGCCTTCATCCTAAACGACCGGCCGGACCTGGCCGCCGAACTGGGCTGCGACGGCGTGCATATCGGCCAGGAAGACGCCAGCTATGCTGACGCCCGCCGCGCCTTGCCGGGCGGCATTGTCGGCGTCACCTGTCACGACAGCCGCCATCTGGCCATGGAAGCCGCAGATGCGGGTGCCGACTATGTCGCCTTCGGCGCCTTCTTTCCCACCCAGACCAAGCAGCCCAAGACCCAGGCCGATAGCGAACTGCTGCGCTGGTGGAGCGAGACCACGGTGATCCCCTGCGTCGCCATTGGCGGCATCACAGTCGCCAACGCGCCGGCACTGATCGAAGCGGGCGTGGATTTCCTCGCGGTATCGTCGGGCGTGTGGGAACATGCGGACGGGCCGCAAGGCGCAGTGCGGGCTTTCAACGCGCTGTTCGGCGGATAGGCGCGCATATGAAAGAGCGCCTGCTGGGCTTTGTGTTCTGCGGCATCCTGCTCGCCTATGCCGTCAACATCGCCGTCGACAAGATCCATGCATCGCTGTTTGCCGACTCCTTGTGGTTCCAGGCCCATTGGGTCGTCCCGTTCGTGATCCTGCCAGCGGCGTCCCTGCTGGGGCTGGCCTGGAGCTTCGGTTTTTTCCGTCCCAAAGGTCCGCGCTGGGCCGACGCCGCTGCCATCGCCCTCACCGCCCTGCTTGTCTATCTCACCCTGGGCGCGGGCTATTCCTGCTGGCATTACTGTTTCTAGCCTGCTATCACCCGGCCGCTCTTTGAACCTGCGAACCTTCCACCCCCGTGCCCGGAGGCACGTTTCCTTATGGCCAAGATTACCGGCAACGAAATCAGCCCCGGCACGCTGATCAACTACGACGGCGGGTTGTGGATCGCGGTGAAGACCGCCAAGGTCAAGCCCGGCAAGGGCGGCGCCTACAACCAGGTCGAGCTCAAGAACGTCACCAGCGGCACCAAGCTGAACCAGCGCTTTCGCTCCGACGAAGCGGTGGACGAGGCCGTTCTGGACAAGAAGGATTTCCAGTACCTCTATACCAGCGGCGACATGCTGACCTTCATGGACATGGAAAGTTACGAGCAGATCGAACTGGCCGCTGATTTCGTGGGCGACCAGGCGCAGTTCCTGCAGGATGGGATGAAAACCCTGGTGCAGCTTTACGAAGACAGGCCGATCGGCATCAAGCTGCCGGTGCAGGTCACCCTCACCGTCACCGAAGCCGATCCGGTGATGAAAGGCGGCACCGCCGCGCCGTCCTTCAAAAATGCCGTGCTGGAAAACGGCATGAGAATCCAGGTGCCGCCTTTCGTCGGCGCCGGCGAGAAGATCATCGTCGCCACCGAAGACGGTTCCTACGTTCGCAGGGCCGACTAATGGTTTATACGTCTCCCGCCCTGAATGTGATGATCGCCGCCGCCCGCAAAGCCGGCCGCCCGCTGATCCGCGATTTCAACGAGCTGGAAAATTTGCAGATCTCGATGAAAGGCCCGGCCGATTTCGTCACCAGCGCCGACAAGCGCACCGAGAAAATCCTGATCGAGGAATTGAGCAGGGCCCGGCCCGGCTATGGCTTTCTGGGCGAGGAAGGCGGCGGCATCGAGGGCGCCGACAGGACCCACCGCTTCATCATCGATCCCATCGACGGCACCACCAATTTCATGCACGGCATTCCGCACTTCGCCATCTCCATCGGGTTGGAACGCGAGGGCCAGATGGTGTCGGGCGTGATCTACAATCCGGTGACCGACGATCTTTACACCGCCGAGAAGGGCCATGGCGCCTATCTCAACAACAAGCGGCTGCGCGTCGCCGCCCGCAAAGACTTGGCGCCCAGCGTCATCGCCACCGGCCTGCCCTTTTTGGGCAAAGAGGGCCATGCCCGCGCCGCCGCCGAAATGGCGGAGGTGATGAATGTGACGGCGGGCATCCGCCGCTTCGGCTCGGCCTCGCTCGATCTCGCCTATGTCGCGGCCGGCCGCTTTGACGGCTTCTGGGAGCGCAGCCTTCAGGCCTGGGATATCGCGGCGGGAATCGTGCTGCTGCGCGAGGCGGGTGGGATGATCACCGATCTGCGCGGCGACGCCGAGATGCTGACCCAGGGCACGGTACTGGCGGCCAATGAGAACCTGCACCCGCAACTGCTCAAGCTGCTGAAGGGCGTGAAAGGGTGAGCCGCGGCGCCGAAGGCGTGAGCAGGTCCAGCGGACCTGCGAGAGCGGCGAACGCCGCGAGCTAAAGCGAGCGGCAGGCCAGCAGGCATCGCAAGCCTGGTGGCTCTAATGCACACGCCCCGCACGGTTCTCCAGCACGACATTGCTCAACTTCGCGGCCGACAGTGTCGCCGCCAGGTGCGAGGCAAAGCCGATCCCGACATAGAATGGCCCGTCGATATGGAGCGTCACGGGCGCGCCCTCCGGGTGCATCGCTTCGCCCTGCCAGCTGATCCAGAGCTGGAATGTATCGCCCTTTTTTTCGATGCCGATGCGGCTGGCGTGCAGGCCCACCAAGCTGTCGGGCGTGGCGCCGCCCAGCAATCCGCCGCGCGAACCCACGCGATATTCCATGTCCTTGATGCGGGTGTTGGCGACTTCGCGGCGCGCCAGATGCACCATGCCCGCGCCATGCTGGGCCGCCAGAACCTCCACCGCATCGTCGTTCAGCCCAGCGCGGATCACCAACGCGGCCTTGCGGTCGCCGAAACCGGCCGGATCGGGCCAGCTGATGGAAGCCGCCAGCGAGACATCGCCCGACATCTTCTTCCACAGGTACCGGAACTCGTCGCGGGTGTACCAGATATTATAACCTGCGGACGTGATGGTGTAGCTGTGATCGGCGGCGTCATAGCTGGCGTCGCCCGGCACCAGCGCCGCGCCCACGTCACTCTGGTTTTCGAAAATACCGATGGGCCTGTTGACCGTGACCGGATCGCGGTGAAAATCCGGCGGCGGCGCCACCTGCTTGTGGGTGGGCGAATCCGGCAGCGCCCAATCGGGAACAACAATGCCGGGCGGTTGCGCCACCGCGGCCTGCGCCATCAGCAGCACAAGGACGCTAGCGAATCTTGCCGGCTGCATTTTCCACCACCACGTCGGCAACCTTCGCTGTCAGCACATTGGCCGGCAGATGCGAGGTGAACCCAACACCGACGTAAAAAGGCCCCTTGGTCTTGAAACTCACCGGCGCACCTTCGGGATGGAACGCTTCGCCCTGCCAACTGATCCAGAGCTGGAACATATCGCCCTTTTTCTCGATGCCGATGCGGACGGGATGGAAGGTCTGCGGTCCCTTTTCCGCCGTGCCTGTACGGGGCTGGCGCGCGGAGCGGTACTCGACGTCGGTCATCTGGCCGGTCTTCTCGGCGCGCCAGGAAATATGCACCATGCCGTTGCCATGCTGGGCGGCCATGATCTGGCGGCTGTCATCCTCCAGGCTGTCGCGGATAACCAGCGCCACCTTGCGGTCATGAAAGTCATCGATATTGGGCCACACCACGCTGGCGGCGAGCGAAACGTCGCCGATCATTTCCTTCCACAGATAATGAAACTCGTCGCGCTGATACCAGATGTTATAGCCGGCCGAATTGATGGTGTAGGTCTTGCTCGCTGCGTCATAGCTGGCGCTGCCGGGCGCCAGCGGGCCGCCGATATCGCTCTGGGCGTCGAACTGACCAATGGCGCCGTTGGTGGTGATGGAGGCGCGATGGAAATCGGCCGGCGGCGCAACCTGCTTGTGGTTGGCCGATTGCGGCAGCGCCCAGTCCGGCACGTCGATGCCCGGTGGCGCGGGCGGCGGCACCAAGGACTGCGCCCAAGAAAATGAAACAAAGCCCGGCGAGACGGACAGCGCGGCCAAGGCCGCAAACAGAGCGATGCGCATCGAACCCTCCCATTATTTCTGAGGGGCTTGTCTGCGCCCCGTTAGCGGTACCGTGACGCCAAACCAGCTAGAATTCAATCACCGTCCTAATGCTCTCGCCCGAATGCATCAGGTCGAAGGCTTCGTTGATGCGGCTGAGCGACAGCTTGTGGGTGATCAGCGGATCGATACTGATCTTGCCCTCCAAGTACCAGTCGACGATCTGCGGCACCTGGGTGCGGCCGCGCGCTCCGCCAAAGGCGGTGCCTTTCCACACCCGCCCGGTGACAAGCTGAAACGGCCTAGTCTTGATCTCCTGCCCCGCGCCGGCCACGCCGATGATAATGCTTTCCCCCCAGCCGCGATGGGTGCATTCCAGCGCCTGGCGCATCAGATCGACATTACCGACGCACTCAAAGGAATAGTCCGCGCCGCCCTTGGTCAGTTCGACCAGATGCGGCACCAGATCGCCCTTGACCTCTTTGGGATTGACAAAATGGGTCATGCCGAACTGGCGCGCTAAGCTTTCGCGCGCCGGATTGATGTCCACCCCGACGATCATATTGGCGCCGGCCATGCGCGCGCCCTGGATCACATTCAGCCCGATGCCGCCCAGGCCGAACACCACCACATTGGCGCCGGGCTCGACCTTGGCGGTGTTGATCACCGCGCCGATGCCGGTGGTGACGCCGCAGCCGATGTAGCAGACCTTGTCGAAGGGCGCGTCGCTGCGAATCTTGGCCAGCGCGATCTCGGGCAGCACGGTGTGATTGGCGAAGGTCGAGCAGCCCATATAGTGATGGATCTTTTTGCCACCGATGGAGAAACGGGATGTGCCGTCGGGCATCACGCCCTGCCCCTGGGTGGCGCGGATCGCGGTGCACAGATTGGTCTTGTGCGAGGTGCAGCTTTTGCACTGGCGGCATTCGGGCGTGTAGAGCGGAATGACATGGTCGCCTTTTTTCAGCGAGGAGACGCCCGGCCCCACATCCACCACCACGCCCGCGCCTTCATGGCCGAAGATCACCGGGAACAGGCCTTCCGGATCGGCGCCGGAACGGGTGAATTCATCGGTATGGCAGACGCCGGTCGCCTTGATCTCGACCAACACCTCACCCGCCTTGGGACCTTCCAGGTCGACCTCCTCGATCACCAGGGGTTGGCCCGCTCCATAAGCGACGGCGGCTCTTGTTTTCATTGGAAAAGCTCCCTTCAATTACCCAAATGTGGGCTATTTGAGTAATGGTTGCAAAGCGTTAGATTACGGCTAGGCTGCGTTTTGGGGCCTTTTTTCGAGCCAACGGATTCGATGCGTCTTTCCTCAACCCTTGTTGTTGCGGCAGCCTTGGGGCTGGCGGTCATGGGCGCAGCCCATGCGCAAGGGGTCGACTCCGGCCTGGAAGTCCGCGTCAACCCGCTTCCGCCCGGTGGCGGCGGGGTGCTGCTGTATCCGGGCGGAGAATATTCCCGTGTGATGCCGCCTCTGCTTTATCCAGGCGAGCGCGGTGGACCGATCCGCCTGCATATGCCGGGGCCGCGCCATCGCGTGGTGGCCCATGCCGCGCCGCCTCAGCCAAAACCCGCCCCACCCAAAAAGATCGCCAAGGCAGAGCCCGCGCCGGCGCAGACTCCGGCGCCCTTCAGTACGGGTCCCGATCTGAGCCATGTCTTCGGCAATGCGCCGACCCCATCCAAGACCGCCCCGGCGGGACCGGAAACCGGCAATGAGAACCTCAGCAAGCGCAGCGTCATCCTGTTCGCCAAGGATGCGCCCGATCCCGCCAAGTCGGCGCTGGGCGCGCTGAAATTCCTGGCCGGCGACCTCAATGCCGCCATGGTCACGCCCAATGCGCGGGTTGAATTGCAGGCCTTTGGCGGAGCCAAGGGCGACAAGGGATCGGATGCGAGAAGACTGTCGCTGAAACGCGCGCTCTCCATCCGCCAAGTGCTGATCGACGACGGCGTCGCGGCCGACCGTATCGGTGTGCGGGCGATGGGCGGGGTGGACGATACAGGGCCCACCGATCGGGTCGACGTCTACGTCAAAGCCTGAACTTTTCGAAAGAATTCCCAACTAGGCCCGGGCGGCGACCCGGGCTAGAACGGCCCGGTTCAAGGGATATGTCTATGCGTCACCTTCTTGCGGCGGTCGTTCTTCTCCTCGCCGGCGCGCAAACTGCCTTCGCGGGCACCAGCGAAAGTCTCGGCACCGATGTGGCGGTGGCCCTGCCAGCGATCGCAGGCGGCATCACGCTTTACAAGGAGGACTGGAAGGGCACGGCCCAGCTGACGCTGGATACCATCGCCACGGTGGGCGTGGCCTATGGCCTCAAGCATGTCATCCGCGAACAGCGCCCCGACAAGAGCGATTTCCAATCCATGCCGTCCGATACTTCGGCGCTGGCCTTCGCGCCGGCGCAATTTTTGTGGGACCGCTATGGCTGGCAATATGGCGTGCCGGCTTACGCCGCCGCCACCTTTGTGGCCTGGAGCCGTGTCGATTCGCAGAAGCACCATTGGTATGACGTGGCGGCCAGCGCGGGCCTGGCATTCGGCGTCAGCAAGATTTTCACCACCAGGTACCAGCCGCGCGGCTTGCGCTATGGCGTGGTGCCCACCGAGGGCGGCGCCTACGCGTCCCTGGCTTATAACTTCTAACCGAGCAGCGGTGAAGTGCGACCGCTAATAGTGAACCGCTACGTCGGTGAACTTGTTCACCCGGCGGAGCGGCGGGAACAGCTTCATCCACCACGCCACCACCAGCAGGGTGCCGATGCCGCCCGCCACCACCGCCGGCACGGTTCCCATCAGCGCTGCCGTGGTGCCGGATTCAAACTCGCCCAGCTCATTGGAGGCGCCGATAAACAGCATGGAAACACTCGACACCCGGCCACGCATGGCATCGGGCGTGGAGAGCTGGATCAGCGATCCCCTGATATTCACGCTCACCATGTCGGAGGCGCCCAGCACAAACAGCGCCAGAAGCGAAACCGGAAACCAGGTGGAGAGACCGAAAACAATGGTGGCCAATCCGAAAATCGCCACCGCGCCGAACATCTTGGGCCCCACGCGGTTTTTGAGCGGCCAATGGGTGAGATAGAACGCCATCGAAAAGGCGCCCAACGCGGGTGCGCTGCGCAGGAACCCCAGGCCCAGCGGGCCGACATGCAGGATATCGCGGGCATAGACCGGCAACAGCGCGGTGGCGCCGCCCAACAGCACGGCAAAAAGGTCGAGCGAGATCGCGCCGAACACAACCGGGCGCGAACGCACGAACTTCACGCCTTCGGCCACCCGCTCATAGCGGGTCGCTTCGGTTCTCTCCGGCGTGAAGCGGCGCCCGCCCAACCGCGACACGATCAGCGCCGCACCGACAAAGCCCGCGATGCAGAGGGAATAAACCGGCACCGGTCCCAGGGCATAGAGAAAGCCGCCCAGGGCGGGTCCGGAAATGGTCGCCGCCGTGAAGAAGGACGAACTGACGGCCATGGATTTGGAAATGCGCGCCTGCGGCACCAGAAAGGGCAGCAGCGAGGAACCCGAAGGGCCCGCGAAGCCGCGCGCCGCGCCGAACAGCACCAGAACGACGAAATACATCCAGGGCGTGTGAGGCCGAAACAGGCTGAGCGCCAGGAACAGGACACTGCAGCTCGCCTGCACCCCCGCCGCCAGGCTGTAGACACGCCGCTGGTTGAAACGGTCGGTGATATCCCCGGCCGGCAGGGTCAAAAGGAACATCGGCAGGAATTGGCACAGCCCCACCAATCCCAGCGCCAAAGGCGTGCGCACCATGTCATAGACCTGCCAGCCGATGGCGACGGACTGGACCTGGATCGCCAGGGTGGCGATGAAGCGCGAACTGACGAAAAGATAAAGATCGCGATCGCGATAGGTGGTAGGGGGAATCGGATTCATGAACCCACCGTGCTTAACACGCGAGAGGCCCACCGCAAATAACCATAGCCATGCACACAGGCCCGCCCCCGCGCGAGCCAAGCCGTGCGGACACCGCTCAGCGAAGACCGGAGGGGGTTACTTAGAAGCCAGCAACGAAATAGAATTCTGCAGATGCAGGGTCTGGACGTTCAGGCCGGAAACGACCTCAAACTTCACCGCGGAAAATCGCGGCTTGGAGAGACGCGGTTGCGCATCGCGCGAGAAGCCAAACGGTTCCAGCGGAAAACCGAACCAGCTGGTGTCCATCTTGTTGTTGCTGTTGATGTCCTGAAAGGTCTCGATGGCATAGACCCCGGGGGGGACATTGGTCAGGGTGACGACGGTGTCGCCCATTTCGGCCTTTACATCGGCGCTGGCCACCGGCGTCGCATCATCATCGGGATAGCGGGCTTCGTCATAAAGACCCAGCCGCAAGACGCCGCCCTTGGGCGAGACGTCCTGGATGTGGATAACCACCATGGAGACCGGCTCCTGGGCCCGGGCCGGGGCGGCCAGGCCGAGGGCCAGCAGCGTCCAGCCCGCCACAGTCAAGGCAGCGATCGTCCGGAACAGCGAAAAACGCTGCAATTGCCTGAGGTTATCCATCCCGAGCCCTGTTTGTATCAATTTGTCCCAAAAAATCCGTGTCAAGACAAGTGTTGAAAACGCCACAATCGCGCGATTGCAGCCTTTTCTTCCGAACAAGGTGAATTGGGAAGCCTGAATTGGGAAGATGGCGAACCGAATCAAGTCAACTTCGGTTCCAGTTTCTTGCAGGCATCGATCAGGCCTTTGACCGCGTCGGCGGACTTGGCCAGGCCGCTCTTTTCGCTGTCGGTCAGCTCCAGCTCAACCACCCGCTCCACGCCTTTTTCGCCGATCACCACCGGCAGACCGACATAAAGATCGTGGATGCCATAGGCGCCATTCACATGGACGGCGCAGGGCAGCACGCGCTTCTGATCCTTGAGATAGCTTTCCGCCATCGCAATCGCGCTAGTCGCGGGCGCATAATAGGCTGACCCGGTTTTGAGCAAGCCTACAATTTCAGCACCGCCATTGCGGGTGCGGTCCACGATCACGTCCAGCCTGTCCTGGCTGATCCAGCCCATCTTCACCAGTTCCGGCAAAGCGATGCCGGCGACGGTGGAAAAACGCGGCATCGGCACCATGGTGTCGCCATGACCACCCAGCACAAAAGCGGAAACATCTTCCACTGAGACATTCAATTCGTCGGCCAGGAAGTGGCGGAAACGGGCGCTGTCCAGCACGCCGGCCATGCCCACGATCTTGGCATGCGGCAGGCCGGAGAATTTCTGCAGCGCCCACACCATGGCGTCCAGCGGATTGGTGATGCAGATCACAAAGGCGTTCGGACAATTGGCCTTGATGCCGTCACCCACGGCGGCCATCACCTTGAGGTTGATGCCGAGAAGGTCGTCGCGGCTCATGCCGGGCTTGCGCGGCACGCCCGCGGTCACGATCACCACATCGGCGCCGGCGATGTCGGCATAGCTGTTGGTGCCCTTGAGCTTTGCATTAAAGCCGTCCACCGGACCGGATTGGGAAATATCCAAGGCCTTGCCCTGGGGCAAGCCTTCGGCGATGTCGAAGATCACCACATCGCCCAGCTCTTTCAGAGCCACCAGATGAGCCAGGGTGCCACCGATCTGTCCGCCGCCGATGAGAGCGATTTTCTTACGCGCCATATGGAAATGTCCCAAAAAACTTCTTGATGGTCGCGCGGCCTTTTTCGCTTCGCGAGGCCGCGCTCCGGGGCCTTCCTAGCCCGCGCGAAGCCCCAAGGGCAAGGCGACAGAAACGCCGCGGCTATTCGGCCACCAGCCGGACAAAAGCCATCGCGCCATGGGGTGCGCTACCATAGGAGGCAGGGGGCGATGACTTGGGCGATGACGGCGCAAAATCAAAGGCATAAAGACCGCCCAGGCCCACCTTCCAATGTTCGGCCAGACGCCAGTCATGGATGGCGCCCAAGCTGAGTTCGCCGGCGCCGCGCATCTGCGCGCCCCCCAACAGCTCCTTGCTTTCGATGGTCTCGCCGCGGGCGAACAACGTCCAAGCTTCATCCGGCTTGTATTCCGCTTCGAGCAAAGCCGCATTCTCACCGGTGCCATCGGAAAGCTGCTTGTTGCCGAAGGCCAGGGTGGCGGCGAGTGCGCCGAAATCGAACTGATTGAAATAGGTCGCGCTGGCGGTGAAGCGGCGCTCGTCGATGGTCGGATCAAGTCCTTCCGGGCTGGTCAGCCAGCCATGGGATACCTGCAGCGACCAGTTGGGCGCGGGATTGAAGGACAGCCGCAAGGACGTGGAGTCAAAACGCGCGGCGTCGAAATTGAAGCGATACTGGTCGGGCTCGCGGCCGGTGAACTGCGATACTTCCAGTTTCAGCGCGTCATGCACAAAGCCCGCCGTCACCACGCCAAAACTGACATGGGTGGAATCCAGCCAGTGATGGGCGATCGGCGTCATCGGATTGTCGCTTGCCGAGACGCGGTGCATGTAAGCCGACGGCCCCAGCGCAGGCTCGCCGGGATACCCGCCATAGAGAAAAACACTGTCGCTTGCCGAGATCGGATGGCTGTAGCTGGCCGCCAGCTCCATCAACAGGTCATGGGGATGCTGGCGGTCCACCAGATGGGTCACCCCGTCGGCGGTTTCGCCCGAAGCCAGAAGCAGCGGAAAGCCGCGCCGCCCCATGAAAGGATCGCCGCTGATCATGGCCTTCAAACCCAGCGTATCGCCATTGGCGAGATCCTTGGTCGCCATGGCCATCGCCATGCTTGGAGAAAAAAACTGGCTGTCGCCGCGCGGCCCGCTTTGCCAGTCATAAATGCCCAGCACGCGGCCATGCAGCATCGTCATCCAGTCGCCAAGCATCACGTGAATACCGGAATGCGGCGCGGCGTCCGGCTGCCAGCTGGTGCCCGAGGCTTCGCGCGACATCGCATAGCCGCCCAACAGGCCGTGCATCGGCATGGCATGGCTGGTATCGCCCATCCCCGGCATGTCATCGCTCATCTGCGGCGCAACGGGCCGCGTGTCCGTGGCCGGCATGTCGTGATGACTCATATCCATCCCAGGCATGGCATCATGCTTGATTGCCGGCTCAGATTTTGGCGCGGGTTCGGCCTCGTGATGCATTCCGGACATCGGCGGTTGCGCTGCGGGTGCAGATCGCGCTGGCGGGGATTTTTTGGCCACCGGTTTCTTCACCACCGGCTTCTTGGCCGGCATGCCGGGCATATCGTCCATCTTCATGCCGGGCATGTTGGGGTCCATGCCCTGTGGCGGGGCCGATTGTGCCGCCGGAGCGCCGGACAACAGAATAGCAAGCGCGATGAACGAAGCGCTGGTGGCGCGCATGGCATGACTCATATCAGGCTGTTGGCTTGCATCCCGCGATGACCCACCCTACGATACCCCCAGGGAGTATGCAAGCATGGCCACCGGACATCCAAAGATATTGACCCGCCTCTCGCGCATCGAAGGGCAGGTGCGCGGCATTGCCCGCATGGTGGAGGAGGATCGCTACTGCATCGACATCCTCAACCAGATGCAAGCGATCAAGGCCGCTCTTAAAAAAGTCGAGGAAGAAATCCTCAAGGGCCACGCGTCACACTGTGTCGCCCACGCCATCAAGAGCGGCAGCGTCAAGGACCAGACCGAGAAATTCTCCGAGCTTGTCGAACTGTTCAGCCGCTATGGAAAATAAGCCGGTCCGCGATCCGGTTTGCGGCATGATGGTCGATCCCTTGACCAGCAAGTTCCAAGCCGCCGAGGGGGGCGTAACCTATTATTTTTGTAGCGCCGGGTGCCGCTCGAAGTTTGTCGCCAATCCTTCGGCTTACGCCAAGCAGGCGGTCGCACCGACGCCCGCGAATCCGGGCGTCATCTATACCTGTCCCATGCATCCGCAGATCCGCCAGACGGGTCCGGGAAACTGCCCGATCTGCGGCATGACGTTGGAGCCCCTGACGGCAACGGCGCAGACCGGTGCCAGTCCCGAACTGATCGACATGTCCCGGCGATTTTGGATCGCATTGGTTCTAACCCTGCCGGTGTTGGTGTTGGAGATGGGCAGCCACATACCGGCGCTCGACGTCGCCCGGTACATTCCGGCGACCACATCGACCTGGATCCAGTTCGCGCTCAGCACGCCCGTCATCTTGTGGGCAGGCTGGCCGTTTTTCGCGCGCGGCTGGGCGTCGTTGCGCAATCGCTCGTTGAACATGTTCACCCTGATCGCCCTTGGGGTCGGCGCTGCTTATCTCTACAGCTTGGTTGCCACGTTCTTGCCCGACCTGTTTCCGATGGAGATGCGGCACGCGGGGATGCTTGCGGTCTATTACGAAGCTGCCGCGGTGATAACCGTCCTGGTGCTGCTGGGGCAGGTGCTGGAACTGCGCGCCCGCGAACAAACCGGGGGCGCCATTCGCGCCCTGTTGAAACTCGCCCCCAAAAACGCCCGCCGAATAAACGCCGATGGACATGACGAGGAAGTCGCGCTTGAGCAGGTCCAAGTCGGTGACCGGCTGCGTGTCCGCCCCGGCGAGAGCGTGCCCGTCGACGGCACCGTGATCGAGGGGCGAAGCAGCGTTGACGAGTCCATGGTCACCGGCGAATCGATGCCGGTTGAGAAGGCGCAGGGTGCCAAGTTGATCGGCGGCACCATGAACGGCACCGGCGGTCTGGTGATGCGCGCCGACAAGATCGGTTCGGACACGGTCCTTGCCCGCATCGTCCATATGGTGTCGGAGGCTCAGCGCAGCCGCGCACCCATCCAGCGCCTCGCCGACATCGTTTCAGCGTGGTTCGTGCCCGCCGTCATTATCGCCGCGATGGCCGCCTTCGCAGCTTGGATGATCTGGGGTCCGGCTCCTGCCTTCAGCTACGCCCTGGTTGCCGCCGTCTCCGTGGTGATTATCGCCTGCCCCTGTGCGCTGGGCTTGGCCACGCCCATGTCGATCATGGTGGGCATTGGAAAAGGTGCGGGTGCGGGCGTTCTGATCAAGAACGCCGAGGCCCTTGAGCGATTTGAGAAAGTCGACACGCTTGTGGTCGACAAGACCGGCACGCTGACCGAAGGCAAGCCGCGCGTGGTCGCGGTCGTGCCGGCAGAGGGTTTTGACGAGACGGGGATTCTAGCGCTCGGCGCGAGTTTGGAGCGGTCAAGCGAACATCCTCTGGCCGCAGCCATAACAGCAGCGGCGCATGAACGAAATATCGCACTTCAGGACGTGTCGGAGTTCGCGTCGCTGACCGGCAAAGGCGTAACGGGCACGGTCGGGGGGCGTGAAGTGGGCGTGGGGACGATCAAGCTGCTCGGTGATCAGGGCGTCGGTGCCCAGATGAATAGCCGTGCAGATGCACTGCGCCGCGACGGTGCGACAGTCATGTTTGTAATCGTCGACGGCAAGGCAGCAGGCATCATCGCGGTCGCCGATCCCATCAAACCCACGACTGCCGCCGCGTTGGACAGCCTCAGGGCGAATGGCATCAAGATCGTCATGCTGACAGGCGACAATCGGCTGACGGCTGAGGCCGTCGCCTCGAAGCTCGGTATCACCGATATCGAGGCCGAAGTGCTGCCCGAACAAAAGAACGCCATCGTGCGCCGCCTGCGCAGCGAAGGGCGCGTCGTGGCGATGGCGGGCGATGGCGTGAATGACGCTCCGGCGCTCGCCGAGGCCGATGTTGGCGTCGCCATGGGCACGGGAACAGACGTAGCCATGCAAAGCGCGGGGATCACGCTTGTCAAAGGCGACCTCACCGGCATTGCACGCGCCAGAACATTGAGCCGCGCCACCATGCGCAACATCCGGCAAAACCTCGTCCTGGCCTTCGTTTATAATATTCTGGGAGTGCCGATTGCGGCCGGGGTTCTCTATCCGGCGTTCGGCATCCTGCTCAGCCCGGTAATCGCGGCCGCAGCGATGAGCCTGAGTTCGGTTTCCGTTATTGGAAACGCTCTGCGATTGCGGCTTGTGCGGCTCTGACTGTTGGCAGCAAAAACAAAAGGCCGGGCACCAGGAGCAGCGGCGGACCCGGAGCGTAGCGACGGGCCCCGCCGTGCGACCATTCAAAAAACTTCGGGACCCGGCAAAAGAATGAGCCAAAAGAAAAGGCCGGGCCCCGAAGCGCCCGGCCTTTCTTTCTCTTTCGAAGAAGAAAGAAGCTTAGATCGCTTCCTTCAGTTCCTTGGAGGCGCGGAACGCGACCTTCTTGGACGCCTTGATCTTGATCGCTTCGCCGGTGGCGGGATTGCGGCCCATACGCGGACCGCGCTTGCGCACCACCAGGATGCCCAGACCATTGAGACGAATGCGAGCACCCTTCTTCAGATGCTTGGTGATCAGGCCAATTATGTCTTCCAGAATAGCGTTGGCGGCCTTCTGGGAGAGTTCATGCTTCTCAGCCAACTGGCTGCCGAGCTGACGGGTGGAAACGGTTTCGACTTTTGCTTTTGCGGCGGTTGCCATGGGATTTTCCCTCTTAACGAATCAACGAGAAGCCCGATTTTACGGCATTTCTCGCAAGATAAAGGGGGGCGACCCCAAAAAAACGCAAGAAATTGGGGCTTTTTCCACATATAGTCGAAAAAGCCCGGAAAATCAGGCTTTTTTGCCGCTCTTATTTGAGTCGCGCGGCCTGACGTTGCACCGGACCGCCGCTTTCGCAAAAACAAAAGGGCCGCGGCGAATATCGCCGCGGCCCTTAAAACTGGGCATTCAACCGACTCAGGTGGCTTCGGGACCGGCATTCTCGGTGCGCTCGGTGATACGCGCCGACTTGCCGGTACGGCCGCGCAGATAATAAAGCTTGGCGCGGCGGACCTTGCCCTTGCGCACCACCACCACCGAGTCGACCAGCGGCGAATAGATCGGGAAGACGCGTTCCACGCCTTCGCCGTAGGACAGTTTGCGCACCGTGAAAGCCTCGTTCAGGCCAGCACCCTGGCGGGCGATGCAGACGCCTTCGAAGGCCTGGATGCGTTCGCGAGTCTTGTTCTGCTTGGTCTTTTCGTCAAAGGTGACGTCCACCACTTTGACATTGACCTTCAGCGTGTCCCCGGGGCGGAAATCGGGCAGCGCCTTGGCCCTGAGCGAGGCCATCTGCTCGGCTTCGAGCTGCTGCAACAGGTTCATTTTCTTAAGTCTCCGAGCCGGAAAAACGGGATTTGAGGCGGGCCGTATAGCCTAGCGCTTGTTCTTTTCATAGAGGGTCCAAAGGTCGGGGCGGCGCTCTTTGGTCAGGGCTTGCGCCTGCTGCTGGCGAAACCTGGAAATTTCCGAATGATTTCCACCAGTTAACACATCCGGAATGGGGCGGTCCTCGAACATTTGCGGGCGGGTATAGTGGGGGTATTCCAAAAGGCCCGTGGCGAAGCTTTCCTCCGCCGTCGAGGCATGATCGCCCAAAACGCCGGGGATCAGGCGAACCGACGCCTCGATCAGGGCCATGGCGGCGATCTCGCCCCCCGCCAGCACAAAATCGCCCAGCGATACTTCTTCGATTTGGCGAGCCTCGATCACCCGCTGGTCGATCCCTTCAAAACGGCCGCACAGCAGGACAGCACCGGGACCGGCGGCCAGCGCGCGCACCCGGCTTTGCGTCAGCGGCACGCCGCGCGGCGACAGGTAGATCAGCGGACGGTTTTTGCGGTCCACGGCATCGATCGCGGCGGCCGCCACATCGGCGCGCATCACCATGCCGGGCCCGCCGCCGGCCGGCGTATCGTCCACCGTGCGGTGCTTGCCCAGGCCATGATCGCGGACGTCATGGACATCGAGCGACCAGAGATTCTTCTCCAGCGCCTTGCCCAAAAGCGAAATGCCCAGCGGCCCCGGAAACATTTCGGGGAACAGAGTCAGGACGGTGGCCGACCAGTTACTCGACATGGTCTGTGCCGTCATCGTCTTCGGGCACGGCAACAACAATATAGCCATCGACAATGTTGATCACCGGCACCGTCTCTTTGGTGAAGGCCAGATGCACGCTATCGCCGTCGGCACGCTGCAACTCGATCACGTCGCTGGCGCCGAAATTGTGCAGGGCAATGACCTTGCCCAGCGTGCGGCCCTCGCTGTCGCGCGCTTCCATGCCGATCAGGTCGGCATGATAGAATTCGTCTTCCGCCGTGTCCGGCAGGCTGGCGCGGTCGACAAATAATTCCGTGCCCTTGAGCGCTTCGGCTTCATTGCGATCGCGCACGCCTTCAAATGCAAGCACCGCCTCGCCCTGTTTGGCGGGGCGAAAAGCGGTGACGGCAAGCTTGCGGCCGTCCCTGGTATGCAGGACGCCATAGCGCGACAGGGCCTCGGGCGTGGCGGTGAAGGTTTTCACCTTCACCTCGCCCTTCAAACCTTGCGCGCCAATAACGGCGGCCAGAAGAACGTTGCGCGCCAAGGTTATTGTGCGGCAGCCGCTTCGGCCGCCTTGGCGTTCGCCGCGGCGCGTTCCTGCGCCTTCTTCTTGGGCTGGGCCTTTTGCGGATTGCTGTGGACACGCGCCTTCACCAGGCCGGCCTTGGCAAGCCACTTGTGGACGCGGTCGGATGCCACCGCGCCCTTGCCGATCCAGCTCTTGGCGGCTTCCAGATCCAGCTTGATGCGGTCGGCATGATCGGTCGGCAGCAGCGGATTGTAGAAGCCGATCTTCTGGATGAAGCGGCCGTCACGTGGATTGCGGCTGTCGGCGATGACGATGTTGTAGTGCGGGCGTTTCTTGGTGCCGCCGCGGGCAAGACGAATACGAAGAGCCATGTTGTGTTTTTCCTTGCGTTTAAAGAGTTAAATCGTGTCGACTTCTTTTTGGTCGCTCCCGCTCGCGCGGACGCTCCTAACGCCGCCCGGGAAACATTCCGGGCGGCATTCCACCGGGCATACCGACCTTGCCGGGCATCATCGGCATGCGGCCGCCTTTGCCCATTTTCTTCATCATGTCCGCCATCTGACGGTGCATCTTGAGCAGCTTGTTGACTTCGCTGACTTCCACGCCAGCACCAGCCGCGATGCGCTTCCTGCGCGAGCCGTTGATCAGATCGGGATCGGTGCGTTCCTTCTTGGTCATGGACTGGATGATGGCTTCCTGGCGGGTGAGGATTTTGTCGTCGAGCCCCGCGGCGCCCAGCTGGTCCTTGATCTTGCCCACGCCCGGCAGCATGCCGAGCACGCCTTTCATGCCGCCCAGCTTCTTCATCTGGTTCAACTGGGACTTCAGGTCGTTCATATCGAACTGACCTTTTTTCATTTTGGCGGCGATCTTCTCCGCTTCTTCCTTGTCCAGCGTCTCGCTGGCCTTCTCCACCAGCGACACGACATCGCCCATGTCCAGAATGCGGCCCGCCACGCGCGCGGGATGGAAAGGCTCCAGCGCATCCAGCTTTTCGCCGGCGCCCAGGAACTTGATGGGGGCGCCGGTGACGCTGCGCATGGAGAGCGCCGCGCCGCCGCGGCCATCGCCGTCGACGCGGGTGAGGATGATGCCGGTGATTTTGAGGCGATCGTTGAACGACTTGGCGATATTGACCGCGTCCTGGCCAGTCAGCGCGTCAGCCACCAGCAACGTCTCATGCGGATTCACCAGCGCCTTGACGCTGGCGACTTCCGCCATCAGCTGCTCGTCAACATGCTGGCGGCCGGCGGTATCCAAAATCACCACGTCATAACCGCCGACCTTGGCGGATGCGACGGCGCGCTTGGCGATGTCCAGCGGCCCCTGGCCGGCCATGATCGGAAGCGTGGCGATGCCCGCCTGTTCACCCAGCACGCGCAATTGTTCCATGGCGGCGGGACGGGTGGTGTCCAGCGATGCCATCAGCACGCGCTTTTTGTCTTTGGTCTGCAGCAGCAGGCCCAGCTTGGCGCTGGTGGTGGTCTTGCCCGAACCCTGCAGGCCCACCATCAGGATGGGCGCGGGCGGCGAGCCGATACTCAGAGCCGCATTTTCCTGGCCCAGGGTCTCGACCAGAACGTCATGGACGATCTTGACCACCTGCTGGCCGGGGCTGACCGAGCGAATGACGTTTTCGCCGATGGCGCGCGGGCGCACCTTGTCGATGAAATCCTTGACCACCGCCAAGGCGACATCGGCCTCGATCAGGGCGGTGCGGACCTCGGCCAAAGCGGCATCGACATCGGCTTCGCTCAGGGCGCCCCGGCCGCGAAGCTTGTCGAAAACGCCACTCAGGCGGGATTGCAGGCTTTCAAACACGCAATAACTCCAAGCGGTTACGCCCCAGGGGGCGCACCTGCGCTGCCTGGGGTCGATCCCCCGCGCCGGGCGGGGGACCGGAAAGACCTATG
Source organism: Alphaproteobacteria bacterium (assembly GCA_025361185.1). Taxonomy (GTDB): domain Bacteria; phylum Pseudomonadota; class Alphaproteobacteria; order Micropepsales; family Micropepsaceae; genus Rhizomicrobium. Next base: position 5,230 of record JANYAR010000128.1, on the reverse strand, counting down.
GCTTTCCGGGATAAGGCCGGGTTTTAGGCCCCGAACCTGCCGAAAGTCAAATTTCGTGACATGCTCGCGGCCCATAAGAAACGCCAAAAAAGGGGACCCCATGACCAGCCATTTGAACCGCCGCCTGATGCTGGCGGGCGCCGCCGCCGCAGTGCCGGCCCTGGCTTATGCTCAGGACAAGCCGCAGTTCGGCACACCGCAATCGGTGATCAGCAATCCGCCCCGCGATTTCGGTCCCAACGCGCCGCCGCCCGCATCCCCCGATCCCGACATCATCAAGCTCGATCCCAGTTTCAATGGCCTGCTGATCGGTCAGGAAACCATCCGCCGCGTGGCGACCGGCTATCACTTCCTGGAAGGACCGGCCTGGTCGAGCATCGGCCTGTACGCCATTTTCAGCGACGTCAAGAACGACACGCTCTATCGCTATCTGTGGGAGACCGGCCAGGTTTCGATTCTGCGCCGGCCCTCTTTCTCCACCAACGGCAACGCTTTCGATTTCCAGGGCCGCCAGCTTTCCACCCAGGATTATTTCCGCCGCGTGGTGCGCTGGGAGGTCGATGGCGCGATGACCATCCTGGCTGACAGTTTTGACGGCAAGCCGCTCAACTCACCCAATGACCTGGCGCCGCACAAGGACGGCAGCGTCTGGTTCAGCGATCCGCAATTTGGCGGCAACCTGGCCGAAGGCCATCCCGATGAAGGCGACGGTCCCACCAATCCCGGCGGGCTGCGCGATCCCAGGATCGGCCACAGCGGTGTCGGGCTGATCGGCGGCATGCATCAAACCTTGCCGATGAATATTTATCGCGTCGACCCCAGCGGCAAAATCGCGGTCGCGGTGCCGTTCGAGACCGGGCTGGGCCCCAACGGCCTGTGCTTCTCGCCCGATTACACCAAGCTGTTCGCCATACGGGGGGGGCGGATTTTCGTCGGCGACATCGTAGGGACCAAGGTTGCCAATATGCGCCTGTTCACAGACTGCATGGTGGACGGGGTGCGCTGCGGCCCCGACGGCATGCGGGCCGACAAAGCCGGCAACATCTGGGCCAGCTCGGCCGCACCGCTGGGCTATTGCGGCGTCACGGTCTGGAATCCGTCCGGCAAGATCATCGGCCGCATCCGCCTGCCGGAGGGCTGCGCCAATCTGTGCTTCGGCGGCCCCAAACGCGACCATCTGTTCATGACCGCGACCCAGTCGCTCTACATGCTGCGGGTGAATGTCCAGGGGGCTTCACCGGGCTGAGTTGACAGGTTCCTCCTGTCAGGCTCCAGTTTGCCTCAAGAACAAAACCACTGGGAGGACTTGCATGACATTCGATTTGACGCGCCGCGGCATGGTCGCGGGCTTGGCCAGCGCCGTGCCGACTTTGGCCTACGCACAGAACAGGCCGCAACCCGTGCCCGGCTCGTCCATCCTCAATGGCCGCGTCTATGGCCCGGATGCGCCGCCCAACACCTATCCCGATCCCGACATCCTGATCCTGGATCCCGCCGCCAACGACTGCTTCATCGGACACAGCTCGATCAAGCGCGTCAAAACCGGCTTTGAATGGGCGGAGGGCCCGGCTTGGAGTGAACAAGGCCAATATGTGGTGTTCAGCGATGTCTCCAAGGACATCCAGTATCGCTACATCTGGGAGACCGGCGAGATCACCGAATACCGCCGCCAGTCCTTCAACTCCAACGGCAATACCTTCGACTTCCAGGGCCGCCAGATCACCGCCCAGCATTTCCTGCGCCGCGTGATCCGCTGGGAGCATAACGGCTCCATGACGGTGATCGCCGACAATTACAACGGCCAGCCGCTGAACTCACCCAACGACATCGCCCCGCACAAGGACGGCAGCATCTGGTTCACCGATCCCTATTACGGCGCGCAATTGGCCGAAGGCCATCCCGATGACGGGGTGAGCTTTCTTAATCCCAAGGGCCTGGCCAACGGCAATATCGGCAATGGCAGCGCCGGCATCGTCGGCGCCCGCAAGCAAGTGCGCCCGCCTTGCGTCTATCGCTGGGACCCCAGCGGACGGCTGGATGTGATCGTGGAAGGCAAGCCCGGCCTGGTGCCCAACGGCATCGCCTTTTCGCCGGACTATTCCAAAGTCTATTTCGTCTGGGGCAGCGGCATCGATGTGGCCGATGTGGTGGGCACCAAGATCGCCAACCAGCGCCGCTTCACCGACTGCGATGTCGACGGGGTGCATTGCGGTCCCGACGGCCACCGTGTCGACGTGGCGGGCAATGTCTGGTCGGGTTCGACCTCACAGCTTGGCTATATGGGGGTCACGGTGTGGAACCCGGCGGGCAAGATCATCGGCCGCATCCGGCTGCCGGAGACCTGCGCCAATCTCTGCTTCTGCGGTCCCAAGCGCGACTGGCTGTGGATGTGCGCCTCCCAGTCGGTCTATCTGGTGCATTTGGGGATTCAAGGCGCGGCACCGGGCTGAATTAACTGCTGAATCAATGCGTTGGGGCGCGCCCGCGCCCCAACGCATATCTGGGGCCGGTATTTCATCCGTTTACGGATAGGCAGCGGGACTTTAGGGTGGGATCAGAAAGCCCCCCACCCGAAAGTCTCCCATGCCCAAATTGCCCGAGATGACCGCCGCCGCGATCAAAAGCCGCGAGGCCCTGACCAAGATCTACAAGGCCTCCAAGCCCAAGGACGTGCCCGCGGCCCCGCCCAAGCCGCGCATGGCCAAGAGCCGGTAATTTGGCCAAAAAGAACACGGCCCGCCAATCAACTGGCGGGCCGTATTCTTTTTGAAGCCCGCGTCCGTACGCGTCTTTCGCTGTTGCTCAAGACCTACGGACGGCGGGCTTTTTTGGGCGGAGCGCTACGGCGCCAAGCCCAGCTTCTGCGCCAGATAGACGAAGGACAGGCCCCACATTTCCGCCGACTGTCGATGGTCGGCGGCGGCGGCGTGACCGCCATCGGTGTTTTCGTAGAACAGAACCGGATGGCCCTGGGCCATCATCTTGGCCGCCATCTTGCGCGCATGCACCGGGGTGACGCGATCATCGCTGGTGGCGGTGACAAAGAAGACCGGCGGATAGCGCACGTCCGGCTTGACGTTCTGATAGGGCGAATAAGTGAGGATGTAGTCGCGCTCCGCAGGAATCGCCGGATCGCCATATTCCCCGATCCAGCTCGCGCCCGCGCCGATATGGGTGAAGGCGATCATGTCGACCAGCGGCACCTGGCAGACCACCGCGCCGAACAATTCCGGCTTCTGCACCATCACGGTGGAGACCAGCAACCCGCCATTGGAGCCACCCATGATGCCCAGCTGTTTGGTCGTGGTGAGGCGGCGGCGCGTCAGATCCGCCGCCACCGCCTCGAAATCGTCATAGGCATGCTGGCGCTTGGTCTTCAGCGCCGCATCGTGCCAGCCGGGACCGAACTCGCCGCCGCCGCGGATATTGGCCACCACATAGATGCCGCCATGCGTCAGCCACAGCCGTCCGAAATTGGCGCTGTAGGACGGCGTCAATGAGATTTCGAAACCGCCATAGCCGTACAGCACGGTGGGCGCGGGGCCGCTCAATTTTTTTGGTCTGGTGACGAAATAGGGAATTTTGGTGCCGTCCTTCGATGTTGCTTCAAACTGTTCGGTGATGAGGTTTGAAGCGTCGAACCGCGCCGGCAGAGACTTGATGCCGTGCGGCGCATCACTGCCGCCGTCGAAATACAATGTGGTGGGCGTCAGATAATTCTGAAAACTGAACATCGCCTCGGGGCCGAAATCATTGGTGGAAACAATGTCCGCCGATCCCTGTCCCGGCAGCGCCAGAACCTTGTCGCTCCAGCCGGCGGCTTTTTTTTGGCCTACCGCTTCGCTACTTGAGGCCGGGGAAGTAAAAACATGCACCGCGCCGATCACATTGTCGGTGATGACGGCATAGATCTTGTCGCGTCCGATACCGACGCTTTCGATACTCTGGCGCGCGGAAGGCGCGAAGATCACTTGCGGCTTTGCGCCGCTGCGGAATGCCACCAGCGCACCCTTGGGCAGGCTGACGCCGTCCGTCTCGAAGGGCTGGCGCAAACTGGCAATCCAGGCGCCGTCGAAATAGCCTTTCACATCGGCGGAACGCGGCAAAGCGAGCTTGTTCACCCCATCCTTCTCGAGCACGAAATAATCGCTTTCGAAAAAGCTCACCGCCCGGATCACCAGGCCGATATTGCCCTGTCTGGTATGGAAGGTGGCGGGCGCCGACGCCACATCGCCGGCCTCGCCCTCATACAAGGTTCTGGCCGCCGCCAGCTTTTCACCGCGCCGCCATTGCTTGACGATGCGGGCATAGCCGGACGTGGTCTCGCCATCCTTGGCAGTGGCGAACAGCACCGTATCGTCGTCCAAATAGCTGGAATCGGACTTGGCTTCCGGCAGCTGGAAACCGTCGCTGGCCAGTGCCTTCGCCTTGAGATCGTATTCACGCACCACCACGGCATCGCCGCCGCCGCGCGACAGCCGGATCAGGCAGCGCACTTCGCCCGGCGAACATTCCGCGCCTTTGAAGACCCAGTTTTCCTTTTCCGTTTTGGCCAGGGCATCGACGTCCAGCAGCACCTCCCAGTTCGGCGCGGCATTTTGGTAATCGGCGATGGTGGTGCGCCGCCACAGCCCCTTGGGATTGGCCGCGTCCTGCCAGAAATTATAGACATAGCTATGGGAAAGACCGCCCATCGGGATGCGGTCGGTGGCGTCGAGCACCGAGAGGACCGAGTCGTAATTCTTCTGGTAGCGCGGGTCGGCCTTCAGCACCCCCAACGAGGCGGCATTTTGCTGCGCCACCCATTCCAGCGGCTTTGGCCCATGGACCTCTTCCAGCCAGGCATAGGGATCATCGGAAACGGACACGGCAAACGCTCCTGTGGCAAGGACGCAACCAAGCAGCAGGGCAATAAAGTTCACGCGCATGGGCTGGTCCGGCAATGGCTGGCGCAGGATGGAAATTTTCACGCCGCAAGTCCATGGAAAAGGACGCCGGCTCCGGCCTCGTGTCGCGCTGAACCGCGCGCCCCGTCCGCACGCGTTCTTCGCTGTCGCTCAGAACCTACGGACCGTTCGGGCGGGCGAAAGGTCCACCGGACCTTTCGCTTTTCCGCCCTCATTCCGGCCTCGTGTCGCGCTGAACCGCGCGCCACTGCGGCGTTCGGGCGGGCGAAAGGTCCACCGGACCTTTCGCTTTTCCGCCCTCATTCCGGCCTCGTGTCGCGCTG
>JANYAR010000113.1 GCA_025361185.1 Alphaproteobacteria bacterium | reverse complement strand
CAATAGCGGACATGGTGGTCGGGAATAAGCGCGCGCTGAGCGAAACGGTCCTGACCCTGCCGCTCCGACCATTTTTCGATGATCTGGCAAACGGCCTTTCCTGGTCCCTTGATCTGTTCCCGCAATGTCAGGACGGCCTTCGGCAGAGCACCTTATCCAGGCATCTCCAAGTCGCGGCTTTCCACGACCAGTCGCCAGCTCGCCACATCGCCCTGCAGCACATCAGCGGCGCGGTGGCATATCTCCCGTAATGTGTCGAACTGGCAGGGAACCAGCTTCAGCTTGCTGATGAGGCCGTCCAATTGCGTCACCATGCGAGCCGAGCGCGCGGCCGTACCATCGAAATCTCCAATGACCCTCACGCCATAGCTGGCGGCACCCAAGGCCGGGAGGCCGGCGCTCAGAACAAAGAGCCATCGTTGAGCCGGTGCGGCGATTGGATTATGGCGAAATAACTGAACCATTAGGACGGTCACCGAAATACCAAGGGTGAAGAAAAACAGCCACTTGCCAATTGTCGCCAACCGCTCGTGCAGGGCACCGAACCGCGCCGCTGTCACCTGATGATAAGCTTTTTGTCCTTCCAGGAAAGACTCCAGCGATTGGCGGACGGCGGTCAGCCCGCTCCGGTCCAGCAACGCATTGCGCAACCCTCCCTGCCGCGCCTGCGCCCGCACATACCAAGTCGTCCAGGCGGGTACGTCGCCAAATGGCAATGCCGGTCTGGATCCAATGGCATAATTCAGCATGCAGACACGAAGCCGTTCGGCAACTTCACGAGTCTCGATCCACAATTTATGCCAACGGCCCTTGCGGCCGCGCGAGGTGTTATAGACGAGCAGCGCAACCAGACAGATTTCCAGGATGCTCAAAGGCGGACGCAGAGAAAAGGTCACCAGGATGGTGACGAGGGCGGAAACAAGGAAATTCAAGATGAAGGCGCCGCGAAATGACTGGCTGAAGAAAATCGCGCACTCATCCGCCCAGGCGAAAGCATCTGCCAAGGATTCCGGCGCGATCTCCCGGCGCGACATATCCGCCGCGGCGTTGTCAGGAGGGGTACGGAAGAAATCGCTCGACCGCAGGGACCGAATGCCCAGCAGCGCCAACAGCAACGGAAAAGGTGCGTTGACATTCAGGCGCCGAAAAGGCTGTCGCAGGAAGTCGTGCAGAGCCAACTGTTCGGATGGCGAACGGGGCGGGCGCACCAAATGTTCGATGATGATGGCGATGGTGGAAGGCACGTCATCGCCGGACGTGGCGTAAAATTCGTCATCGAAGTAAGTCTGTTCGGTGCGCCGGCTGCCCGGCTCGCGCCAATGAAGGCGGATCGGACCGTCCGACACCGCATTTATCCAGATGACGGGCATTCCCTTTTGTGCCGCCTCGTAAAGAATATCGGTCGTGCCACCCCGGCCGGCAGATGCCTTGCCATCCCACACCGCTATGAGCACATCGCAGGCATCGATCACGGTCTGCCCGGCATGCTCGTAGGCCGCACCTTCGTTGCTCCGGTCTCCGGCGATCTCCAGCACCGTTGCCGCTGCTTTCAGTAGTTGGCCAAACTCTTGTTGCGACTCCGGGTCCTGAAAATCATCCTTGTAGTCTTGAATCAGGAAAGGCAGCGGCACGGCAAGATCGAAACCCAGAGCCAGCGCTTCCTTGGCGCCGATGCGGTCAGCACCTTCCGCCAAGGAGGTTACTACGGTCAACTTTATGCCCTCCGGCGAGAAACAGTCCGCATATTGCTGGCGTGCGGCGCCGGCCGCCTTGCCGATCACCTCAAGCGCGAGCCTCATGTGTGTGGTGATCTTCGCGAGCGCGTCGCCAGGCAGACGATTGGGCCTGTGGCCGATGATCCCGACCGAAAGCGCGAAGCGGGGCTTGGGCGGACGTTCGTGCGGCATGGTCGAGGAGCAGCTTTTGTGTGCGTACGACAATTCGGTCCTCAATATGGCGGGTTAGACGTCCGGGGGCAATTGAGGTTGGCTGATCTGATCTCTGACCACGCGTCTGCTTGCCAAAGCAAGGCCGGGGCCGCCTTGATCGCGCCGCCGCTTGAAGCCGCCATCAGGGCTGGCTGAAACGGCCGGGCTGATTTAAGGTTCCGGCGGGAGCCGGGGACATGACCAAGAAAGTATTCATCAGTCACTCCAGCAAGGACAACAAGGTGGCGACCGCGGTCTGCGCGGCGCTGGAATCGCGCGGCCACGCCTGCTGGATGTCCTCACGTGACATCAAGCCCGGCGAGAATTTTCAGGGCTCCATCGTGCGGGCCATCCGCGAAGCCGGCGTGATGGTGCTGGTGTTTTCCAGCAATGCCAACAATTCCGACGAGATCAAGAAGGAAATGGCCCTGGCGAGCCAATCGCGCAAGATGGTGATTCCGGTGCGGGCCGAGGACGTGACGCCCAGCGAGGATTTCACGTACGAACTCGCGACCCGGCAATGGATCGACATGTTCATCGATTGGGAAACGGCGATCGAAAAACTGAGCCAGCAGGTCGAAACCGCGATACCGCGGACGGAGGACAGCCAGATGGCTGCGATGCGCCGACCTGCGCCAACCGGCAAAGGCAGCTTGCCGCTGTTTGTCGGCATCGCCGCTATCTTGCTGGCCGGCGGTGCGGCCGCGTTCTGGCTGACGCGCCAGCCGGCCCCGGCGGTCTCGGCCGCCCCGCCTCCCTCGCCAGGCATCGAACAGCGGCAGGCCGCGCCGCCCTCGCTGGATTCCGCGAAGCTGGAAGTCGACCTGTGGGATTCGGTCAAGGCCAGCAACAATGCCGCCGTGGTCCAGTCCTATCTTGCGAAATATCCCACCGGCACGTTTGCGGCGGCGGCAAAGGCCAGGCTGGCGGAGTTGAACAACCCCGCCCGGACGGTCAGGGTGCCACCGAGTTTTTCCTGCGAGGCGGCGGTCAACCAGGCGGAGCGAGTTATTTGCGCAGACCCGGGATTGTCCGCACTGGATGCCCAGACTGCCTCGCTCTACAGAAGGGCAAAAGCGAATGCAGCCGATGACGGCGGCACCTTGGCCAGTGAACAGTCCGCCTGGCTCTATCGGCGGAACCAATGCGCGGATGCCGGATGCCTTCGCGAGAGTTACGCAGAGCGGCGAGCGGAAATCGGCCGCTGGCTGGATTCGGGAGCCCCGTAACGCCATTGCTATGCAATGGCGGGCCGGCGCGCAATGACTATTCCCTCTCCGGCACCGGCACGTTGAAGCCGTCGAGCGTGGTTGAGACTAGGCTATAACGCCCCATTAGGTAGATCATCTCACGCGCAGGCGAATGTCTGCTTTGCGTCAAAAGCGGTCAATCGTTCCGATCATCATGATGCGCGCTTGCGCGCCAAAAGCGGACATTACGGCGGTCGGGACTATTGGGGTCGGCGCAGATCTATCGCCGTTGGCCGAAAGATCAAGGAAAACAAGCGGTTGCCGAGAGTGGCACCGTCATAGTTGCCAGACCGATATTGATATAAAAACTCGTCAACCCGGTGAACGCGTGCCCGCAGGCAGGCGTTGAGTAAATAATGTTGGAGCGTCAACGGGCCCAAGGTATGCAGCTAGTGTGTACGCTATTGTTGAAGCGCCATCCGTGCAAATTGTCGTCTTCGCCGATGCACAGCGGGCACCATCCTCAACAGCATCGTGCATGCTTGCAACTGAGAAAAGCATAAGACATCCGTATATCATGCCGATGAGAAGCATCAGAAATATCGGGCCGACGATCGCAAACTCGATTGCGGCGGAGCCACGTTTGTCACTGATGAAAGTGCTTCGGCTTGGCTGCTTCATTGTCAATGCACGCGAACCCACGCCAAGGGGCTGGTTAAATCGTGTCGATCATCTTCTGAAAGACATTGTTCTCGGTGTAGCCGGCCTCAAAGTTAAAGCCTGCAAGTATCTCCCAAAGAAATATCGAGAATTGCTTGATATTGTCAGCTTCGGGCGTGGTGTCGTGAACGGAATAGATTGCAGCAGATAATAGCTTTAGAAATTCGAATGGCTCTTGTAAAACGGATGGAAACATTCCGCGATGAGATTACATTCATCTTGAATAACGTTGATATCCCTCCGGACGAGCCATTCGA
>JANYAR010000107.1 GCA_025361185.1 Alphaproteobacteria bacterium | reverse complement strand
CCACGCCCATGCAGGTGCAGGACCAAGGCGTTTTCTCCACCATCGGCGCCGGCCTGTCGGTTTACAGGGTGGGCGGCGACGGCAAGCTGAGTTTTGTCCATAAATATGACGTCGACACGCGCGCGGGCACGCAGTTCTGGTGCGGTCTGCTCACGATGTCCTGACGTAGGGATTTTGTTCGTCCGGGCAGGAGTGAGGAGCGATGTGGGCAACTAGCCCATGAGCGACGAGGTGAGTAGCGGCAGCGTACGAACGACCCGGCGGACAAAAGACCGCGTCAGGAAGCGTTCTTTTCCCTGGCCTCGGCTTTGTCCGAATAGGTGTAAAGCGGACGCGCCTTGCCATCCACGACATCGGCGGTGATGACCACCTCCTGCACGCCCGAAAGCGTCGGCAGTTCGAACATGGTCTCCAGCAGGATGCCTTCCAGGATCGAGCGCAGGCCGCGCGCGCCGGTCTTGCGCAGGATCGCCCGGCGCGAGATCGCGTGCAGGGCTTCTTCCTGGAAGCGCAGCTTGACGCCTTCCATCTCGAACATGCGCATATATTGCTTGGCCAGCGCGTTCTTCGGGCGGGTCAGGATTTCGATCAGCGCGGTTTCCGACAGATCACCAAGCGTCGCCAGCACCGGCAGACGGCCGATGAATTCTGGGATCAGGCCGAACTTCAGCATGTCTTCCGGCTCGACTTCGCGCAGCAGATCGCCGGTGCCGCGTTCGTCCGGGCCCTTGGGATTGGAGCCGAAGCCCATCGAGGAGCCCTGGGTGCGCTGGGCGATGATCTTGTCCAGGCCGGCAAAGGCGCCGCCGCAGATGAAAAGAATGTTGGTCGTATCCACCTGCAGGAATTCCTGCTGGGGATGCTTGCGGCCGCCCTGGGGCGGGACGCTGGCGACCGTGCCTTCCATGATCTTGAGCAACGCCTGCTGCACGCCTTCACCCGACACGTCGCGGGTGATGGAGGGATTGTCGGACTTGCGGCTGATCTTGTCGACCTCGTCGATATAGACGATGCCGCGCTGGGCGCGTTCGACATTGTAGTCAGCGGCCTGCAGCAGCTTGAGGATGATGTTCTCCACGTCCTCGCCGACATAACCGGCCTCGGTCAGGGTGGTGGCGTCGGCCATGGTGAAGGGCACGTCCAGGATGCGCGCCAAGGTCTGGGCCAGCAGGGTCTTGCCGCAGCCGGTGGGGCCGATCAGCATGATGTTGGACTTGGCCAGTTCGACGTCGCCGTTCTTGCCGGACGAGTTGATGCGCTTGTAGTGGTTGTGGACGGCGACCGACAGAACCTTCTTGGCGTGGCTCTGGCCGACGACGTAATCGTCGAGCACCTTGAAGATTTCCTGCGGGGTCGGCACACCCTCCTTGGATTTCATGAAGGAGGTCTTGTTCTCCTCCCGGATGATTTCCATGCAGAGTTCGACGCATTCATCGCAGATGAACACGGTCGGGCCAGCGATGAGCTTGCGCACTTCGTGCTGGCTCTTACCGCAGAAGGAACAGTACAGCGTGTTCTTGGACTCGCCGCCGCTAGCCTTGCTCATCGTCTTCCACCGGGCCCTTTCGACCCTACTCAGCTTTAAGCCTACCCGGCTTATGCTGCTTTGCACAATGTGGAGGGGCTCCGAAGCACCTCCACCTCCCAACATTCGACCATGCTAAGGCCGCTGGGATCAAGATTTGTTTAATCCGATCCGTGCCGGATTTTCCTGAGATTCCGGAACTTTAGCCAAAAAACACCCTTAAGGCGGTGTTTCCTGATCCGGTCGGCGCTCCATAACCTGGTCAATCAGGCCGAAAGCCTTGGCTTCCTCGCCGGTCATATAGGTATCCCGGTCCAGCATCTTTTCAACGGCCTCCACGGTCTGGCCGGTATGCTTGGCATAGATCTCGTTCAGCCGCCGCTTGAGCTTGACGATCTCCTGGGCATGGCGGGCGATGTCGGCTGCCTGGCCGTAAAAGGACGCCGAGGGCTGATGCACCATCACCCGGGCATTGGGCAGTGCATAGCGATGGCCCTTCACGCCGCAGCAGAGCAGCAGCGAGCCCATCGAAGCGGCCTGGCCGATGCAATAGGTGTGAATCGCGGGGCGCACATACTGCATGGTGTCATAAATCGCCAAGCCGGCCGTCACCAACCCGCCGGGCGAGTTGATGTACATGTGAATTTCCTTCTTGGGGTTCTCGGCTTCCAGGAACAGGAGCTGGGCGGTGAGAAGGCTGGCGCCGTAATCCTCGATCGGGCCGGTGATGAAGATCAGCCGTTCCTTGAGCAGGCGTGAATAGATGTCATAGGCGCGCTCGCCGCGAGCGGTCTGTTCGACCACCATCGGGACCAGGGTGTTGTTAAAGAACTCAACGGGATTGGCCATAGGCGGCGCCTTCTTAATGTGTAAGCGGGTGATTCGTCAGCGGACAGTAGCCGGAAAGTCTCCCGGTGAGACTTAATATAGCGTTCCGAAATCAGAATACGAGCCGGGGGCACCAGCCGAGCGACCCTGATAAACTAGGCCTTCACCGGCTCGTCTTCCGGATCGGCAAACAAAGTTTCCTTGTCCACCGTGCGGTCATTGACCGTGGCCAGCTCGGCGATGAAGTCCACCACCTTGTCCTCGAACAGAGGAGCGCGGATCTCGGCCTGGGCCTGGGGATTCTTGGCATAGAACTGGAACACCTGCTGCTCCTGGCCGGGGAACTGGCGTGCGCGGGCCATGATGGCGCGCTGCACCTCATCACCGGCAACGGTGATGCCGTTCTGCTCGCCAAGCTTGCCCAGCACCAGACCCAGGCGCACGCGGCGCTCGGCGATCTTGTGATACTCCGCCTTGAGCTCGTCCTCGGTCTTGCCTTCGTCGGCGGCGGTCTTGCCCTCACGCTTCAACTCGTCCTCGACCTGGGCCCAGATATTGGCGAACTCATGCTCGACCATGGCGGGCGGCAGCGGGAAGCTGTGGGCGGTGTCCAGCGCATCCAGCACCCGGCGCTTCAAATGCAAGCGGCTGGCGTCTTTGTAGTCATTGGCCAGCTGTTCGCGCACCCGCTCCTTGAGCGTGGCGAGATTGTCCAGGCCCAGTTTCTTGGCCAGCTCGTCGTCGATCTTGGTTTCCACCGGCGCCTTGACGTCCTTGACGGTGACTTTGAACACCGCGTCTTTGCCCGCCATTTCCGGGGCGTGATACTCGGCGGGGAAGGTGACGTTCACTTCGCGGCTCTCGCCCGTCTTGGCGCCGATCAGCCCGTCTTCAAAGCCGGGGATAAAGGTACCGCTGCCCAGGGTCAGATTGAAATCCTCGCCCTTGCCGCCATCGAACGGGGTGCCGTCGATGCTGCCTTCATAGTCGATCACCGCGACATCGTCCTTGGCGGCGGCGCCGTCCTTGGCGGCATAGTCGCGGGCGTTCTTGGCCAGCCGGTCCAGCGCCTCGTTGATATCGGCGTCGGCGATGTCGGCGGTAAGCCGCTCCACCGTCAGCTTGGAGACATCGGTGGCCTCGAAATCGGGCATCAGATCCACGATCACCTTGAAGGTGAGGTCAGACTTGCCGTCGACCACGTCTTCGACGCTGCCCACCGGCTCGACGCGCGGCTGCAGCGCGGGCTTGAGCTTGTTGTCCGAGATCGCCTTCTGGCTGCCTTCATTGACGGCGGCTTCCACCACCTCGCCCATGATGGATTTGCCGAACTGCTTCCTGAGAAAGGAGACCGGCGCCTTGCCGGGGCGGAAGCCCTTCAGGTTCACCCGCGGCTTCATCTCTTCCAGGCGCGCATTGACCCGCCCCTCCAGCTCAGTGGCCGCGATGGTGACCGTGAACTGCTTGTGCAATTCCTGGGAAAGGGTCTCGCTGATCTGCATCTCGTCTACTCTCTAATAACGTCTTCGCGCCGGAGCGGTCCCCACGACCTTATCACGGGAACCGACCCGCCCGATTTTCCCGGAAAACCTGCGGTTTTGGGCTGCCGCTTTACCCGTTTCCCCTGAAGGCCGCAACCCGGCGGCGGGAGCAGGGTTTGGCGTTCATTTTTGATCCGCCGGGCCCGCCTTTTCCACTGTCACGGCGGCGAGCTTGGCATTCAAATCGCCCGCACTGTGGGCGATTTGAATGGTGCGGGCGGAGGGACTTGAACCCCCATGCCGTAAAGCGTTCGGACCTAAACCGAGTGCGTCTACCAGTTCCGCCACGCCCGCCAATGGGTGCGCCTTCTAGCTTGCGCCCACTCCGCCGCCAAGCTGGTCTGGTACGTGACGCACCCGCCACAGGGCGATTGCGAGTCTGGGAACCACCCCCTCGCCGCACCCATTAATCGTAAACAGATGTTACAGCCGTAGGGCATCAATCAATTAAGGCATTGTTTTATAATGGTTTTATTTTCGGCGCGGTTATTGCACATTAACACGCCAGTCTATTTAAGGATGAGACCAATGGATCGTTTTATCGTTGCAGCCCTGCTCTTGGCGGGTTCGGCGGCGCCGGCATTCGCAGGTGTCACTGTTCAGGTACCTGAGCCGGCGACCATGACCCTGTTCGGGTTGGGCGCGGGCGGCGCCTATCTGGTCAAGCGTTTCACCGGTCGCAAGTAACAATATAGGATGAGCACCATGGATCGGATTATCGTAGCAGCCCTGGTTTTGGTGGGCACGGTGGGCCCGGCATTCGCTGGAAAGCTCATTCAGGTACCTGAGCCGGCCACCATGACGCTGTTCGGGCTGGGTGCTGGCGGCGCCTATCTGGTCAAGCGCTTCATCGGCCGCAAGTAACAACGCAGCATTCGAGCCGGCGCTCGTGGCCATGGGCCGGGCGCCGGCTTTTTGCTGTCTTGACCTCGACACGGCAAGCCCCTTCTCGCTTTGCATCCACTATGATGCGGCTTGCACCGGACAATACCGCCCGGCGGCGCCTGGGGGAGAGTGATCCATGATTGGCTGGCCGGATGCCTCCACGCTTTTCGGCTGGATATTTGCGATCACCTTTCTGGGCGTCGCCTGCTGGGAAGCCTGGCGACCTTCACGCGCGGCCATCGCGTCTCTGACCCTGCGCTGGTTCGGAAATATCGCTCTGTTCGCGATGGCCTTGCTGATGACATGGCTCATACCGCTGCTCTCGAGCCTCAGCGCGGCCGTGATTGCCGCGCAGCGTGGCTGGGGCTTATTCCATCTGGTCACACTGCCGCCGGCGATCACCCTGGCGGCAAGTTTTGTGCTGCTGGATTTCTTCGGATACTGGATGCATCGCCTGCTGCACAAGATCCCACTGCTATGGCGGCTTCACGCCCTGCATCATTCCGATACCGATCTGGACGTCACCACCACGATCCGCCATCACCCGGCCGAAGCCCTGGTGCAGGCGCTGTGCGACGCGGCACTTGTTCTGCTGTTCGGTTTCCCGCCGCAGGCGGTGTTGCTCTATGGCGGCGTGGTGCTGGTGGTGCAGACCTTCCATCACGGCAATGTGATGCTTCCGGCGCGCCTGGGCTGGCTGAGCCGCTGGCTGATTACGCCGGACCTGCACCGGCTGCATCATTCAATGGCCTATGCCGAGAACAATTCGAACTTCGGCAACTCGGTGCCGTTGTGGGATTGGCTGTTCGCTACCTTGCGGCTTGCGCCTGAGGGCGAGTTCAAGGTGGGACTGGCCGAATTTTCCGGCGCGAAATTCCAGCGCCTCGACAAGCTTTTGATCCAGCCCTTGCTGGTCGTCCCAAACCCCCGCCCGCCTTCGTGAGCGCGCCTTAGCCCCCGAAAGGGCGCAGATAGGTGGCAACATCCCAAAAGCGGCCGAATTTGCGGCCCACTTCCTTGTAGATACCGACCGGCTCGAAGCCGAAGGCGCGGTGCAGCCGCACCGACGCCTCATTGGGCAGGGTGATGCCGACGAATATCCGGTGGATGTCCTCGCCCGCCAGAGCATCGAACAGCGTGTCGTAAAGCCGCCGCCCCAGCCCCTGCCTGGTCGCATCCGGCGCCAGATAGACGCTGCTCATCACCGTGGTGTCATAGGCGGCGCGGTCCTTGTAAGGGTGCGAACCGGCCCAGCCCACCGCCCGCCCCTCCTTCACCGCGACAAAGCACTGATAGCGGCCGGTGCTTGCAAAGCCATCCAGCCAGGCCTGACGCTGTTCAAGAGTGCGCGGCTCGATGTCGAAGGTGACCGGCGTCTCGCGCACATAGTGATTGTAGATCTCCAGCAGCGCCGCAAGATCGCCCTGCTCGAGACGGCGGATGGTGATGTTCATGACTTCACCTTTTCCGGCGATGTTTCCGCGATCCGCTTCCAATAGATCATGGTCGCGGTCAGCGCCCCATGAGGCCGCAAGGCGTAATCGGGAATCTCTCCCGCCAGCCGGTAGCCCTGTCTTTCATAGAAAGCAGAGGCGCCCCCGTCGCGAGCGGTATCGAGCACCAGCAGATTGCGGCGGTGCCGGACGGCAAGGTCCTCCGCCGCCCGCAGCAGCACCGTCCCGATCCCGCGGCCACGATGGCTGAGGCGGGTCATCATCTTGGCGATCTCGCCCCGGTGCGGCTGATTGGGCGGACAATGAAGCTGCAAGGTCACCGTGCCCACGAGAAGACTGCCATCCCAGGCTCCCAGGATTATCCGCTCCCCGCGAGCCGCTGCGGCCAGCGCACTGTCCCAAAAAGCATCCGCATCTTCCTGTTTCAGCGGGTGCATGAAATGCACCGACGCACCCGCCGCCACAACCTCGATCAGAATCTCTGCTAACGCTGTCCGGACCTGCGGGGAGTCTTCCAAATCCTTAATCGTCAACTGCGCCATGTTAGCTCCGCGCCAGTGTCACAATATAGGTACAGGGCTTTTCGCTTTCGTTGGCGTAGGTGACCTCCGAAGGAGGACCGAAGCCCAAACTATCGCCCGCGCTCAAGACATTGCGGACACCAGCTTCGATCAAGGTCAGTTTACCGCTCTGCACCCACACCACATGGCGCGTATGCGCGTAAGACGAGGTGGGAAATGACGCCGACTGGCGAGGGGGCAATTCGACCCGCACCACCTCCAGCGGATGATCGGAGCGGCTGAAAATCTGCTTGCGAATATAACCAGTGGCGGGATCGCGCCATACTGGCTGATCGGCGGCGCGCGACAGGCGGGGTTTTTCGCCTTCAGCCCGCAACAGCAATCCCGCAAGCGTGAGGTCAAAGGCGGTTGCCAGCCGCGCCAGAATGCCGGCCGACGCGCTCATTTCGCCGCGTTCGATCTTGCTGATGCTGGCCTTGGCGACACCGGACTTTTCCGCAAGCTCCGCCAGTGACCAGTTGCGGGCATCGCGCTCCAACCGGATGCGACGGGCTATGCCGGTTTCGGTGTCGTCTACTATAGTATCCATTCGTCTCTTATAATAGACAAATGGCCTTCAGAGCAAGCCGGCCAGCACCTTTGGCAGCATCTCCGGCAAATCCTCGGCGATCAGGCCGGGGCCGAAGCGGCTGGCGGCGTCGCCATGCAGCCAGGCGCCGCACGCCGCCGCGTCGAACACCGGCATGTGCTGGGCCAACAGACCGGCAATTAGCCCCGCCAGGACATCCCCTGACCCGGCCGTCGCCAGGCTGGGCGGAGCGTTGGCGTTGATAATCGCTCTTCCCGCCGGCGTGGCGATCACCGTGTCGGCACCTTTGAGCAGCACCACCGCGCCGGCACGTTTGGCCGCGGCGCGTACCGCTCCCACCTTGCTTGCGCTCTCGCCCAGCACACCGGGAAACAGGCGTTCGAATTCGCCCGCATGCGGCGTCAATACGCAACGCTTGTGCAGCCGGCTGAACAGCCCTTGCTGATCGTCCTTGAAAGAGGTGAGCGCATCGGCATCCAGAACGACGCTGGCCCCGCTTTTCAGCGCCGCATCCACCAGCGCGCGGGTCTCGCGGCCGGCGCCCACACCCGGGCCTATCACCACGGCGTTGAGCCGTTTGTCCGCCAGCAGCGCGCTCAGCCCCGCCGCGCCGTCAAACGGCTTGATCATGATGGCGGTGAGATGGATGGCGTTGACCGCGACCGCGTCCGGCGGCGAAGCCACGCTCACCAGGCCGGCACCCACGCGCAATGCGCCGCGCGCCGCCAGCCGGGCCGCGCCGGTGGCGTAAGACGGTCCGCTGACCACCAGACAATGGCCCCGCGTATATTTTTGCCCGCCTGCCTGCGGCCAGGGAAATTGCCACAGCGCCGGCGTGTTCTCATGCAGGCTCAGCTTTTTTTCATGGCCTTCACTGCTTGAGGTCAGAATGGCCCCGGCCGGAATGCCGATGTCTGCCACCACGACTTCGCCGCACAAGACGCGGCCCGGCAGCAAAACATGTCCTGGCTTCTTGCGGAAAAATGTGACGGTGAGCGCCGCCTTCACGCAGTGCGCCCCCAATGGCTCACCCGTGTCGCCGGAAATACCACTGGGCACATCGATCGCCACCACCGGCAGATCGTTCAAGGCTTTCACAATTTGAGCGTGCGCGCCCTCCAAGGGACGAGAGAGCCCGGCGCCGAACAACCCGTCCACCACCAGCTTGGCGCCGTCCAGCGCGTCTGGCGTCAGCGCCATCCGCGCGCCCTTCCAGCGCGCGGACATCACGGCAGCGTCACCCTTGGGATCGGCATCATGGGCGACGCGAACGGTGAACCCCTCCTCATCCAGCAGCCGCGCCACCACAAAGCCGTCGCCGCCATTGTTGCCGGGGCCGCACAACACGGTAACGGCGCAGGGTTTGACGCGCGCCACAATGGCATCAACGACGCCGCGCCCGGCATTCTCCATCAAGGTCAGGGACGGAACGCCATGCGCCACCGCGAAAGCGTCGGCCTGGGCCATTTCGGCGCTGGTGAGAATTTCGTCGGTCATTGCTTCGCGAAGTATTTTTCCAGCCGGTCCAAGGATTGCTCAATCAACGCCTGCTGCTTGCAGAAAGCAAAGCGCACATAGCTATCGGGTGTACCACTTTTGAAGAAAGCCGACAGCGGGATCAGAGCGACCCCCGCCTCGCGGATCAGCCGTTCGCAAAAGGCGAAGTCCTTCTCGTTGGTCAATTTGGAGATGCCTGCCGTCAGAAAATAGGTGCCTTCGCAGGGCTGCACGGCAAACCCCAGCTTGGTCAGGCCGGCGGCCAGGATGTCACGATTCTTCTGCAGCCGCCGGGTCGTCTGGATGGGAAAATCCATCTCATGGGTCAGGCCGTGCGCCACCCCCAGTTGCAGCGCCGGCGAGGTGGTGAAGGTGAGGAACTGGTGCGCCTTGGTCACCACACTGACCAGTTCGCGCGGCCCCATCACCCAGCCCACTTTCCATCCCGTCAGCGAAAATATCTTGCCCGCCGAGCCGATCTTGAGCACGCGCCCGCGCATGCCGGCCAAGGTGGCAAGCGGAACGTGCGGCCTCTCGTCATAAACCAGATGCTCATAGACCTCATCGCAGATCACCACGATATCGGTGCCGGACACGACCTTGGCCAGCACTTCGAGCTCTTCGCGGCTGAAGGCGCGCCCCGCCGGATTGTGCGGTGAATTGATCAGGATGGCGCGGGTCTTGGGTCCGACCACGGCGCGCAACGCGTCCTCGGTCAGCCGCCAGCCGGGCGGCTCCAGTTTCACGCTCTTCACCACCGCGCCCGCGGCTTCCGCCATGGGCCGATAGGAATCATAGGTCGGTTCGATCATCACCACTTCGTCGCCTGCCCCCGCCATCGCCATCAGCGCAGCCGTGACCGCTTCGGTGCCGCCGGAGGTGATCACCACTTCGTCTTCCGGGTCATAGCTCAGGCCGTAAAATCTGGCGGCATGCGCCGCCACCGCCTGACGCAGCACCGCCGATCCCTTGGACGGCGGATATTGGTTCGGGCCGTCCAACAATTGCTTGGCGGCAACCTGACGCAACGACAGCGGGCCGTCTTCGTCGGGGAAACCCTGGCCCAGATTGAGGGCGTCATGTTTCAGCGCCAGCATGGTGATGTGCTGGAAGATGCTGGTGGGCAGGCTGGAAAAAACCGGATTGGTCATGGGAGGCTTTTCATGTCGAATTTTTCAGGGCGCCGCCACCGGTTGTGGCGCAGGCCTGCGGTCCGGCTCAAGTCCCTTGAGGGGCGCGCCCCAACTGGCCTGCTGGCCGCCCGGACCATGTCTGCGCCACTCTCAACCCCGCCCCTCACGTGAACTCCCGGCATAGGAAGCCCTCTTCACCCGCCAACAATTGCCTATTATTTATTCATTTTGTCTATTTGTTAGGCTATCTTGTTGCCTTCGTTTTCGCCCCTTCGGTAAGACGCTGGATTTACTGCACTTTTTTCCGGCAAAAACCGGCACAAGTCCTGCTAAAGCGTTAACGGAACGTCGCGCCCCATGGCGCGCGGAGGAGCAGCATGAAAAAAATCGAAGCTATTATTAAGCCGTTCAAACTCGACGAAGTGAAGGAAGCCCTGCAGGAAGTGGGCGTCCAGGGCATCACCGTGACCGAAGCCAAGGGTTTCGGCCGCCAGAAGGGCCATACCGAACTCTACCGGGGGGCCGAATATGTCGTGGATTTCCTGCCCAAGGTGAAAATCGAGATCGTGATCAACGAGGACCGCCAGGAAGCCGCCATCGAGGCCATCCAGAAGGCTGCGCGCACGGGCCGCATCGGCGACGGCAAGATTTTCGTCCTCAATGTGGAGGAAGCCATTCGTATCCGCACGGGGGAGACCGGCGCAGACGCCATCTAGCAATCAATTCGCCACCCCGGTGGGGCAGCGGAGCGTCGGCGAGAGCCGGAGCGACCAATAAATTAAGCAGCGTCGGCGAGGTCGGTAGCGACAGCGTATCGACGAGCGACCAATAAACTAAGTAGCGTCCGCGAGAGCGGGAGCGACCGTTAAACAAATCAACTGTTGAAGGGAAGACTGAACTATGGCCGACAAGAAGACGACCGCCGCCGACATTCACAAGCTCATCAAGGAAAAGGAAGTCAAATACGTCGACGTGCGTTTCACCGATCCGCGCGGCAAGTGGCAGCACGTCACCTTCGACCTGATGATGGTCGATGATGATTTCCTTAATGAAGGTACCATGTTCGACGGTTCCTCGATCGCCGGCTGGAAGGCGATCAACGAGTCCGACATGCTGCTCAAGCCGGATCTCGACACCGCGGTGATCGATCCCTTCTTCGCCCAGACCACCCTGATCCTGATCTGCGACGTGCTGGAACCGCTGACAGGCCAGCATTACGCGCGCTGCCCGCGCTCCATCGCCAAGTCCGCCGAAGCCTTCGTGAATTCCTCCGGCGTTGGCGACACCACCTATTTCGGCCCGGAAGCCGAATTCTTCATCTTCGACGATGTGCGTTTCGGCGTCGAGATGAACAAGGCCTTCTATTATGTCGACTCCAAGGAAGGCGCCTACAACAGCGGCACCGAATATCCGGAAGGCAATATGGGCCATCGTCCCAAGGTGAAGGGCGGCTATTTCCCCGTTCCGCCCGTGGACAGCGAGCAGGACATGCGCGGCGAGATGCTGGCGGTGATGCGCGACATGGGCATCAACCCGGAAAAGCACCATCACGAAGTCGCCTGCGCGCAGCATGAACTTGGCTTCAAGTTCAACACCCTGACCAAGTGCGGCGATTACATGCAGATCTACAAGTATGTGATCCACCAGGTCGCCCAGGCCTATGGCAAGACCGCGACCTTCATGCCCAAGCCCATCTATGGCGACAACGGTTCGGGCATGCACGTCCATCAGTCGATCTGGAAGGGCGGCAAGCCGCTGTTCGCCGGTTCGGGCTATGCCGACCTGTCGGATACCTGCCTGTATTACATCGGCGGCATCATCAAGCATGCCAAGGCGCTCAACGCCTTCACCAATCCCTTGACCAACAGCTACAAGCGCCTGATCCCCGGCTTCGAAGCTCCTGTGCTGCTGGCCTATTCGGCCCGCAACCGTTCGGCGTCGTGCCGCATTCCGCACTCGGCCTCGCCCAACGGCAAGCGCGTCGAGGTTCGCTTCCCCGATCCGGGCGCGAACCCCTATCTCGCCTATGCCGCCATGCTGATGGCAGGCCTGGACGGCATCGAGAACAAGATCCATCCGGGCGGCCCGATGGACAAGGACCTCTATGCCCTGCCCCCCGAAGAGCTGGCCAAGGTTCCGCAGGTCTGCGGCTCCTTGCGCGAAGCGCTGGACAGCCTGAAAGCCGATAACGGCTTCCTCAAGAAGGGCAATGTGTTCAGCGCGGACTTCATCGACAGCTATATCGAACTCAAGATGGAAGAAGTGTATGCCTTCGAGCACACGCCGCATCCCGTTGAGTTCAAGATGTATTATTCGGTCTGAGCAGATCGAGTTGGAATGGAAAAGGCGCGGGCGATGCCTGCGCCTTTTTCCTTTTCGCAGCACGGCGATGTTAGGCAGCCGGGAATTCCGAATTCCCGGGAGTTATGTATAGTGTCCCCGGAATTCCGGAACAGACGCTCGGTCATGCCAGAATTTACGGGTCTAGAACCATTTACGACTTGGGACGGCGCCTTCACAGCCAAGGAGTTAGATGCAATTGTCGCCTACGGAGATGCCCTGAGACAGGCCGACGCGGCGGTTATGAGTTCTGCTGACGATGGCCAGAATAGCAGCCTCCGAATTACGCGAATATCTTGGATCGAACAGTCGCAAGAGACACTTTGGTTGTATCAAAAGCTCGTGGGCGCAACGTCGAGTATTAATCAGCAGGCCTATTGCTACGACCTTTTGGCACTCGAATCACTGCAATACACGGTCTATCTTGCTGGTGAGGGCAGCCGCTATGATTGGCACGTCGACCATGGCCGTACGCCGCGGCGGCGCAAGCTTTCGCTCGTACTACAGCTTTCTGCACCAACCGATTATGAAGGCTGTGAACTGCAAATTTACGCCTCAAATCAGATAGACACAGCACCCAAAACTCGGGGCACCCTTATAGCCTTCCCGTCTTACGCTCTACACAGGGTGACGCCCATCACGGCCGGTATTCGCAAGTCATTAGTGATGTGGTGTTCCGGGCCGCGCTTTCGGTAAGCATCCCCGCCAGCGTCGCCGACCTGGCGCGCTATGCCCGGCAAAAGGCGGCGGAAATGGGCGACAAGGCCACGCAATTCCGGGGACACAATACTTAATTGACACAGAATGCCGCCGGTGTTTTCGCCCGGCCCTCCGCTTACGCTCCGGGCGTTCGCGGAAGATTGCCCCCGGCCGCTCACTTTGGCTCGCGGCGTTCGTCGCTCGAAATGGTCCACTGGACCATTTCGTTCGCCTTCGGCGAACCGCTCCTCACCCCCACAGCTACTTGGATTTGTGGCCGCCCAAGGATGCCCGCAATGCCTCGGCCGCCAATATGAATCCATCCTTTGGATTCTGGGTGCAGTAGCTTTGAAGCCAGTTGGAATTGGCGGACTGGTTCCAGAATATCCCGGCCATGCGACCTGTGCCCGCGTCCCTTATATTGGCGGCTGAAACGAAGCCCTCGGCCCATGAGAGGTACATCTGTTTTTCCAGGCGGGGGGCGCGGACAAATCTCTCGCAGTTGTTCGATCCATAGGACAGCACCATGACCGGCTCCAACGCCGCAGCTCCTGCCACCGTGGAGCAGAGCGCGATTGCGAAAATCGCCATGCAGCGGAAAATCACTTGATACCTGCCTTCAATTTGTCCTGGCGGCCTTGTTCAAGCCGCGACGGCGCTGGCCTCGGGCTGCTTGGCGGGCAGGCTCACGAACACCGAGCAGCCCTTGCCGAATTCGCTTTCCATCCAGGCACGTCCGCCATGCAGTTCCGCCAGCCCGCGCACCAGCGCCAGGCCCAGCCCGGTGCCGCCCGCCTGGCGGTCGAAGCGGTTGTCCACCTGGCTGAAGGGCTTGAAAATCTGACCCAGCTTGTCGGGCGGAATGCCGGGGCCATTGTCGCGCACCGTGATCTGAAAGTCGCCATTGGCCGCAGCGCCGCCGATCACGTCGATACGCCCGCCTTGGGGCGAGAATTTCACGGCGTTGGAAACCAGATTGATCAAAATCTGCTTGACCGCCCGCTCATCGGCATAGAGCGGCGGCGCGTTCGGTTCCACCGTGATCGCCAGGGTCTGGTCCTTCTCCCGCGCCTTGGTGTTAATCAGCTTGAGCGCGATATCAAAGACGCGCGCTGCATCCAGGAGATTGGGCGAAATATCCATGCGGCCGGCTTCGATCTTGGCCACGTCTAACAGGTCGTTGATCAGCGACAGCAGATGGGCGCCGGAAGAATGGATGTCGCCGGCATAATCGCGATAGCGCTCGGAACCCACGGGGCCGAAGCATTCCTGGGAGATGATTTCCGAAAAGCCCAGAATGGCGTTGAGCGGCGTGCGCAGCTCGTGGCTCATATTGGCCAGGAAAGCGGTCTTGGACGCATTGGCGGTTTCGGCTTCAAAGCGCTTGCGCAAGGCCTCGTCGCGGGTTTCCTCCAGCTCGCCGGCCAGGTCCTCGACCTTGAAGCGCAGCCGGGCGTCTTCGCCCATGCGCAGCACCAGGGGGCGGCCGATATACCACATCTGAAAGGCGACCATCGGCGCGAGCGCGCCTATCACCATGTCAGTGATGGAATCGCTCAATAGAAAACGCGCCGACGTCATCAACGAAAGCGGCAGCAGGTTGGCGACATACATTTTCATGTTGCTGCCGCGTGACACCACCAGGCTGGCGATCACCGCCATTACGCCGGCCGCCAGGAACATGTGATTGAGGGGATTGCCGGGTTCCCAGCACAGCCAGGCCATCAGGCCCCAGGACGCACTGCCCATGGCCTGGATGATCACAAAGCATTGCAGCCAGGACTCCACATCGCCTTCGCTGTCATTGTAGCGCTCATAGGCGGTCGCCATCAGGGCGCTGGCGCCCACCGTCGCCACCACCGCCAAAGGCAGCAGCAGGGTATGGGCGAAGCTGACTTGACCGAAGACCCCGGTGGAACAGAGAATGGCGCACGCCGCCGCCAATATCGGCGCCGTAATGCGGGTATTGCGCGCCGTGGTCACGGAAAGCTGCAGCTGCGCTTTCAGAACGCGCGGCTCGCTTTCCTGACCTTCGGTAAGGAACGAAAAAACAGACACGCCTGAAACCTTTTCCGCTACAAGGCCATTATGGCTGACGGCTCTTAATAATATCTTTGGCCCGCAGCGGCCGTGGCACCCGCCTGGGGCTCGCTTTTCATGCTTTAGAAAAAGTAAAAAGGAGTGGAAAACGCCCGATTCGCGCCTTTTGCCGCAAGCATCGTTCACCAAAGTCAGATCACCATGGCCAAAATAAATCCCGACCTGTTCGACAATTCCGCCGCCGCGTCCAAGGCCTATACCGCCAAGGATATCGAGGTCCTGGAAGGACTTGAGCCGGTGCGCCGCCGGCCCGGCATGTATATCGGCGGCACCGACGTCAATGCCATGCATCATCTGGCGGCGGAAATCATCGACAACGCCATGGACGAAGCCGTGGCGGGTCATGCCACCCGTATCGAGCTGGGACTGAAGACCGGAAATATTCTGTCGGTGCGCGACAATGGCCGCAGCATCCCGGTCGATCCCCATCCCAAATACAAGAACAAGTCGGCGCTGGAAGTGATCATGACCACCCTGCATGCGGGGGGAAAGTTCGACAGCAAGGTCTATGAGACCTCCGGCGGGCTGCACGGCGTCGGCGCCTCGGTAGTCAACGCTTTGTCGGAATGGATGGATGTGGAAGTGGCGCGCGACAAACACGCCCACAAGATGCGGTTCGAACGCGGCCACGCTGCCGGCAAGCTGAAGGATCTGGGCGCGGTCAACTGGCGCGGCACCATCGTGTCGTTCAAACCCGACACCAAGATTTTCGCCGACGCCCAATTCTCGCCCGCCCGGCTGCACCGCATGGCCAAGTCCAAGGCCTATCTGTTCCGCGGCGTGGAGATCCGCTGGGCCTGCGATCCCGCGCTGATCCAAGACGAGACACCGGCGGAAGACGTCTTGAAGTTCCCCGGCGGGCTTTTGGACTTTCTGCGCGGCGAGATCGGCAAGGCGCCGACGGTAACGCCGCGCGAATTTTCCGGCCGCACCGAAAATAAGGGCGGAAAAGGCGCGGTGGAATGGGCAGTCGCCTGGGCGCCGTCGCGCGACGCCTTCACCCGCACCTATTGCAACACCATCCCCACCTTGCAGGGCGGTACCCATGAGCAGGGCCTGCGCAATGCCCTGACCAAGGGACTGCGGGCCCATGGCGAGCGCGCCAACAACCGCAAGACCACCCTCATCACCGCCGATGACGTGATGGATGCCGCCTGCGCCGTGCTCTCGCTCTTCATCCGCGAGCCGGAATTTCAGGGTCAGACCAAAGACAAACTCTCCAGCCCCGACGCGCAGCGTCTAGTGGAAAACGTCGTGCGCGATCATTTCGACCATTGGCTGGCGGAAAGCCCGGCCGAGGCCGACAAACTGCTGGGCTTTGTGATCGACTGCGCCGAAGACCGGTTGAAACGAAAGCAGGAAAAAGAAGTCAGCCGCAAGCAGGCGACCCGCAAGTTGCGCCTGCCCGGCAAGCTGGCCGACTGCTCGCGCGATGAAGCGGCCGGCACCGAAATCTTCCTGGTGGAAGGCGACAGCGCCGGCGGCAGCGCCAAGCAGGCGCGCGACCGCGCCACCCAGGCCATTCTGCCCCTGCGCGGCAAGATCCTGAATGTGGCGTCCGCGGCGGCCGGAAAGCTGCAAATGAACCAGGAATTGAATGATCTGGTGCAGGCGCTGGGCTGCGGTACGGGCGCAAAATACAGCGAAGACCAGCTGCGCTATGAGCGCATTATCATCATGACCGACGCCGACGTGGACGGCGCGCATATTGCATCTCTGCTGCTGACATTCTTCTATCGCGAAATGCCGGAGCTGATCACGGGCGGCCATCTTTTCCTGGCCATGCCGCCGCTCTATCGCCTCACCCAGGGCGGCAAGACCATCTATGCCCGCGACGATGCCGACCGCGAACGCATTCTCAAAAAAGAATTCCGCGCAGGCGCCAAGGTGGAAGTGTCGCGCTTCAAGGGCCTGGGCGAGATGATGCCGGCGCAACTGAAGGAAACCACCATGCGTCCGGGCCACCGCACGCTGCTGCAGGTGCGTATTCCCGACGATGAAATCGAGCAGACCGAAAGCCTGTTTGAGCGGCTGATGGGCAAGAAGCCGGAACTGCGCTTCCAGTTCATCCAGGAGAATGCGGAATTTGCGAGAGAAGTGGTCGACGTCTAGCGCGCGGGTATCGCGATCTTCGCAGCCAACATGGTGCTGTCGCCTATCTGCGAGGGCACCGCTTCCACCGGCCGCGCCTTGAGCAGATTTTCGCCGTCCGGCGGCAAGCCTTGCCGCAGACTCACCAACAACAGTTCCACCGGTTTGGATGATGCCAGGCGCAGGATCATGTGGGCCGTGGCGCAATCGGGCGTGGCGCAGAGGATGGATGTGCGCCGCGCGGGCATCGCGGTGGCGACGCCGCCGATGGTCATCGATTGCAGCATCGCTTCCGCCGGCACCACCAGCATGAAGGCGTCGCCGCCGGCTTTCAGCTCGAGTGTAATGTCATCGCCGCGGCGTGATAGCAGCGCGGTGGGTGCGGGATTGCGCGCAGGTCCCGCGGGCGCGACATAGCCTCTTTCCACGACCCGTTTTGGCTGGAGAGAAAAATTCGCGGCCGCACGAAGCCTGTCCGGTAGATGCGTGACGGGATCGGCAAGCCAGAACGCTTTGCCGTCCATTTCGACATAGCGAAGATTGAGCCGTTCCGGCGCACGCGCGCCATAGGCGGGCACGAACCCGGCAACCACGGTCAGCAGAAGGGCGAATCCAAGAGACACGGCAAAGCTGGCTTTCCAATCTTTGGCGCGTCCCAGCAGCGGCAGCAGAGCCAGCAGGCCGAAGCCGGCGCTGGCCATGAACAGCGGATGCATCTTCAGGCCCATGATGGGCTCGCTACCCGCGTTCAACCCGATCCACAGGATCAGGCCCGCCAGCGCGGCGACGAACAAGGCAGGCTCTCGCCCACCCCGCATCGTCGCCAGCAACAGCGGGGCAGCGACCAGCGACGGAAACAGGAAATACGGCGCGACGCCGGGGGCGAAAACCGCGCAGGCGACGGCGAGCCCCGCGAACCACAGCCAACAGGCAATGGCACCTGCCCAGCGCGACGCCAACAGAGCGACCGCAAAAGCACCGGAGCCAAGAGCCAGGCGCAAACAGAGGGGATAGGCGAACGACGGATCGGCATGGCCGGACAGAAATGACGCAAGTGTGTGCAGCGCAAAGCCCATGGCGATACAGCCGGCGATCAACAGCGGCGGCACCACGGCCGCCAGAATTAGGCGCGCCGGCGCGGGACGCCTGCGCCAGGGTTGCAGTCCGGCAAATGCGATGATCGCAAAAGTGACGATGGACAGCGCAAGCGTCCACGGCACGGCAAAGCGCGGCAGCCAGCGCCCCAGCACATCGAGATATATGGCGTCCGGCCCCTTGAGCCGCGCCAGATCGGCATGGCCGAGCGCATCAGCCAGTTCCAGCGTATTTTCGCCTTGCTGTTGCAGGCTGCGCCGATCGATATTTTCGCGGCGGTCCAGCGGCGTGTGGTACTGCGCCTCGTTGCCGGCAAAGGCGAAATTATAGCCGGGAATGCCTGCGGCCAGCATGGGCGTGAGATCGGTATCGTTGGGCAGGAATTTATAGATCTCCTCGTAAAGCGACGAGGTGGCATAGTTCTTCGCGCTGTTGGCATAGTGCTCGATCAGCTTGCTGTTGCCGGCGCTGGTCTGAAACAGATAGCTGGGGCCCTGATTGCCGCGGGCCTCGACATTGATCACCGCGCCGATCCTGGCGCGCGCCACCGGATCGCGCAGATAGAGGGCCGCACCCAGAAGCCCTGGCTCCTCGCCATCCGTGAACAGAGCGATGACGGGGTTTGCCGCCGCGCCCCGCGCCTTCAGCGCCCGGATGGTTTCCAGCAGGATCGCGACACCCGATCCGTCATCCGCAGCGCCTGGACCCGCGGCGACGGAGTCGCTGTGCGCCATCAGCACGATCGTCTTGCCGCCTTGGCCCGGCGATGCCTGCGCGACAATGTTGTTGACGGTGCCGCAGGCCAGGGTGCTCCAGCGCAAATCGCGGGTGCAGCTCATGCCGGTTTGAGCGCGGGCTTGCACCCCCATCGCCGCCAATTCCCTGAGGATACGCGCGCGCACCTGTTCGGCCGCCGCACTGCCGGCGGGATGCGGCCTCTGATCCCCCAGGACCCGTCCCAACACCAGATCGGCGCGGGCGGCTGAGAATTGCCCCGCCGGCGCATCCAGGCCCAGGGCTTTGGGGCGGGACTGGCCATACGCCGACAACAGCCAGATCCCCGCCACCAGTGCCGCCAATGCCACTATCCGCCCCAAAATCCAGCCTCAAGTTCCATCAAGGCTCGAAAATACAGGGCACTGCATCAGTTTGAAACTTCCGCCTTCTTAGCGGCCCAGTAAGCATCAACCATAGCCAGAAGGTCGGTCATTTCCCAAAGCTTGGTTTCGATCCCTGCCGCCATTGCCGGGGACATTTTGACCGCCGAATTGATCCGCACGAAATTGTAATAGGCGAAATACATGGCCTGAGCGGCGCAGTGGTTGACGAATTTCTTGCTGTGAGCGTTGGTCAGGCGGGTAAAGCGGCGCATGTGCTGGCGCATCGTCTGGTTGTGCTTTTCGACATACGAGGTCGAGACAAGGCGACGGTCGGGATTGCCCTCAATCTTGCGCTTTACGGTTCCGCAGCACTCGCCGGGGCTATACTTGCGCTCCGGGCCGCTGGCACCGCTCTCGCCGTAAATCTTGACCAGCATGGCGTAGTCAATATCCGCGCCGAAAGCGTCCTCTACAGCGCCCAGATAGGGCTTATGGCCGTCCGTGGTTAGCTGGACCCGATTGGCGAGCCGATCCGCCACGTCCTGCATGAATTTGCTGGCAGCTTCCGCATCACGGTTGCCGACGAGGAAGGACACGATCAGTTTGCTATCGGCATCCAGCGCCGTCCAAGTCCACGCATCGCCCGCGCCTTCAGGGGCAGCTTTGGCCGTCGCCAATTTGGCCTTCTTGCAGTAGTTAAATGCCCAGATTTCGTCGCACTCGACCCGGCGGGATTTCACGTTGCGGACACGGGCGTCGTGGAAGGCTTCGCAAGCCTCACCAGCCTCCAGAAGCAGCTTCATGACCGTATTGAAGGAAACCCCGGTAACGCGGCTGACGGCCCGCATGGAGGAACCCTCGACCAATAAATGGAGGATTTGGGCGCGTTTTTCGAGGGGCAGACGGTTCATACTGAGTATTATGCGTAAGCAGGTACCAAAGTCAACAAGCGATTTTACATTTTGTGTAAACCCGTATTGCAAACATTCCGGTTTTGCCCTATAAAAATCGGGCGGGGAGCTAGAGGGTTGTTATGGCAGACGAAATTCGGTCGCCGGGGAAATATCTGCAAGAAGCCATAGAGGAACACGGCTGGACCCAAACTGAGTTCGCCGAGATCGTTGGCCGTCCTGGTCGGCTGGTCAGTGAGATCATAGCGGAAAAGCGCGGCATTACGCCCGACACAGCGGTGGCCTTTGCAGCCGCACTCAACACGACGCCCGACTATTGGATGAATCTCGACTCGGCTTATCAGTTGTCGAAAGCGGACCCTGCCGGAGATCGCATCAACCGGAAGGCGCGTTTGCACAAGCGGTTTCCAGTTCGTGAAATGTCGAAGCGCGGCTGGATCAAGGCAGCATCGTCGGATGATGATCTTGAGCAAGCCGTACTCAAGTTTTTTGGCATCGCTTCGGTTGATGATCCTATCGTGTTCGACCATGCAGCACGCCGGAACTACGGAACTGAGCTATCGACGATACAGGAAGCTTGGCTAATGAGAGTTTTCAAGCTCGCTTCCGCGTTGAACGTTCCAAAATATTCCGAGAGCATGTTACACGCGGCGCTTGGCCAGCTTGAAGTGTTGATGACCGAACCCGAGGAAATTCGCCATGTGCCACGCATTTTGGCTGAGTGCGGCGTCCGGTTTGTGATTGTTGAGCCCATTCCCGGCTCGAAGATCGACGGCGTGTGCTTTTGGTTGGACAAGAACCGCAGTCCGGTTATCGGGCTATCGTTCAAGGGCGGCGACCAGATTGACCGGTTCTGGTTCAATCTTAGGCATGAAATTGAGCATGTGCTTCGCGGCGATGGAAGGAACGCTGCAATCATTGACGACTTTGATGATGCGTTAGCGTCCGAGTCCGAAGCTGAGAAGGCTGCAAATTTTGCGGCGGCAGATTTTTGTGTGCCTCATAAACGCATGGACGATTTTATTGCGCGGCACCATCCGATCTATACGAATCAGGCGCTCATAGGCTTTTCACGCCTTATGAAGCGACACCCCGGAATCATCGCAGGACAACTACAAAAGCGGCTTGATCGCTGGGACTTGTTCAAAAAATTCCAAGCCAAGGTAAGGCATATTATTACACAGACGGCTCTTACCGACGGCTATGGCCGAACTATATCAATCGAACTCTAACGAGGCACCAATGGCTAGTTACTCAAAACAGATGCAGAAAATTGTCGAAGACTATCGTGCATCGCGCGAACCGTGGCCCGCATCCGCAAAATCAATGGCCGCGTGGGCTATTAGAACCGGGCGCTGGGAATTGCCAGAGTCCGCCGCGATCAGTAAATGCGCCGATGATCTGGCCTCTGCGATGCGCGAAGAATATTTTGTCGATAAGAAGGGGCGACGTGTTCGCCTACTTCGGCCCGTGCAACTACGCCGCGACGATGAACAGATGGTCCTATGGGACGATGCACGGACGGCACCGCGATCTCACATGCAACTTTCGTTTCAGCAAGAACGGAAGCGCATATTTTGGGACTGTAACCAACTCAAGGTTGGCGTTGACAGCTATAACGATTCACATCCGAAGGAAGAACAAATCGAAATGGTTTATAATTTCGAGAACGACCTTGCGGAGCATGAAGCCGCTGGCGAAAGCGCCGCTTAGGTTTTGCGCCGCCAACGCGCTTGCGCTGCAACGGTAGCGGCCTCTGATCGTTGTTCTGCTGTAAGTTTCTCCGCGCGGGCTTTGCCGCCCTTTTTGCCGCCTAAGCGCCCTGCTGCGGCCTTCTTAGGCGGCGCGGCTTCCTCGATCTCCCCTGTCGCAATCCGCGCGACCATAATGGCCGACTGTACGGTGTCGGCTGGGCGTTTCTGGCCTTGGGGTCCCTTGGGCATGGGGCTAGTATCTCATGGGGTTTGAACAAATGGGAGGGGCGATGAGGGCGCAATTCATCTGGGGAGCGCTTACGGCATCAATCGTGGCGACCAGTGCGCTCGGTGCGCCAGTAGTTAAACCCACACCTTCTGGG
>JANYAR010000096.1 GCA_025361185.1 Alphaproteobacteria bacterium | reverse complement strand
CTGCCGCAATTGCTCGGCTTGTTCCAGTTTAATGAAACTGTCTTGCATGGGATTCGTAGATCGCGACGGCTTCGATGCAGTGCCGGTCGCGACCGACAACGAAGACCCAAACCTGTTATTTGGCGGTGGTTCCGACACGATTTTCCTTTCCAAGCAGAACTGCTCTCGCCCGCCGACTCAGAGCCGGCGATCTGACGGCTGCGGATCGCCGCACAGTACGCCACCTAAAAAGACCCACCGCGCAGATGTCAAACGGCACCTTTTCTAGATCCTGTTACATAATTGGCACAGGATTTCGGAGGAGGCTGTGATCGTAAGCCATTGGTTTTTCAACACTATTGTCTGAATCGGCAAGGGGGGGCGCGTAATCCCCAGGACGGGCGGCCTAGCTTGAATCCAAGCTCTCAATAACGATAGGTATAACGATAGATTCTAGTCACCGCTGCGGGCGTGACAAACATAGGGGATTGGACAATGGGTACTCGTCAAAAGCTTCTTTGCACAGTTGCCGTCGCGGCGATGCTTGCAGGGATTAATGGCGTTGCATCGGCAGCCGATCTGCCGATGAAGGCTGCCCCGTATGCGCCTGCGGTTGCCCCGATTAGTTGGACCGGTTTCTATATGGGCGGTACCCTAGGCTATGGTGCGTCGAAAATGAGCGGCGAAGCATCGGGGCCGACGGCACTTGCTGATGATATGAGACTCAACGGCGCTCTTGTTGGTGTGCATGCGGGTTACAATTGGCAGTTCAACTAGGTGGTCTTCGGCGTCGAAGGCGACATCAGTGGTGTCTTCGGCAATGGCTGGGGCAAGTCCGTGTGCGAGGTGGGCAACTGCGATTCGGGCGCGCACGGTGCGGCGCAGGGGTTAGCTTCGATCCGTGGCCGCTTGGGCTGGGCATTCGATCGCACGCTACTCTATGCCACCGGTGGCGTGGCTTGGGGCCTTTACCAAGGCCAGCTGATGTCCGGCAGCAGCCAAAAACTCGATTCAAAGGTCGCGACCGGGGCCGTGGTCGGTGCTGGCGTAGAGTGGAAATACAACCAGAACCTGAGTTTCAGGTTGGAAGGCCTTCACTACATGTTCAACAAGTCCTTTTCTGGCGATAGTGAACCAGCAGAGGGCGGTTTTCTGAGGATTAGGAACGTCGACGTGGTACGCGTCGGCGCGTCGTATCACTTCTAAAGAATGACAGTCGCGATTTCGCGACGGATCAAGGAAAAAGGGGCGCTCATTGAGCGCCCGTTTTTTCTTTTCCAGGGGGGCCCGGCGGCGGCAGGCGAATATCTTTTTGGGTTGGTCCCATTCCCCTCAGCCATGTTGAGCCTCCACGAAAGTGATAACGCGCCGGCGGTCCGGACGCTCCCATAGCGCGGACAAATGTCATCGAGGCTGGCCAATACGGGATATTCACGACGCCCGTTACACATCTGAAAAGGTTTTGGCGATTTCTCTCCGCCACTTGAGCTGCCTATGCGGCGAAGCGTAACCCCCGGACATCCTCCAAGGAAGCGGCTGTCGTTGCCCAAATGACCGCCCTGCAACCTCTTCGAGGGCCTTGCAGATGGTCGCCCAGCGAGGTCGGTTCCTGGCCCGAAACGGACCAGCCGGGTCAGTCTCGCGATGTCCGTTGTTCGGGGTAGACCGGAAGCGGTGGTTGGGGGGTGAAACCGACGCGATTGACCCAGGCTGTGTGAAAACCCCGTCGATGCTATGATTCCCTTGCTGAATCGCGGGGGGAATGATGAAGGGTTTCGTTCAAGGGGCGGATCGCCAGCAGGCGACGCTGCTGCCGGAATGCCTCGATGATTGGGTCGACGAGGGCAATTCTATTCGCGCGGTCGATGTGTTCGTGGATGCGCTGAATCTCCGCGACCTCGGGTTCGATGGGGTTGATCCTGCGGCGACCGGCCGGCCGGCGTACCATCCTTCGCCGATGCTCAAGCTCTACATTTACGGCTATCTCAACCGGGTCCAATCGAGCCGGCGGCTGGAGCGCGAGGCTGGCCGGCCGGTCGCCGCAGGATCAACC
>JANYAR010000063.1 GCA_025361185.1 Alphaproteobacteria bacterium | reverse complement strand
CACGCTGGCGGCAATATTGTCGTCCACGCTGCCGGTGCCGTCGCCGGGGCGCGGCGCGTCGATGTCGAACACCGCCCAGCCCTTGAAATGCTTCTTGCGCATCACCGCGAACACGCCGGGAAAATCCACGCCGCCGCCCTGGCCGACCGAGGCATAGACGCTTTTTTCGCGGTGCATCGCCTGGGTGGGGCCTTCCTTGTTGCCGCGCCATTGCGGGAAGGTGTCCTTGAGATGAAATTCGGTGATGCGGGGAAAGAACTCGTCGGTGATCTTCACCACATCCATGCCGCCCAGCACGTTATGGCCGGTATCCATGATCAGATAGACAGTGTTGGGGTCGGTCAGCTCCATCACCCGGCGGAAATCATGCTCACGCTCCATCGGGCCCCACATATGGGCGTGCAGCGAAAGCCTGACACCATGCTTTTTGGTGCGCATGCCGATCTCGTTGGCGACGTCGGCCAGGCCCTTGAGCTGGTCGTCGCTGGGCCCGCCCGGCGGACGCGCGCCCATATTGTTTTTCCAGTGATCCACGCCCAGGGGCTGCAAAAAGTCGCGGGCGCAGGCTTCCATGTCGGCGATCAGCTTGGCTTTGCCTTCGCCGCCCAGCCAGGGATATTGCATCACCGCATTGGCCGCACCCTGCGGCACGGCGGTGTCGCCGGTGCGGTCGGAAGGTTTGCGCGGAAGATCGCCTACACTGGCCAACTGGATGCCGCTGTCCTTGAGCATCTTCTGAAACGCTTTTGGATTGTCGAGGAACTGCACCACTTGGCCCGAATAGGGCTCGAAGCCCTGCAGGCCATAATGCTTCACGTCCGCCAGCATCATCGGCATGTCGGTGGACATCTTCATCGAGATGCTCTTCTGCGTGCCGGCCGCCGGCCACACCCCGAAGATCGAGCCGGTGGTGCCGAACTTGATGTCCGGATCTGCCGGGTCCAGCCCTTTTGCCAAGGCGCGCCCGCTCAAGGGACCGGCGGCGGCGAGCGCCATGGTGGAGGTCACGAAATGACGTCTGCTCAGCATGGCGGTTCCCCTTATTGTTTTGCCGCAGTCTATACCCCGGCGCGCGTCAGAGGAATGCCGCGTGCGCTGCAGCGCGCCCCGCTATTTCTTCGGCAGAAAACGCGTAATGCCGGTCGGTGTCGCGCCATACAGGGTTCCATCCGGACCCAGCGCCACGCCTTCACCGGCTTGTGCATCCGGCACGAAATATTTGACCTGCCCGGTTTCGGCGCTGCCGATAGTGATACCTTTCTGGCCCTCGCTGTTGTAGTCGGTGGCGTACAGCGTGTCGTCGGGCAGAATGAACAGCCCGCTGGGATGATTGAACTGGTGGTATTCGGTCAGCCATTTGCCGTTCTGGTCGAAGACCTGGATGCGGCCGTTGACGCGGTCGGCGACCAGCAGGCGTCCGCGGGAATCGAACACCAGCGCATGGGGATTGCGGAATTGGCTCTTGCCGGAGCCCAGGCTGCCCCAGGCCTTGATGAACTTGCCGGCGGCTGAGAACTTGATGATGCGGGTGATGGTATCGGGCGGCAGGTCGGGCGCCACGGTGCCATGGCCGTCGGCGACAAAAATATCGCCGTTGGGTGCGGTGACAATGTCGCCGGGATCGTGGAAATGCGCTGGGCCGCCGCCGGAGACCCCGGCCGTTCCCAGGCGCATCAACACCCGGCCATCGGGGGCGAGCTTGATGACCTGCTCGCCTTTTTTGCCGTCCTTGCTGACCACCGCATCGGTCACCCAGACATTGCCGCTCTTGTCGACATGCAGTCCGTGGGGAAAGGCAAACAGGCCCGCGCCGATACTGCGGATCGGCTTGCCCGTCTTGGGATCGATCTGATGCACCGCCGCGCGGTTGGAGCCGTCGCAGCTTGTTCCCGCGCAGCGGTCGATCGCCCAGATCTCGCCCTGCGGGCCGATTTCGATTCCGGCGGTGGTGCCCCAGGGCTTGCCGTCCGGCAGCTTGGCCCATTGCCGCTGCGGCGGGCCGAAGGGGTCGGGCAGACCAATCTGAGCGATGCCAGTCTGAGCGATCGTGGTCTGGGCGGCGGCGGTTGTCGCCAGCACGGCCAGCGCCAGCGCGATGCGGATTTTCATGGGCGTCCCCTTTTCGCAGACTTGGCCGCAGCATTTGGGCGAGACCCTAGCTGCGCCAAATCGGGGGCGCAATGTCGACGCCGCGCGCAAAGGACGCGCGGGCGTCAATGTCCGCTTTGCGCCGATAGCGGACTTGTTTACTGGCCCGCGACTGAAACTTCCCAGGAGCCTGCTGATCGGGGAGTTCGCCGTCCAAGAACCGGCGCCAACATTCCTAAACAGTCCTAGTCCTGGCGCCTCAATTGGTCCCGCACAGCAAGGTCTCGCCAGCGGTGGTAGGAGGCAAAGCGCGGCTGGGCGGAAAGGTAACCGTGACGCGCGTGCCAAGGCCGGACTTGCTTGAAAGTTCAAGTGTGCCGCCATGCAATACCGCAAGATGCTGGGCGATCGGCAGTCCGAGCCCGGTGCCGTCATGGTTGCGGGCGAAGGCGCTTTCCACCTGGCCAAAAGGCTGCAACGCGATTTTCATCTCATTCTCTGTCATGCCGATCCCGGTATCCGTAACGGCAAATTCAAAGCCCGTCTGATCATGATAGTTTGCGCTCAATATGACCGCTCCCTTGTCGGTGAACTTGACCGCATTGGAAAGCAGATTGATCAAAATCTGTTTTAAGCGCAGGGGATCCGCCTTGATCATGGGCAGGTTCGACGAGACCTCCATTTTCAATTTAAGTCCCTTGCCGCCAGCCCGCTCCTTGACCATGAGAAGGCAGGACTCCACAAGCTGTTCCATCACGACCGGTTGTTCCTGCAGAACCACCTGACCGGCTTCTATCTTTGAAAGATCCAATATGTCCGAGATTATGCCGAGAAGGTGGCTGCCGCTCTGATGGATATGACCGGCATACTCCTTTTGTTTGTCGGAAAGCGGACCACCGATCCCCTGAATCATGGCTTCGGAGAAACCCAGAACCGCATTCAGAGGAGTGCGCAATTCGTGACTCATGGACGCAAGAAATTCCGATTTGCTTTTGCTGGCAGCCTCAGCCTTTCTCAAAGCGACCGCAAGCTGGCGTTCATGGACTATCCGCTCGCCGATATCGCGCATGATCACGATGATGTGTGTCACCGATTTGCTGACCGGATCGATGACGGGGGTGGCAATCGATTCATGCGCCAGCCTGCCGTCTGGATGAGACACCTCGTAACGATGGACCTGCCGTGAAATCACACAGGTGGTATATTCGGTACGGATTTTCTGACGAAGCCACCGAGGGAAAGCATCTTCCATATCGCAGCCGACATAGCTCTGGGCCTGACCTATCGAACTGAGCCGCTCGATTGCCGTGGGATTCTCCGCCTGGATTTCGAAGGACAGATCGGACGGCCTGCCGCTCGCACCGTGCCGAACGCGAACAAGGAGCATTCCATCACGCGCATAGGAAAACAAAAGCCGTTCGTGTTCGCGCCCGGCTTCGTATCGTCTTAGATCTCGAAGCCGGACATTCACCAGTGTCAGGCCCGCGAACGTGACTATCGCCAGTTCCGAGCAAAGGACAAAAAAGAACATCGACGACATGAGGCCATCGAGAGCAAAAATGTTCTTTAATGCTAGTATAAGCACCCAGGGCGCAACGAGGAGGACCAAGCAGAGGCGGCCAATGAGATCGCTTGGCAGAGCCCGAGCGGTACCTGGCCGCCGTCTTTCCACCATTCTGGGCGCGCCCGGATGCGCGTTCGCGGTAACAAAATCTCCGCGCTTGAATAACATGGGAGCTCCCGTAATAGCCTACATTTTGCCAGCACAGGATTGCCTAAACATTACGGTCCAAGCCTTAGGCGAAACAAACCTAAATCAATCCCTAATACGGCACGCCCTCGGAGCCGCCGGCTGTCCAAACGTCATGGTTTCAGAGGACAAAGCCAAGCCGGACCCCGTATCCGGGGAACAACTCAGTGTGCTTGCGCAAATGCACACTGAGTCCGCTTTGCACCAAAAGCGGACATTCACGTGCCTGAATATGCCTTAACGAAAATTCGCGGACGCCGGGCAAGTTCAGGCGCCCGCCGGACTGTCCATCAATCCTCGTATGGTGTGGGCAATGAGATTGGCATCGACAGGTTTAAGATGGAGCGCATCCACCCCGGCCTCATGGGAAATGGCAGCGTCCATTCTGTCGCTATAGCCGGTACAGAGCACAATTCTGATGTTGGCCCGTATGGCTTTCATTTGCCGGGCAAGCTCCAGGCCGCGCATGCCCGGCATGACTTGGTCGGTTACAACCACATCCCAGGCATGGGGAGATTCTGCGAATGCATCCAAAGCTTCGATGGGGTCGCAGACACCGACGGTTTCGTATCCCAGCCGCTCGAAGCCCAGCGTCAGCGCGTCCACGATATCGGGCTCGTCATCGACAATAAGAATGCGCTCTCGCCCGACGGGTGGCTTTTGATCGGCATCCGATATCGGCAAGCTGCTGGAAGATACCCCTGCCAGAGGCAGATAGACGCAAAAGCGTGTCCCGGCGGGGCCGGTTTGAACGTGACAGACGCCGGCATGGCTTTCCACAACGCCATGAACGACCGCCAGACCAAGCCCCGTGCCGTGATGCGGCCCCTTGGTCGTAAAGAAAGGTTCGAAAATGCGATCGAGAATATTCGGAGGGATGCCCGCACCGGAATCGCCCACAGACAAGCACACAAATTCGCGCGCCGGAGCGACTTCACCAAAAATTCGCTCCGCTGCACCCATTCCCGCCATCATCAACGCCTGCAGGTCGCTCCGCGAAATTCGGCTCAGCTGAATTCTGACCGCTACGGGCTTGCCGCCAAGCGATTCATTCGCGTTGATGCAAAGGTTGGAAACCAGCTGACCAAGCTGTGCTTCATTGCCCAGAACCGGAAGTTCCTGGGCGAAATAGAAAAAGTGCACCTCCGCACATTTCGCAAAGGATTCGGAGAGAAGGGCTACACTCTGCCGCACGATTTTTTGCAAGTCGATGACTTTGCGCTCCACCCCGCCGCCACGGGTAAAGGCCAGAATCTGCTCAATCAATTGCCGGCCCCGATCGCTGGCGGCCAGGATGCGCTGCGCGAAATGGTACTGCATTGAATCACGCGCCAGGTCCTGGACCAGAAGGCGGGCGAAGCCAAGAATGGCACCAAGTATATTGTTGAAATCGTGCGCGACACCGCTCGCCACGCGGCCAAGGGCGTCCAGTTTCCCCGATTGGGCTTCGCGAACCTGTTGCAGGCGCTGCGCGGCTTCCATGCGCACACGTTCGTGATGGTTGAAATTGATGGCGCCGACCAGCGCGTCGATTTCGTCATAACCGCCATGAAAAGGACGATTGAGATCGATCCTTTCATAGGGTTCGGACGTCGCTGTGTCCTGGACCTTATGGGCGAGCATGGATAGCGGACGCGTTATCCATCGGTGGATCAGGAAGAACAAAAATATGGAAACCGCGAGGATCTTGACGACTTCGGCTATAATGAGGGCGCCCGCACGCCGCCTGACCTGCGCCAAAATATCCGCGTAATTTTCCGATATGCGGAGGAGGCCGATCTTTTCGTTGGTCTTTGGGCGAAACAGCGTCACTTGCCAGGAATAATCCGTCTTGGCGGGTTGCTTGAGCCTGACGAATGTCATCTGGCTCTTGCCCGGCTCCACGATTTCAACGCGGAAGATGCTCGTTCCCCGGATTAAACTCTCAGCGGTGATACTCAGGGCGCGCTGGTCGAACGACCAAAGGGCGAGAGAAAGGGCATCTCGGTTCGCCCTGACGACGGCCTCAGCTTCATTCCGCTTGGTCTGGATCAGATCGTCGCGTTCCCTGGCGATTTCGATGGCGCTGGTGGTCAGCACCAGAAGGCCGCTGATGGTGGCAATAACCCAAAGCAGCTTGGTGGTAAGCGAAATACGGACTCTACCGGGCGCCATGACGTTTCCTACTTCTCCGAGGGTATGGAGTGAGGCAGCCCTCGCGGGATGCACATCACGGCCGGGCCGTCCGCATCCATTTCTCTCTGATTCTGTCTCGTGTATGATTTTTGATAATGATGTCGTAGCCATCATTGAATGTCTTGCGGGCCCAGTCCCCTTGGGGATTGATGAGGCTGAAGCCGATGTAAGACTTCATCGTGCCGCTGCGAAAAGCATAGGCGACGGATTGCTTCACCCCCGCCGCCCGCAGACGTTGCGAACCGTCCGTGAAGTCGCTCGTCATGACCACTGCCCAATCCAGGCGTTCGAGCGCGAGCATATGGAGAACGGCCCATTCGTTAACGCCCCGCTCCAGCACAATGCCGTGATTTGCCAACCGATAGATTGTATCGGGATACTCATATCCGTTCACAATTCCGACAGTCGCGCCTTTTGGGAGATCGTCGGCGCGAGCCGGTTTGCCCAGGGCTTTGCGGTTGCGGAACACATCTGCGTACACTTCAAAAAGCGGCCGGTCCGAAAACGCGACACGCCCCTTGAATTCGGGGCTCCACGACATCGCGAAGCAGGCAGGTGTCGTGCCTTGCTCCAGGCTTTTTTTACATCTGGCATAAGGGACGATGTCGAGCTTGACGTCGATATGGACTGCTTGAAAAGCGGCCCGAACAATGTCGTTTGCATATCCCGTTCCATCGGCGCGCGAGAAGGGCTCGGAAGAGTCTTCCGCCATAACCGTCAGGTTTGCGGAATAGGCCTCGCTCGAGGCCAGGAGAATGGCACTCACAAGGACAAGGCATGCCCCCAATTGCATTCTTTCCTGCCCCGCCGAATAAAGAGACTGCCGCCGGCATGCCGCGCAGTGATCTATTGGTTTACCGGGTCAAGCATACACCAGCTTTGGCTTATGGCTCAGACTTATGAGAAGGGGGCTGAAGACGGCTTTTGCGAATTACCATCTGCACGTGGTTCAGCAAGGCCGGCGATTCCACAGGATGCCGGAACGTTCCGCAAGCACCTAGCATAGCGGCGCATCGCAAATAAACGGTATCGATCTCCGCCTCCCGGCCTATGACAATGACGGGCAGGTCGGGCTTTCGCTTCCGTAGCGTATTGAGAAGCTCGATGCCGTCCATTCCCGGCATCCCAATACCGGTGATGACGAGATCGAAATGCTGTGCATTGGCTTTGGCGAAGGCATCGTTTCCATTGGACGCCATAACAACCCTATAGGGTTCATTGCGAAAGATTTCGGAAATGCTCGAACAGATGCCGGGGATTTCTTCCGCGATCAAGATCGAATAGGAAGTGACAGGTGTTTCTAATGACATTTGTGCAACCCCTCCTCTGGCCTCCTCCACCCCAGGTTGGGATGCTCCCATCTGGATGCGATGGCTGGGCCTGTCGCACTGCGGAGAGGCGCTAGTAGGCGAGATCGCCCTGAAAATCACGCGGGCATAGGGATAGCGGAACCTATACGGAAGTATGTGTGCAATGGTGACACGGCGGTGAGGTTGCCAAGCGAGGTTAGCGCTCGCCAAAGAGATTAAGACTGGTGCTGCCGTCAGCCCAAATGTCCGCTTTGCGCTCAAAAGCAGACATTTGGCCACCCGTGTGAGGGTTACGCCCTAATCAGGCTCTTCTTGCATCGATGACCGTGGGTTGTTTGACAATCCCTGGTCTTGGCTGCATTTTTTCGCTGAAGCCAGTCGTGAAGTCTTGCAAGATCGCGACTAACTCCGCTGCATCTACTGCGCATTGGGAGCCCGTGGGGAACCGATAGCGCCAAAAGCTCACAATATGGGAGATAGCGCCCAATTGTTCTCCAAGCTCCAAAAACATCAACGGTGCGGACAATAAGAAGTCACGAAAGTGCTTTGCCGATTGGTTGGCTACAAGCTCCCCAAAGACATAGTTGTAACGCGAGAGCGCTTTATTGACCTCATGTCCGGCGTCGCGGACAGACGCAATAATGGTTTTGCGGACGCCGGTGAGAAAGAACTGCTGATCGGGCGTCTGAGATCCCTGCGGTTGGATTTCATGAATTTCGCGCAGAACTGGCATTACATCCGGCCAAAAATTATCCATGGACCATTTGTAGTAAAGAAACCCGCGCCAACTAAAAATTCCATCACGAAAGTCGTCACCAGTCAGGTCAAGGATAGCCCGCAGGGGCTCTAGAGTTTCGCCTACCTCACTCGAAAGCATTGCCGATACCAAACGCTTATGAGGCGAGTCGGCATCGCCCGCAGAAGTAGTCGAGACGAGCTTCGCAAGCTCCGCCGATGCGAAACTGTGCATTCGGTCCTGGTCGCCCTGGGAGATGGCGAAATAGGACGGTGAAACGGCGATTTTATCGTTCAGCAGGCGGTCACGCAGCAAAAATGGGTCGAAGGACGGAATTGCATTGAGCAATCGCAGCACATAGTCGTCGCGGTCGAACATTTCGGAGGAGTAATTGCCGGCAGCACGTAGTGTCTCGGCGTAGCCCCGCTGATCCACAAAAATTGCCTGTCCACCGGCGAGGAGATCCTTACGGTCGAAGGGAACAACCAGCTTCGTCACCACCGCGCGCCTGGAGGTGAACAGGTACTTCTCGTCGGACTTCAAGCCGTGCTTGAACAGAAACGCGTTGTTTATAGCCGGACAGACGAAAAGTGGTTTGTCCCAGTGTTCAGGATTGTGCGCGTTGTCCAAGCCGATGTGATGAAGATTGAGAACGCGCGCAGTTGACGCGCCTGCCAAGGTACTCAGCGATAGAACACCACGTTCCCTTATCATCGGTCCCCTCCCGCCATAGACGAGCGGGCATTCATAGGGCTCCTGGGCACCCAATCAGCCAGATACATATTAGCTTGGCGAGGCTTAAGAACCCTATAATCACAATCACCTTGCTACCGGTGGGATACGCTTCTCGGCAGGCACAGGCCCTGCCCATGGTGACAGTTTGTCAGGGCAAGCAGATACCAAGGGGAATGTCCGCTTTGTGCCAGAAGCGGACATTCAGGTCAGGGCGGCGGAGCATCCCACTCCTATTTCTGACGCACGTCTCTAAGTTGGTCGTTGGGATTGATCCCTTCAATTGAAGGTACAACGACACAATTACCTTTGCAGGCAAAAACCCTCAACGCTCCTCGGCGCGCACCGGCGGCCCGGCCTCGCCCGGCAGGCGATAGGCGACAAGGTCGGCGCCATAGGAACCGCCCTGGGCGCAGACCAGATACTGCTTGCCCTGGTGCATATAGGTCATGGTGGCGCCGGTCTGCACCTTGTCCATGAACACCGCGCCCTTTTGCTCGCCGGTGGCCTTGTCATAGGCGCGCAACCGCGCGCCCTTGCGCCCCTTTTCGTCGGTAAACAAGCCGCAGTCGCCACAGATCAACAAACTCTTGGTGGTCAGCGTGCCCAGGATGCCGGACTGGCCGGTGCGCGGGATGGTGACGCCTTTGAGCCGCGGATGGTTTTTGATCGCATCGGGTGTTTCGCCATGCACGATCTGCCACACCAGCGTGCCCTTGCTGAGATCGATGGCCGTGATGGTGCCGTAGGGCGGCTTCATCAGGGGAATTCCCTCGATCGAGATCATGCCCGGCACGATGGGATCGTTCATCCCATCCCTGCCGTTCGAGCCGCGCAAGCGGCCGGTGGCGCCGGTCAGGCTGGCGATACCGCCAAAGGCGCCGCCATTGGCGTCGGCGCTGCCCCCCGCCGGCTGGCCGCCGCGCTGGAACACTTTGCCATCCGGCCCCTGGACTACACCGGAAACCTCGAACTGGTTCTTGGCGAACAGATAGAGCATGTGGGTTTCGGGATCGTAGGACGCGCCCGGCCAGTTGATGCCGCCCTGAAGGCCCGGCAGGTTCAGCATGCCGAAGATCTTGTCATTGACCAGTGGCGGGGGATCGTAAAGCGGGCCGAGATGATAGTGGCTGGCGATTTCCAGCGCCCGCGCCTTGATCTCCGGCGTCCAATCCACCAGGTCGCCCGCCGTCACGCCCTGCTTGGCGAAGGGCGGCGGCGCGCTCGGTATGGGCTGGGTTGGCGAATACCATTCGCCCGGCACATTGCCCTTTGCCACCGGCTTCTCCGGGATCGGCCATACCGGTTTGCCATTGGTGCGGTCCAGCACATAGACAAAGCCTTGCTTGGTGGGCTGAGCGATCGCCTTGATGATCTTGCCATTGTGCGGGATGTCGCAAATGACGCCGGCGCAGGACACGTCGCGGTCCCAGATCCCATGATGGATCATCTGATAGTGCCACTTGCGCACACCGGTATCGATATCCAGCGCCACCAGGCTTTCGGCAAACAGGTGAGGGCCGGTGCGGCTGACGCCCAGCAAGTCGGTCTGCGGTGACTCAACCCCGATATAGATCAGGCCCAGATCGGTATCGGCCGACATCGGCGCCCACACCCCCATATTGCCGCTGGTTTCGGCCTGGCCCGGCGTGGTCCATGTCTCGTAACCGAACTCACCCTTGTTCGGGATGGTGTGGAAGATCCATTTGCGCTTTCCGGTCTTGATATCGAAGCCGCGCACATAGCCCTTGGAGGCGAGGGTCGGCGCCGCGCCCACCACGACCACATCGCGCACCACCAGCGGCGGCGCAT
The DNA here is from genome assembly GCA_025361185.1 of Alphaproteobacteria bacterium. GTDB lineage: Bacteria > Pseudomonadota > Alphaproteobacteria > Micropepsales > Micropepsaceae > Rhizomicrobium. The sequence continues at coordinate 1,822 of JANYAR010000063.1, read as the reverse complement.
GCAGGCCGATCACGCCCTTGGCGGGATCCATGACCTGGTCGTCGTCCAGGCGCAGGTCCACTCTGCCGTTCTGGCCGAAGGCGGGATCGGGGACGCCCGTCTTGGCGTCCAGCGAGAACATGTTGTAACCGCGCGTGACATAGACAATGCGTTCGTTGGTGCCGTCGGTCCAATAGCCCACGCCCAAGCCGGGTCCGCCGCGCGAACCCACGCGTTCGCCTTCGTCATAGGTGTGCACCCAGAGAAGTTCGCCGCTGCCCGCATCCAGGCACACCACGTCGCGGCGGAAACCCGCGGTGCAATAGATGCGCCCCTTCACCGCCAGCGGCGTGGACTGATAGTCGGCATCCAGCCGCGGCCCCAGCGCGTTGGTGCTGAACCGCCAGGCCAGTTCCAGCTTGTTGAAATTGGAGGCGTCGATCTGGTCCAGCGATGAATAGCGGGTGGAGGACAGATCATTGGCGTAGTGCAGCCAGTCCGTCTCTCTTGGGGCCGGGGTTTGCGCCCAGCCGGACGAGTGTCCCAGCAACGCCGCCACCGACGACCCGGCCAACATCATTCTGCGATTGATCGAAAGCATAATTCCGAGGTTCCCCACGTCTTTGGCGGCGACCGTAAGTGGCGGGCCGCCGGACGGCAAGTTGTGTATACACTTTGATACGTTTTGCTTGCTGCGGCGCGGCAATTCTTCCGCCATTTTGGCGGCAATGACTTCTTATCGATGGCACCATAAGCATAGCGCGCGCGCTCTGCATCGCGCCCGCGAACCGGATCAAATCACCCAGGGCCATGGCATGGGAACGCGGCGTGGACATACGGCGATCACGCATTGGCAATCATCAATGTGATTGAAACCAAGTCCGTGTTTTTTGCCTCTTTCCCGCCAAAATTTCGCGGTGCGGAACGCGCACTGACATGCCAGCTGATATGTCACTGATATGCGGTAACACGCTATGGGCTATGCGTTGACTTGCCGGTCGCGCACCTGTAGCCACGCGCCGGATTATTGCATCTGCGAGCGCGATTCGCGCGCAGGTCGCCGCTCAAATTTCGCCGTTCAGATTTCTAAGGCATTCAACCGGCAGACACTTGTCGGCCAACCGAGGCAAGACCGTTCGATGACGCAGGAATTGGACAACAAGGATTTGATGCTGACGGTTGTCGCAGGCTTCAAGTCCGGAAAGCTCGACGCGCTGTTCGCGCCGATCCGTGCCGATGTGGTGTGGAAGGTCATGGCGCCGCGCGAATTCTTTCGTTTTGGCGGCCTCTATCACGGCGCCGCCGGCGTGAAGGAATATACCGCGTTGCTATTTTCCGATTATCATTTTGCCCGCCTTAATCCCCTGACGGTCACCGCCAAGGGCGATGAAGTCTGGGGCCTGTTCGATGCCGAGGCGCTGCATCGGCCCAGCGGCCGGTATGTCCGGTCCGTTGTTTCGCTCTATTGGCGGATGAAGGATGGCCGAATCGCCGAGCAGCAAATGTTCTTCGACACCGCCAGCGTGCTGATGCAACAGGGCGATCTGGCGGTTGAGGCCGCTTAGGAGCGACCGGCAACGCGAGCGGAGCGAGCGCCTGCCGGCGCGACCAACAATCAAACAGCCAAATACGCGACGGCGAATAGCGTCGCGCCCACCGCGCCCAACCCTATGGCAGAATACCAGAAAGTGCGGCGCGTGGTGATGATCGCCACGGTGGACAGGGCGATCCCGATTTCGATCAATGTGGCCGCGCCGGTCAGCCAGTGATGGCGCTGTTCGTGCAAGGCGCTGCTGCGCAGGCTTGCGTCGCGTTCCTGTTCGTCTTCCTTGGCCTTGTCGCG
>JANYAR010000145.1 GCA_025361185.1 Alphaproteobacteria bacterium | reverse complement strand
CGCCGGAAGACCGCTCCTCACCCAAGCGCGCTTGGGCCTGATTGCGGGCAAAGACGCGGTCGCGGTCGCCCACCGAGATCAGGCCTGCGATCCGGCGGATCAGCAGATCTTCGTCTGGGTGCAGCGTGCCGTCGGCATAGGCGACATCCCACAACATGCCGATCAGTGCGACGCGTTCGGCCATCGCCATGGTGTCGCTGATGTCGGAGGTGTGGCCATGCAATTGCACCATCCGCTTGTTCTGTTCCTCGGCCGCCGCCATCAGCTGGGCAAATTCGTCCGCCGTCAGGTCGAAGCGGCGGATGAGCAGGGATTGGATCATGGCGTGTTCGCGCTCACAGAAAAGCTCGTCCTGCACGGCGGCTTCCACCATCAGCACCGCCACCGACAGGCGCGGATTGGGCTCGCGCGGCGGCGGGCGCTCCAGCATGCGCTGCAGCTTGGCCGATTGGAAGACACGCATCAAGGCGTCGAACATGCGAAACCCCACTTGCCCGGGCCTTTTTGTCCCTGGGCCTATTACCCAAGTCCATCTTATCCCGGGACCGGGGCAGGGGGAATACGGAACCAGGAGCAATATTTCCCGTAGCAGCGGGGTATTAGCCGACCTGCGCTCTGTGCCGCAGCGCCTGATCGGCCAGCACGATGGCCATCATGGCTTCGCCCACCGGCACGGCGCGGATGCCCACGCAGGGGTCATGGCGGCCCTTGGTGACGATCTCGGTTTCCGCCCCGGATTTGTCGATCGTCTTGCGCGGCGACAGGATGGAGGACGTCGGCTTGACCGCGAACCGCGCCACGATGGGCTGGCCGGAGGAAATGCCGCCCAATATGCCGCCGGCATGGTTGGCCAGGAACACCGGCTTGCCATCGCTACCGTGGCGCATCTCGTCGGCATTTTCCTCGCCGGTCATGGCGGCGGTGGCGAAGCCGTCGCCGATCTCCACCCCCTTGACCGCATTGATGCTCATCAGGGCCGAGGCCAATTCGCTGTCCAGTTTGGCATAGACCGGTGCGCCCAGGCCGGCGGGAATGCCCTCCGCCACCACTTCGATGATGGCGCCGACCGACGAACCGTTCTTGCGGATGGCTTCCAGATATTCTTCCCACGCCGCCGCCGCCTTGGCGTCGGGACAGAAGAAGGGATTGTTGTTCACTTCGTCCCACGACCAGTTGGCGCGGCTGATCTTTTGCGTGCCCATCTGCACCAGGGCGCCGCGGATGCTCACCTTGCCATAGATCTGGTCCAGCACCTTGCGCGCGATGGCGCCGGCGGCAACCCGCATGGCGGTTTCGCGCGCGCTCTGGCGGCCGCCGCCGCGATAGTCGCGCAGGCCATACTTGGCGTCATAGGTATAGTCGGCATGGCTGGGGCGGTACTTGTCGCGGATCTCGCTGTAATCCTTGGAGCGCTGATCGACATTCTCAATCACCAGGCCGATGGGCGTGCCGGTGGTCAGCTGCGCCGCCATGCGCTCATCCTGGAACACGCCGGACAGAATCTTGACCGTATCGGGCTCTGCCCGCTGGGTGACGAATTTGCTCTGGCCCGGACGGCGCTTTTCCAGCCAGGGCTGGATGTCGGCTTCGGTGAGCGCAATGCCGGGCGGGCAGCCATCCACCACGCAGCCGATTGCGGGCCCGTGGCTTTCGCCAAAGGTGGTGACGCGGAAGAGATGGCCAAAGGTGTTGTGTGACATAGCGGCTTCGGATTAGCCCGATTTGGCTTAAGGGTCCAGCCGCACCACTTGCGCGCCTGTCACGCGGAAAACCACGCCCTGGGGCTCGTCTAGGTCCGACATGGCCTGGGCGTCCAGCCCCAAAAGCAGGCCGCGCAGGATGCGGGTGAAGGCGCCATGGCTGACGGCGAAGGTGTCGGCCTTCAGCCCGCCGATCCAGGAGCGCGCCCGCGCCGCGACATCGGCATAATTCTCGCCCTGCGGCACGCGGACATGCCATTTGTCAGCCATGCGGCGGTCGTAGAAAGTGCGGTCCTGGGCGCGGACGTCGCCGTCCGTCAGCTGGTCCCAGGTGCCCAGATTGATTTCCTTCAGCCGCTCATCCGTGGTGAATCCGTCTTCGGCCAAGCCCATCGCCTGGCGCGCGATCTTCATGGTGGTGACGGCGCGGGCGAGCGGGCTGCAGACAAAATGTATGCCCGCCGCGTTTCCCAGTTCGCGCTTCAAGATAAGGCCTACCGCGCGTGCCTGCGTGCGTCCCTGATCGGTGAGCGGGGTATCCTTATCGCCGGAAAAGCGCTTTTCCACATTGGCTTTTGTCTGGCCGTGGCGGGCGAAATACAGCGTCAGCCCGGACGGGATCTCAAGATGCATCCGGCTTCGGCACGACGCTGATATCGGGCGCATCTTCGGCCTTCATGCCGACAATGTGATAGCCCGCATCGACATGCAGATTCTCGCCCGTGACCGCGCTGCCCAGGTCCGACAGCAGGAACAGCGCCGAATTGCCGACCTCTCCTTGCGTCACAGTGCGGCGCAGGGGCGAATTATATTCGTTCCATTTCAGGATATAGCGGCTGTCGGCGATGCCGGCGAAGGCAAGCGTCTTAATCGGACCGGCGGAGATCGAGTTCACCCGGATATCCTTCTTGCCCAGATCCTCGGCCAAATAGCGCACGCTGGCTTCCAGCGCCGCCTTGGCCACGCCCATCACATTGTAGTGCGGCGTGGTTCGTTCCGAGCCCAGATAGGTCAAGGTCACAATGCTGCCGCCACCCGTCATCATTCTTTCGGCGCGTTGCGCCACCGCGGTGAAGGAATAACAGCTGATGTCCATGGTCATGCGGAAATTCTCCGCCGTGGTCTCGATATAGCGGCCCTTGAGCTGCTCCTTGTCGGAATAGGCGATGGCGTGGACCAGGAAATCCATGCTGTCCCATACCTTGCCAAGTTCGGCGAAGGCGTCGTCGATGGAGTTCTGCCGGCTGACGTCGCAGTCGATCAGGGCCGCTGGTTTCAATGGCTCGACCAGCGGCACCACCCGCTTGCGGAACAGATCGCCCTGATAGGTAAAGGCCAGCTCCGCGCCTGCCTCGTGCAGGGCCTGGGCGATGCCCCAGGCAATGGAATGCTGATTGGCCACGCCCATGATCAGGCCACGTTTGCCCTTCATGAGGCCTGAGAATGACATACGCTAGTCCCCGCTTTTCTGGGCTCGAACCTTAGTCATTTACCCGGAATAGGCCAGCCGCCAAGCGGGATTTTCTGTCAGCAAAAACTATAATGATACCAGATGCTTATCTTATCTTTACCCGGGGATCGTAGTCCGCGGTCCAGCCCTGCACGAAGCTGCGAAGGGATTCGTCGGGCTTATCGGCGAGCGCGATGACCAACCTGACGTAAAAGTCACCAGCGGCCACGGCGCCATTGGCGCCGATGCCCTTGCCCTTGAGCCGCAGCACGGTTCCGGTGTTGGAGTTGGGGGGGACGCTTAGCGACACCGTGCCGGTCAGGGTCGGCACCGGCACCTTAGCGCCCAGCACCGCCTCCTTCAGCGTCACCGGCAGATCCATGCGGATGTCATTGCCGTCGCGCGTCATGAACGGATGCGGCGCCACCGATACGGTGAGCAGAATATCGCCATTGGGTCCGCCGCCGCGCCCCGCGCCGCCACGGCCTTTGACCCGCACCACCTGACCGTCCTTCACGCCCACCGGAATCTTGACGTCGATCTGTTCGCCGATCGGCAGCACCACGCGGCGGGTGCCGCCGATGGCGCCTTCCGCGAAGCTGACCGTGACGGCGACTGAGAAATCCTCGCCCTTGGCGGCACGCGGCTGAGCTTTGCCGCCGCGCCGGCCCGCACCCATCAGGTCGGCGAAGATGTCTTCGAAACCGGCAGCGCCCCCCGGCGCGTCGTCGAAGCTGAAATGGAATTCCCGTCCACCGGGTCCGCCTGCACCGCCGCCAAACGGGTTGCCCTGGCGAAAGCCGCCGGCCCCGAAACCGCCCTGGCGCGGATCAAAGCCCCTCGGATTGCCATCGGCGCCGATGGCGCCCGCGTCAAACTGGGCCCGTTTTTCCTTGTCGCCCAGGATGTCATAGGCGCCCGAAATCTCCTGGAAGCGCTTTTGCGCGGCCGCGTCGCCCGCATGCTTGTCGGGATGATGTTTCTTGGCCAGGTTCCGAAATGCTTTCTTGATTTCGCTCTCGTTCGCCGTCTTGGCGACACCGAGGATTTCGTAAGGGTCTTTCATCCTGATCCTTTGGTGGGCGGATTCGCGCTCTAAGCCCAATATAGGCGTTGGTCCGCCCGATACCAGTTCAGGGCTTGCCCGGCTTGACGCCAGGAGCCGGCGTCCAGCCCGGCTGTTCCGCCGCCTGGGTCCCTATTGGGAGAAGCGGGCCTTTCGCGGCAGGCGGCCCCAGGAATTGCGAACGGGCAACCGCTTCGGGCATGCCGCTGCGGGCAGCGGCGGCGTAAAGCCGCCGCGCCATTTCCAGATCCTGGGCCACCAGCGGCGGCGCGCCGGTCTCGTAGAATTCACCGAGCTGGTATTGCGCACCCGGATGATTGGCCGCCGCCGCTTTTGCAAGCAGGGGCAGGGCGCGCACCAGGTCGGGAGGTCCAAGTTCGCCCTTCAAATACATGTCGGCAAGATCGGCCTGGGCGGTGGGCATGCCGACCTCGGCCGCGCGCAGATAGATTTCTTCGGCCTTTGCGGGGTCCTTGGGCGTGCCCTGTCCCTTGCGCAGCATCATGCCCAGATTGCGCATGGCCGCGAGATCCTCATAGCGAAGGTCCCACCAGATTTTGAACGCCTTTTCGTAATCGCCCGCGTCATAGGCGGTGACGCCGGTACTGAACTGGGCGGCGATGTCGGCGGATGTGCGGGCCTGCGCCTGTCCCGCGAACGCGAGGCAGGCACAAAAAGCAGCGGCAAAAAGCCAGGAAATCTTGCGCATATCGGGCATTCTCACGCCAAGGCTACCCTGTCAAACGCCAAACTGCTAGGACGACGCCATGGCGATGGAAATGGGCGGACCCCTGGATGACGGCGGCATTGCCGCGCGTTCCGATCCCTTCGATTTGTTTCAAAGCTGGATGAAGGAAGCTGAAGGCGCCGAACCCAGCGACCCCAATGCCATGGCGCTGGCCACGGTGGGCGCCGGCGGGCTGCCCAATGTCCGCATGGTCCTGCTCAAGGGCGCGGACGCAAACGGCTTTGTCTTCTATTCCAACGCCGAAAGCATCAAGGGCGGCGAGCTGGCCGCCAATCCGCAGGCCGCGATCAATTTTCATTGGAAGACGCTGCGAAGGGCGGTGCGGGCGCAAGGCGCCGTCACCCAGGTCTCGGACGCGGAGGCCGATGCCTATTTTGCTACTCGTCCCAAGGACAGCCAGATCGGCGCCTGGGCCTCGCCCCAGTCGCGGGTGATGGAAGGGCGTTTTGTGTTCGAGAAAGCCATCGCCGAATATGCCCTGAAATATGCGCTGACCAAGGTGCCGCGCCCGCCCTACTGGACGGGCTGGCGTCTTACGCCGCTGCGCTTTGAGTTCTGGCGCGACCGCCCATTCCGTCTTCACGACCGGCTGGTCTATGTCCGCGACAGTCCGGACGCGCCCTGGCGCACCGAGCGGTTGTTTCCGTGAAGGATGTCAGATGCCAAATATCATGAAGATCTGACGATGCCGGAACAGAGTATCGTGTCAGAGCAGGGCAGCGCCATGATGCGGCGCGCCGCCACCGCCTCGCTTGTGGTGTCGCTGTTTTTGGTGGGCATCAAGACTTTTGCCTATTTCGCCTCCCATTCCGTGGCGTTGCTGGCGAGCCTTGCGGATTCCGCGCTCGACCTGTTCACCGCCTGGCTGAACCTGCTTGCCATACGCTCGGCGCTGACGCCGGCGGATGATGATCATCGCTTCGGCCACGGCAAGGCCGAGCCGCTGGCGGGCCTGGCGCAGGGCGCGTTCATTGCCGCGTCCGCGCTGTTTCTGGTGATCCAGGGGGTCAACCGCATCCTGGTGCCCGAGCCGATCGACCACAGCGTCGAGGCGCTGATCGTCATGTGCATCGCCATCGCCTGCGCCATCGGGCTGATCCTGTATGAGCGCAAGGTGGTGGCCCATACCGGATCGCTGGCGCTGGAGGCCGACCAGACGCATTATTTCGGCGACCTGGTCACCAATATCGGCGTGGTGCTGGCGCTGCTTTTGACCACGCGCATGGGCTGGACCCTGGCCGATCCGCTGATCGCCATCGCGGTGGCGGGCATCATGCTGTATTCGGCCTTCGGCGTGGGGCGGCAGAGCTTTCATCAATTGATGGACCGCGAAATGCCCGACGCCGAGCGCGCCCGCATTTGCGCCATCGCCAAAAGCCACCCTGCGGTGCTGAATGTTCACGATCTCAAGACCCGCACGGCGGGCCTCTCCAGCTTCATTCAGTTGCATCTGGGCCTGGACCCCAATATGCGGCTGGCCGAGGCGCATGCCATCAGCGATGCGGTGGAGCAGGCGTTGCAGGAGGCTTTTCCCGGCGCGGAGGTGATCATCCATCAGGATCCGGCGGGGTTGGAGCCGCTGCACGGTCCCGCGGACTGAGCAAGCGGGCTAATGGGCTGTGATCGGGGTGGAACCGGTGGAGCCGGCGATGGTAGGGTCAGCCCATGGCGGAGCCCAATCATATCGAAGAAGAAAAACGCACCCTGATCCTGACCGGTGCGTCGCGCGGCATCGGTCATGCCACGGTGAAGCGTTTTTCCAGCGCTGGCTGGCGGGTGATCACCTGTTCGCGTCACGCCTTCCCGGAGAATTGTCCCTGGGCGGCGGGGCCGGAGGATCACATCCAGGTCGATCTGGCCGATCCGCGCGACACCGCGCGCGCGGCGGAAGAAATGCGCTCGCGCCTGACGGATGGAAAGCTGCACGCTTTGGTGAACAACGCCGCCATTTCGCCCAAGGGCAAGAAGGGCGAGCGGCTGGGCACGCTGGATTCTTCGCAGGATCTGTGGCGCCAGGTGTTCGAGGTCAATCTCTTTTCCACCATCTGGCTGGCCCAGGGTCTGAAGAATGAGTTGGCCAAGGCGCATGGCGCCATCGTCAACGTCACCTCCATCGCGGGCAGCCGCGTGCATCCCTTCGCGGGCGCGGCCTATTCCATCTCCAAGGCGGCGGCTGCAGCGCTGACCCGCGAGATGGCGGCGGATTTCGGCCCCATTGGGGTCCGCGTCAACGCCATAGCGCCGGGCGAGATCGACACCGCGATCCTGTCGCCCGGCACCGAGAAGATCGTGGAGACCATCCCGCTGCGCCGGCTGGGGATGCCCGCGGAAGTCGCCAAGGCGATCTATTATCTGTGTACGGATCAGAGTTCCTATGTCACCGGCGCGGAACTGATGATCAATGGCGGACAGCACGTCTGATTGTGCCGGCTCCTTCATAGAATCACTTGCAGCCCTCATAGACCTGTTGCTTACACGTCACGGGTTGTACGTGCGCCTGTGCCCCGGCCCGCATTCTCGTTTGGATGGCAGTGCCAGATATTTTTATGATTCGGCGGGAACGCGCGTCGTTTGGGCGTTTTAGAAATCACGGTGCGTTGTGTCGTGCGTGCAGATCGATCGGCAAAGAATTTATTCTGACAACCAGTCATTGATTCGTCTGATTCGAATGTAACTTCTGTTTACGTTTTTGCGTGCGGGTTCGCACAATACATGGGATTCGCGAAGCAATGAATCATGGTACACGCCTTGCATGGTTAATCGCACAACAAACCCAGGAAACCCCAATGAAAATAACAAAAGCCATTTTACCAGCGACGGTGGCGTTCTTCGGTTTTATCGGCGCGGCGCAGGCGGGCGTTATTGACAACACCTCGCTGGTCAATCCGCCGGGCGTATATTTTGGCTCCGGCAACTCCAACAGCAACTTCACCGTCAGCACGACGGGAAGCGTCGAGCTCGGGCTGAGCGCCATCACGCGATTCGTTGGTCCGGTCGTGCCGACAGGCGACACTTACAATGTGCCGACGGGCGCGACCGCCGTTCCGACCAAGATCGGCAGCGTCTGGGGGTTTGTTTTCTCGGTCAATCTGAATGCCGACGGTAACGGCACCCATAACCTCTCCAACATCACGACAAAGCTCACCTTGAATGACGTGGGGCTGGGAACGACGGGCTTTTTCGACGTCTTGGCGATTCCCGACAATTCCGTGTATGGCGCGGGCGGGGTCTGCAGCCCGGCCATTCTGTGCGGCGCCTCGTCGAACTTTTTCGCTGCTCAGAACAGCGAAGCCTTGTCGTTTGCGGCCGTGGCGGCTGCCTTGGGCGATTCCGGCTACAACATGAATGCGGATGACACCTACATCTTCACGCTCGAGGCATTCAACGTTGACCACGTGCTGCTGGGCACGGATACGATCAATGTCGTGGCAGGCAAGGGCGCTGCGGTTCCCGAACCTGTTACGCTTTCGCTCTTTGGCGCCGGGTTTGCCGGGTTGGCGGTCCTGCGCCGCCGCAAGAAGGCCAGGCAGGCTTAGTCCGCCCAGCGGTTCTATGCAAAACGGCGCCCGCGGGCGCCGTTTTTGTTTGTACCGTTTTTTGCTTTCAACCGCGTATCAGCGGCAGCTCTTATAGGCCTGCTGCTTGCAGGCCACGGCCAGTTCGTGGGCCTGTTTCTGCGCTGCCGGAGTCATGCGGCCCCACAAGGCGTCGCGATGGGCGGCGGCATTGGGAATATTGTTCTGCTCGGCGGCCAGCGCGTACCACATGTAAGCGTGGAAGGGTTCGGGCTTCATGCCCTGGCCCAGCTCATACATCAGGCCCAGATTGTACATGCCGGCGGAATTGGCTTGGGCGGCGGACGCGCTGAACCATTGCGCGGCGCGGGTATAGTCGCGCGGCACGCCTTTGCCGTCGCGGTAAAGCCCGCCCAGATTGTTCTGACCGAGCGAGGAACCCGAAGCTGCCGACAGCGCCAGGTAGCGCACCGCTTCGGACGTGTTCTGCGGCACGCCCTTGCCGTCCAGATACAGGATGCCGAGATTGTTCTGGGCGACCGGATTGCCCTGGACCGCCAAAGGCCGCCAGGAGGCCATCGCCGCCTGATAGTCGGCGCGCTGGAACGAGCGGGCGCCTTCCTGCAGCGCCTCATCGTTCTTCGGCTCCGCCTTCGGCGCAGCCGTCTTCTGTGTATCGGCCTTCTGCGGAACAGGTTTTTGCGGAGCGGCCTTTTGCGGCTCAGATTGGGCGGGCAAAACGCCAAAAGTCAGCACAGCAGCTGCCAGGATGATGGATTTGCGCATGGGCGATCTCCAACCGGATTCGGATAGCAGGATTAACGCTCCGAATGGTGAACAACCGCTTACCAGCGCAGGAAATGCCTGCCCAGAAGGGCGCCCAGGGCCGCCGTCAGACCGATCCCCAGCGTGTACCAGAGGGCGATGAAGGGGGCGGCTTCCTCGCTGCAGTGGAAGCAATAGACAAAGGCCCCGGCCGCGCCCGCAAACAGCCCGGCCCCGGCGCCGGCCAGGGTCAGCCGGGTGGGCGCCAGCCGCGGCAGCGCCCAGAAGGTGGCCGCCAGGGTGGGCAGAGCGACAATCAGCACATTGAAGGCGCAGACCCGGCTGGAATGGCCCAGGATCAGCTTGGGGATATCCGCCCCCGGCGCGCTCATCTGAAGGGCCGCCAGCAGGACGATGGCCAGCAGCGGCAGAGCCAGCAAAAGGGCCGGGCGGGTCATCTCGGCGCCTGGCCGGCCCGCCCGCTCCACCAGCCAGAAGCCGAATGCGGCGATGACAAAGGTGTAGGTCAGCTTGGCCCACACCCCGAAGTGGACCATGGCGGCGTCCAGGTGATGGCGCGGCCCCAGCATCGTCAGCATCACCAGCGCCGAGCCGGCAACGCCCACCAGGGTCGCGCCCAACAGCAGGCGGGTCACGGCGTTGTTCCTGACGGGTTCAAGCCGGCTCGCCAGTTGGGCGATCAGATCATCGGTCCGCATCGCCGCGCCTTTCTTGCTTTGTTTCTTCCCTGATTTCTTTTCTGGCGACATCCTCGCCCAGCGCCTTGATGGCGCGATGGACACTGACCTTGACCGCGGACTCCGACATGCCGCTGCGCTTGGCCGCTTCGGCGACCGAAATCCCCTCCAACTTGATGTCCGACACCAGCTGGCGCTTGGCGGGGGTGAGCTTGTCGAGCAGCTTGCTCACATCGCGCCGGGCGATGGCTTCCTGCGTCTCGTCATGGCCGAACAGATCGCCGGCTTCCTCCAGCGGCACCGTGGCGCGGCGCTTGTGGCGGCGATATTCGTCGATCAGCTTGTAGCGCGCGATGCCATAGACCCAGGCCGTGAACGGCAGGGCCGGATCATAGCTCGCGCGCCGCGCATGAATGGCAATCAGGGTTTCCTGCACCGCATCCTCAGCCGCGCCGCTGTCCAGACGCCGCGCATAATAGGCCCGCAAATGCCGCGTCAGGCCGGAAAGCAGCATCCGGTAGGCGCCGGCATCGCCCATCAGGGCGGCCAGCATCCAGTCCCGGTATTGCGCCTCCTGGGCGATCAAACACGGCTCCGTTAGGGTGAGTTCGGACGCAGGTGAAAAAAGTTACACCCAAAGCCGGCGCGCGGGAAACCGGTCTTGGCGCCGGTCTGGGGGCCGTTCTGGGTGGACGTGAAAAACCGTCAGCTTTTCTTTGCCTCTTCGATGATGTCGGCGATCATATCCTTGCCATCGGGGCTATGGATCCAGTTTTCGGCCGCAGCCAGGGTGGGGAACTGCAGCGGCACTTTCTGGGGTTTGTTGCGTTCCGGCACCGGTATCAGAACCTCGAACGTGCCGGCAAAGCGCACATCCCGGGTCTCGGCGGCGAAAGGGGGCTGCACCTGGTTCTTGCGCTTGTCTTTCATGCTGCCCATGGCCGTCTCCGCTTGCGTTGCGCGGCTTCTAGCAGCTTTCAACCGTCCCGGTCAGTACGTTTTTTGCGGCCGATTCCCAGCTTTTCCCGCCACAGCCGGGCGGGAATTTCCTCGATCTGGCCTTCCGCCAGCTGGCCCAGCTGGAAGGGGCCATAGGCCGTGCGAATCAGACGCGATACTTTCAGGCCCAGCCGCTCCATCACCCGTTTGATCTCGCGGTTCTTGCCTTCCTTCAAACTGACCGTGGCCCAGCTGTGCATGCCCTTGCTGCGCTCCAGGTCGGCGACGATGGGACCGTATTTGATGCCGTCGATGGTGATGCCGGTGGCCAGCTTGTCCAGATCGGCCTGCGTCACCTTGCCGAACAGCCGCGTGCGATAGATCCGCGTCCAGCCCGAGGCGGGCATTTCCATGCGCCGCGCGATGTCGCCGTCATTGGTGAGCAGCAACAAGCCCTCTGAATTGAAATCCAGCCGTCCCACCGACACCACGCGCCCCAAATGCTTGGGCAGGTTGGCGAACACCGTGGGCCGCCCCTTTTCATCCTTGTGGGTGGTGACTAGGCCCGACGGCTTGTGATAGCGCCACAACCGCGCGCCTTCCGGCGCGGCCAGCGGTTTTTCGTCGACCTGGACGACGTTGTTTTCGGTGACATTAAGGGCAGGCGAGGTCACCACCACGCCGTCCAGCTTGACCCGTCCCTCCGCGATCAGCTTTTCGGCGTCCCGGCGCGAGCAGATGCCGGCCCGGGCGATGACTTTAGCAATGCGCTCGCCTGCCGGGCTCGCGCGGGGTGCTATGCGATCGCCTTCTGGCTTTTGCCCTTCTGGCTTTTGGTGCGGCGGCAATGCTAACTCCTGACCTCATGAATGATGGCGAAGCCATAGCATTGGCGCTCGAGGAAGCGAAATCTGCCGCTTTGCGCGGGGAAGTGCCGGTGGGCGCGGTGCTGCTTGGCGCCGATGGCGCGTTATTGGCCCGCGATGGCAACCGCATTCTGGAATTGAAGGATCCCACCGCCCACGCCGAAATGCTGGTGATGCGTAACGGCGCCAAGGCACTGGGCAATGAAAGGCTGACCGGCACCACGCTCTATGTCAGCCTGGAGCCCTGCGCCATGTGCGCGGGCGCCGTCGCGATGGCGCGCGTGGGGCGCGTCGTGTTCGCGGCCTGCGATCCCAAGGGCGGCGCGGTGCTGCACGGGCCGCGCTTTTTCGAGCAGCCCACCTGTCACCACCGCCCGGTGGTGGAACAGACCGAACTGCTCGCGGTGGAAGCGGGCGAAATTTTGCGGGACTTTTTCCGCGCAAGGCGTTCTTGATTGTTGTCATGCCCGCGAAAGCGGGCATCCAACTTTCTATCCGGCGACGGTTGCGCGAAGTTGGATTCCCGCTTACGCGGGAATGACAATTTGGCTTTTAAAACCACCCCGGCGAAAAACCGGGAAAGCCCAACTGCAACACTTCGCGCGCCGCGATCAGTCCGATGCCGGCCCCGATCAACACGTCGCTGAGGAAATGGGCGGTCAGAAGCGCGCGCGTCACCGCCAGAAGGCCGGCGACGGCGAACCAGGTGGGCCACCAGTCCGGCCACACGCAGGTAAAGATCACCGCCACGCAGCAGATGGTCAGGGCATGGCCGCTAGGAAAGGAATTATAGTCGGGATTGAAAGCCAGCGGCATGAAGCCGTACAGGCCCATCTCCATGTCATCGCGTGGGCGCCGCCGGCCCAGCACCAGCTTGATCACGTGCAGCACCGCGCTGCCCATGGTCAGGCTGGCGATGAAGGCCAGGCTGTAGTTGATCAACATGGTCGAGTCGTCGTCCAGCACGCCGAAATGGCGCATGCCGGCGGCCACGATCAAGGCCAGGATCGCCGCCGCCAGCCAATGGCCCGCCTTGGCATAATGGGTGATGCGGTCCAGCGCCTTGTGAGCCTTCGCGCTGACATGGTCATAGATGAAATGCGCCAGCCGCCGGTCGATGGCCAGCGCCGCGATGCCGATCAGGATGGAAAGAAAGCCTGCCCACAAAAGCATATCTGTTGGGTGCCCTGTCGTGTTGGCGCTGTCAACGCTTCAATGCTCGCCAACCGATATCCCGGCGGCAAAAAGCGCCTTCCCAGTGAATCATATCCACAGCGGCGTAAGCGCGGGCCTGCGCTTCGGCCACGTCTTTTCCCAGCGCGGTGACATTCAGCACCCGTCCGCCCACGGCCAGGATATCGCCGCCGCGCCGCTCGGTTCCGGCGTGGAACACAGTGACGCCAGGAAGCTTCGCGACCCTCTCCAGCCCGGCGATGACATGGCCTTTTTCGTAACTTCCCGGATAACCCTTGGAGGCCATCACCACCGTCAACGCCGTCTCGTCATGCCACTCCAGCGGCGCAAGTGTGCCCTCGCGCGCCGCCAGCAAGGCGGCAAGCAAGTCGCTTTTCAGCCGCGGCATCAGCACCTGGCATTCCGGATCGCCGAAGCGGGCATTGTATTCCACCAGCTTGGGCCCCTGTTTGGTGATCATCAGGCCCAGATAGAGCACGCCCATATACGGCATGCCTTTTGCCGCCATGGCGGCCACCGTAGGCTTGATGAATTTTTCCATCGCCATCTGTTGCAGCGAAGAGGTGAGGACCGGGGCAGGCGAATAAGCGCCCATGCCGCCGGTGTTGGGCCCGGTATCGCCATCGCCCACGCGCTTGTGATCTTGCGCGCCGGCAAGCGGGATGACATTGGCGCCGTCACTGAGGGCGAAGAAGCTGGCCTCTTCGCCGTCCATGAATTCCTCGATCACGATGGCGTGGCCACTTGCACCAAAACCGCCTTCGAACATGAAGTCGATCGCCTTGTGGCTTTCGCCTTTGTCGGGTGCGATGATCACGCCCTTGCCGGCGGCCAGGCCATCGGCCTTGATCACGACGGGGAAACCCAGACTGTCGGCAAAGATCTTGGCGGGCTCCGGCGCCGTGAAGCGCTGGTAGGCGGCCGTTACAATACCCGCCTGGACGCAAAGGTCTTTGACGAAACCCTTGGAACCTTCCAACACCGCGGCGGCCTTGGAGGGTCCCAGGCTGCGGATGCCGGCGGCTTCCATCACGTCCCACAAGCCGCCCACCAGCTGGGCATCGGCGGCAATCACGGCGAAATCGATCCGGGTCTCAACCGCGAATTTGGCCAGACCCGCGAAATCCGTTGCGGGAATGGGCACACATTCGGCCACAGCTGCGATTCCGGCATTGCCGGGGGCGCAGTACAGCTTTGTCAGCAGCGGGCTTTTGGCAAGCGCCCAGGCCAGCGCATGTTCGCGGCCACCCGACCCCACCAGCAAAACCTTCACCATCACCTCGCCATTTTTTGCTGTCCCCCTGTATCATAGGCCCCGTATCATGGACATATGAGCGACGCAGTCTTTTCCAACCTGCCGGAATTTTCGGTCACAGAATTGTCGGCCGCCCTCAAGCGCATGGTCGAGGGCCAGTTTGCCCTGGTGCGGGTGCGCGGCGAGATTTCGGGCCTGAAATTCCATTCCTCCGGCCACGTCTATTTCGACCTCAAGGACGACAAGGCGGTGCTGAACGCAGTGATCTGGCGCGGCGTGGCGGGCCGGCTCAAGGTCAGGCCCGAAGCCGGCATGGAGGTGATCTGCACCGGCAAGCTTTCCACCTATGCCGGGTCCTCGCGCTACCAGATCATCGTCGAACAGGTCGAGCTTGCGGGATTGGGCGCGCTGATGGCGCTGCTGGAAGAGCGCCGCAAGAAACTGGCCGCCGAAGGGCTGTTCGATGCCGCCCGCAAGAAGGCGCTGCCCTTCCTGCCCGAGGTAATCGGCGTGGTGACATCGCCGACGGGCGCCGTGATCCGCGACATCATGCACCGCTTGCAGGCGCGTTTCCCGCGCCGGGTGCTGCTGTGGCCGGTGGCGGTGCAGGGCGAGAAGGCGGCCGGCGAGATCGCCGCGGCAATCGCGGGCTTTAATGCATTTGACGGTGTGCGCATGCCCCGGCCCGATCTGATCATCGTGGCGCGCGGCGGCGGCTCGGTCGAAGACCTGATGGCCTTCAATGACGAAGCGGTGGTACGCGCAGCCGCGGCCAGCGCGATCCCGTTGATCTCGGCAGTGGGCCATGAGACCGACACCACCCTGATCGATTTCGCCGCCGATGTGCGCGCGCCGACGCCCACCGCCGCGGCCGAACTGGCGGTGCCGGTCAGGACCGAACTTCTGGCGCAGACCTTGGATTTCGAACGGCGCCTGCTGGCCCGGTTCAGCAAGGGGATGGAGGAGCGCAGCCGTCATTTGGCCCAGCTGGTGCGCTTGTTGCCGCGCGCGGAAAATCTGTTTGCCGGGCAGCGCCAGCGCCTGGATATCGCGGCGGAGAAGCTGCAGCACGTTCTGCGGCGTAATCTCCAGATTCACGAGGTGCGCTTTAACCGAACCGGCGCGCGGCTGCGCGCGCCGATGCTGCGGGACCGGATCACAAATGCCAAGCAGCGCACGGTCACGCTTTGGGAACGGGCCAGGCGGGCACAGGCCGTGCGGCTGGCGCAGAAGACTCAAAAACTGCAGGGATTGTTTCGGTTGCTGGAAAGCGTTTCCCACAAATCCGTGTTGGAGCGGGGCTTTGCGCTGGTGCGCGCAGAGGATGGATCGGTGCGCCGCCGTGCCGCTCAGATCGCAAGCGGGGAAACCCTGACACTGACCTTTGCCGATGGCGATGCCCAGGCGCTGGCCGGTGAGGGCGGCGGCAAGCCGAGGGCCGGCAAAAAGAAACCGGGCGGCGATCAGGGCTCGCTTTTCTGACAGGGAATTGGGTACACTAAGCGCATGAACGTGATGGAACGCGACCAGAGTGAGGCCAGGCTTCACTATCTCGACGGCGAATATGACATCGTCACGCCGGGCGGCTATGTCGTGTGCGCGGTGACGGGCACCCATATCCCGCTGGATGCGCTGCGCTATTGGAGCGTGGATTTGCAGGAAGCCTATGCCAGTCCTTCGGTGGCCACGGCGCGGGCGCAGGAAAAGGGCCTTGCTCCCAAATAAGATTTCCGGATCGATGGGTCGCCGTTTTTTTGTCGGCGCTTCGCTGTCGTTGGCGGCGTCTGCCGCGCTGGGGCAGGGAAAACCCGTGCGCTTCACGATCTCCGGCGCCCTGGAGCAGGGGAGCCTCGCCTTGGGCAGCGCGCCGCCGGGCGCGCTGGTGGCGCTGGACGGAAGGCCGCTAGGAGTGACCGCGGATGGCCGGTTTGTCTTCGGCTTCGCGCCCGACCAGACAAAACCCTCTTTGGTG
The DNA here is from genome assembly GCA_025361185.1 of Alphaproteobacteria bacterium. Classification (GTDB taxonomy): domain Bacteria; phylum Pseudomonadota; class Alphaproteobacteria; order Micropepsales; family Micropepsaceae; genus Rhizomicrobium. Next base: position 33,438 of record JANYAR010000145.1, on the reverse strand, counting down.
ACGGTGCGCTATCGGGGTGGCGGCGGCGACAGCCGCAGCTTTACCCCCACCGCGCGGCAATATGAGATCGAACGCGTCAACGGCCTGCCGCAGAACACGGTGACGCCGCCGCCGCAAGTGCAGGCGCGCATCGCGCATGAGGCGGAGACCATCTATCTGGCGCGGCTGAGCGACAGCAGCGGCAGCGATTTCCTGTCGGGCTTTGATTGGCCGGCTTCGGGCATTGAAAGCGGCGTGTTCGGCAGCCAGCGGATCGACAATGGCACGGCGATGTCGCCGCATTATGGCGTGGATATGGCCGCACCTGTGGGTACGCCGATCCGCAGCCCCGCCGATGGCGTGGTCGCCATCAGCGACGATTATTATCTGGATGGCGGCTTCACCTTGATCGACCACGGCCAGGGCGTGTCGACCTCCTATCTGCATCAGAGCCAGCGTCTGGTGCGGGCGGGCGAAAGCGTCAAGCGCGGTCAGCGCATCGGGGCGATCGGCGCCACGGGCCGGGCGACGGGGCCGCATCTGCACTGGGCGATGAACTGGTTTGAAGTGCGGCTGGACCCGTCGCGGTCGACGCGCAAGCCCAAACCTGATCCGCTTTAGGGTGAGGAGCGTTTCGCCGGAGGCGAACGAAATGGTCCAGTGGACCATTTCGAGCGACGAACGCCCGAAGCGTACGCGAAGGGCCGGTAACCCATTCGCTCATCTATCTCGGTATCAGATTGGTTTCCCCACATAACACTTGCCGTCACCGCTTTCGAATTTGGTATGCGGGGTCGCGGCAAAGAATTCGTCAAAGGCCTGGCGCACTTCCGGCCACTTGCCCAGCCCCAAAATGCTCTTGAAATAATCGTCGCCGATCAGCACGCCGCCGGGGCTGAGCTGCGGCCACCAGGCTTTCAAGTCCGCCATCACCGACAGATAGTCATGGCCGGCATCGATGTGCAGCACATCCGGGCGCATGCCGCGGGCTTTCAAAAGCTGAAAGCCGTTGATCGAATCCAACGGCAGCGGCACGACAAAGTCCTGCAGGCCCTCGTTGCAGATATTGGCGGCGAACTTGTGATAGAGCCGGGGATAGCCGAATTCAAAATCCAGGTCGGGAATGAACTTCTCCCACAGATAATGTTCGCTGGAACCCAGCCAGGTATCGATGGCGATCACCACCGCATCCAGCTTCAGCCGCTGCATCTCCTTGGCCATGGTGACGACGGAAGCACCTTTCCACACGCCCACTTCCACCACGATATCGGGACGCACCTCGTCGATGGCGCGGGTCAGATAGGGGTGCTGGGAATGCCAGCCCTGCAGGTCGGTGGCAGAATTGCGCGGGAAATCCTTCAGCGGATCGCGGCCGAAGAACAATTGCTCCAGAATGCGCTGGCGGGTGGTCATGGGCGGGTCTGCATCAGCTTGGCGTCGCGCGCCGTGGGCCAGCGATTGTGAATCCACAGCCACTGCCCCGGATCGGCGCGCACCATCTCTTCGATGCCTGCGGTTATGGCGGCGGTGAGGGCCTGAATGTCGTTTGCGTCATCGCCGCTGGGGGTAAATTCCAACGGTGCGAACACGGTGACATGGAAGCGTGCGCCCGGCAGCCGCCGGTTGGAGGCCAGCACGATGCGCGCGCCGGTTTTCAGCGCCAGGGCGGCGGGCGCGGGCGTGGTCATGGCGTCGCGGCCGAAGAAGGGCACGGCAACGCCTTCACGCAGCTTCTGGTCCACCAGCATGCACAGCATCTTGCCGGCGCGCAGCTGCGCCAGCATGGGCCGCGCCGCATTGTGCTTGCCGATCATGGTTGCGGGGCCGTTGATGCGGCGCTGGCGCGCCACCCAGTCCGCGATATAGGGATTGTTGGGTGGCCGCACCACGGCGGCGCCGTCAAAACCCATCTGTTCGGCGATGATCGGCATCATTTCCCAGTTGCCCAGATGCGCCGACAGAAAGATCAGCGGTTGATGCTTCAGGCTTTCCGCCGTCATGCCCGGTGGAAAGCTGTAACCGATGCGCGGGTCTTCGCCCTTGGGCGAGAAGCGGCCCAGATGGGAATACTCGCCCACCACCCGGCCCAGATTGTCCCACATGGTGCCGCGAATCTCGTCGCGCTCCTGTTGGTCTTTTTCCGGAAAGGCGGCGGCGAGATTGGCGCGCGCCACCCGGTCGGGCGGCAGCAGCGGAAAGATATTGCGGCCGATCCAGCCGCCCAGACGCGACGCCGTTTCCAGCCCGATGACGCGAAACAGCGCCATGAAGGTGATAAAGACCGCGGCCTCCGCGCCGTAGCGCAGCTTCTGTCCGAGGGTCGGGTCGGTATCGGTCATCTTTTGTGGGCTAGGGCCTGGGCGCGGTGCTGTCAAGCAAGCGGCCGATGGCGGCTTCATCGTCAAAGACGGCAGAGACCTTGAGCAGGCGCACACCCTGGCGCTGCTCGGTGGTCAGCCGCACGAAATCCTTTTCGGTGGTGACCAGCTCGGCGTCTGCCGCGATGGCCTTGAGCTGGGCAATTTCCCCGTCCGTATAGGGGTGATGGTCGGCGAAGAAACAGCTGCCGGTGACATGGGCGCCGCCGTCCTGCAGGGACGCGACAAACTTCTGCGGCCGTCCGATACCGGCAAAAGCAAAGACGTTCTTGCCGGCGAAGGCGCCTGCCTCGGCTTTGAGATGGGCGCGCAGCACGGGCCCGCGATATCCCGCAAGATCGGGCGCGCCTTCGCCAACCAGAACAACCGCATCCGCCCGCGCCAGCCCCTGGGTGATGGGCTCGCGCAAGGGGCCGGCCGGAATCTGCAGGCCATTGCCGAAGCCGCTCTGGCCATCCACCACCACCAGCGACAGGCTTTTGCTTAAGGAAAAATTCTGATGGCCGTCATCCATGATGATCACGGTTGCGCCTTTGTCTTTTGCCAGACGCGCGCCGGCAGCACGGCCCTTCGCCACGATGGTGGGCGCGGTGCGCGCCAGCAGCAGAGCCTCGTCGCCCATGATCTTGGCGCTGTGGCCGCGCGTGGCCAGTGCCGGGCCGCTTGTGCTGCCGCCATAGCCGCGGGTCAGGAAGAAAGGCTTGTGCCCCTTGGCACGCAGCATATCCGCCAAGGCGATGGCGAGGGGTGTCTTGCCGCTGCCGCCCGTGGTCAGATTGCCGACGCAGATCACCGGGATCTTGGGATCGAACGACCGGGCATGGCGCGCCTTGAACGCCACGCTGGCGCCATAAAGCGCGCCTAGCGGCGCCAGCAGCATCGCGGCCGCGCCACGTTTGCGCCAGAAGTCAGGCGCGCGCATCGAGCATCGTCTTCAAGGCGCCGGCCGTGCGCGCCACCGCGCCGCGCAGCGTCGCCGCACCGCGCGCGGCGGCATCGCCGGCTGCCTGCAAGGCTTGGGGGGAACCCAGCAAGCGTCCCGCCTCGCGCGCGATATCGGTGCTGCTGGCGATCTGCCCAAAACCTTGCGCTTGCAGCACCGCATCATAGGCGCGTGGCGCGCTTGTTGTGTGCGGGCCCGCCAGCACCGCGCAATGGAGCTGGGCCGGTTCCAGGACATTGTGTCCCCCGAGCGGCACCAAGGTGCCGCCCAGGAAACAGAAGGGCGTCAGGCGGTAGAAAAGGCCGAGTTCGCCCATCGTATCGGCGATATAGACCGCGGTCTGGGGACTGATCTGCCCGCTGGCGGAGCGGCGCTTGGTGGCGCGCGTCCCGCACAGCATTTCCAGATCGGCGCCGCGTGCGGTGTGGCGCGGCACCAAAATGGTCAGCAAATCGGGAAACTGCGCCCGCAGGATGTCATGGGCGGGCAGCACGGTCTCGTCTTCGCCGGGATGAGTCTGGGCGGCCAGCAGGACCGGCCTATTGCCAATCGCCTGGCGCATCTGTGCCAGCGCTTCTTCATCCACCGGCAAAGGCGGCGCGTCTGCCTTGAGGCTGCCCACCACTTCGACATTGGACGCACCCAACTTTCGGAAACGCTCCGCGCCCTCGTCATCCTGAGTCAATACCATGTCGAAAGAAGACAATAGCGCGGCGACGCTTTTCTTGGCCCAGCGCCAGCGCATCGCCGAAGGTGCGGAGATTCTGGCATTGACCAGCGCAAGCTTCACGCCGCGCGAGCCTGCGCCGAGGATCAGGTTGGGCCACAGATCTGATTCCACGAACAATCCGGCGTCAGGCTTCCAGTGATCCAGGAAACTTGCCACCGCGCCCGGCGTGTCCAGGGGCACGAACTGATGCAGGGCGCCTTTCGGCAAGCGGTGGCTCATCATGGCGGCGCTGGCGACCGTACCGCTTGTCACCAGCACGGTTGCATTCTCGACCAGACTTTCGACCAACGGCAGGGCCGAGAGGCTTTCGCCCACGCTGGCGCCATGCACCCAGATCAGCCGTCCAACTGGGCGCGCCACACCGGAAATCCCCAGCCGCTCATTCAGCCGCGTCCAGTCTTCCTTGCCGCGTGCCGCGCGCCGGCGCAGCAAAAGATGCGCAAAAGGCGACACGATGCCCGTCAATAGCCGCCAGACTTTGAGGCCCCAGGGGAGGCGCAAGGGCAGGCGCAAGCGCGGCGGCGTGCGTGTCATCCGCGCGATTCTTCCAGATTGTGGCGGTACAGACTGGCGTACAGCCCGTCCGCCGCCATCAATTCGGCATGGCTGCCCGACTGCACCACCCGGCCGCGCTCCAGCACATAGATGCGGTCGGCATCCACCACGGTGGACAGCCGGTGCGCGATGACGATGGTGGTGCGGCCCTTCATCAGGCGCGCCAGCGCCTCCTGCACCTGGCGCTCGGATTCGGCATCCAGCGCGCTGGTGGCTTCGTCCAGAAGCAGGATGGGCGCATTGCGCAGCATGGCGCGCGCGATGGCGACGCGCTGGCGCTGGCCGCCCGACAGTTTGAGGCCGCCTTCGCCCACGCGTGTGTCATAGCCTTCCGGCAAGATATCGATGAAATCATGCGCCGCGGCATTGCGCGCCGCCGCCTTGATCTCGCCCAGCGAGGCGCCCGGCTTGCCCAGGGCGATATTGTCGGCGATGGTTTCGTCGAACAGCACCGCTTCCTGAGTCACCACAGCGATCGCCACACGCAGGCTTTCCAAGGTGACGCCCGTTATATCCTGGCCATCGACCGCGATGGTGCCGCTGCTGGCATCGTAGAAGCGCAGCATCAGGTTGAAGATGGTGCTCTTGCCTGCACCGGACGGACCCACCAGGGCGATCTTCTTTCCGGCCGGGATGTCCAGCGTCACGTCTGAAAGCGTCGGACCGGCATCGGTGCGATAGGCAAAGCCGACATCGCGGAAGCTGACCGCGCCGCCCTTGGGCACCAATGCCACCGAGCCCGGACGATTGACGATACGGGGCCGCGCGTCGATGGACTCGAAGATGCGGTCGGCGGCGGCAATGCCGGCCGAAGCGGTGGGCCAGAGCTGGGACAGATTGCGCAGCGGCTGTTGCGCCAGCAGCAGGGCGGTGAGAAAGCCGGCAAAGGCATTCAGGGTGATCTGGCCGTGCAGGCTCTGCCAGCCTGCGGCAAACAACACCAGGCCCACCACAACGCCCAGAAACAGGTCGGTGACCGGGGCCGCGGCGGCGCGCAGCCGCACGGCTTTCAGCAAGGTGCCCAGCCGCGATTTCAGCCGCGCATCGACACGGGCAATGGAATGGCTTTCCAGACCATAGGCCTTGATGATGCGCCGTCCGTCCATCGCTTCGGACAGCACCACAGACAGATCGCCGGTCTCGCGCATACCGCGGGTGGCGGCGCGGCGCATCGAACCGCCCAATCGCTCCATCGCCCAGGCAACGCCGGGAAGGACCGTCAGCGCCAGCGCGCCAAGTTGCCAGTCGCTGACCAGAATGATGGTCAGGTAGACAATCAGCTGCACCGCTTCCAGGAAGACGGCGGCGATGCCCTGGGTCAGGCCGTCGCGCATCAGGGTGGCGTCGTAGAGGAAATTGGAAACGAACTGGCCGGAATGAACCGCGTTGAGATCGGCCAGATCGCGCCGGATCAGACGGCCGAACATGTCGCGCTGGGCGGCGGCGACGGTCTTCTCGCCCAGCGAGTCCAGCCACAAGCGGCCGAAGAACAGCGTGATTGCGCGCACCCCGACCACGCCCACCACCGCCAGCGACATCGGCAGCAGCATCTCCGCCTGATGGCGCAGGAAGATCAGCTTGACCTCCAGGTTCAGCAGCTGGGGCACGAGCCCGCTGACGGCGCTGGTCAGGAGCATGAAGATGACGGCCAGCGCCAGAAGGCCCCATTCGGCCCCGACATAGTCGCGCAACAGCCGGCGGATCACCGCGCCGGTGTTGAGCGCGGCTGGGGGTACGGGGACCGTGGCGGGCGAGGAACTCATGTGCGCCCGTGCTGTAGCATGCGGCCGCGAGCGAGGCAAAAAGCCTTTTGTGGCCAGATGGTTAGTGATGATGATTGTCGTCTGGTTCCATCAGCCGGTGAATATGGACCACGAAGTAGCGCATCTGGGCATTGTCCACCGTGGCCTGGGCCTTGGCGCGCCAGGCCTTCTTGGCCTCCGCGAAGCTGGGATACATGCCGACATATTCCAGCTTGCTGAGATCCCGGAACTCCACTTCATCGGTGCGTTTCAGCTCGCCGCCGAACACGAAATGCAGAAGTTGTTTGGATTCGGCCATGTCGACTCCGCCCTAGTGTCGTGGTTTGGAAGTTCGCAATAACATTGATATCAGTCTCCCAGCGAACTTCGAAACCAAAACGACACTAGGAATCAATAAGTTACCAGTGTCCTTCGATTCCGAAATTCGCCTGGAGTTTGATATAGGCAGCAAGCGAATTTCGGAATCGGGACACTGGGTTGCGTTGCACCATTCAAGCGCAATCGGGCCCAACGGCTAGCTCTCTTATTGTCGCAGCAGGCTGGTTATCTCGGCGTGCAGCTGCGGATTGGCGGCTACCAGACTGGCCTGCAGGGTCACCGGCCGGTTGTAGATCAGTGCCGCGCCGCCGATGTCGGTCAGCCGCCCGCCGGCCTCATGAAGGATAATGTCGGCCGCCGCCAGGTCCCAGTCGCGTTTGGCGGTCAGGCTGACGCTGGCATCGGCGCTGCCATCGGCCACCAGCACCAGGCGATAGGCGACGGAATTGCGGTTCTGCACATGCATGGCCGGCCAGGGCGCTTTGGTCAGTTGGGTGCGGTCGCCCAGCATGGCGCATCCCTCCAGCCTGTCGCGCGCCCCAACCCGTATGGGAATGCCGTTGCGATGCGCCCCGCCGCCGGTGCGCGCGGAATAGAGTTCATCGCTGATGGGGTTATAGACCACCCCGCACCAGGGACGTCCCTCCACCACGATGGCGGCGCAGATGGTGAAATGCGGGCGGTTCTTGAGAAAGGCGATGGTGCCGTCGATCGGATCGACGATGAATAGCGCGCGCCGGGAAAGGCGCGCAGGATCGTCGGTATTTTCTTCCGACAGCCAGGCATAACCGGGGCGCGCCGCGGTCAGCCGGTCGCAGAGAAATTTGTTGACCGCCAGATCGGCTTCGGTGACGGGGCTGCCGCCTTCCTTGCTCCACTGCTTATAGTCGCCGCCATAGAATTTGCGCGCGATATGGCCGGCCTCATGGACCGTGGTTTCGAGGAGCTTGAGGTCTTCAAGCGCCGGCAAGCGTCATGCTCTCAATCCGGACGGTGGGCGCATTGACGCCATGGCGGAATTCCAGATCCTTGGCCGGCGTCAGATGCGCGAACATGTCCTTGAGATTTCCCGCGATGGTCACTTCCGAGACCGGAAAGGCGATCTCGCCATTCTCGATCCAGAAGCCGCTCGCGCCGCGGCTATAGTCGCCGGTCACGCCGTTGACGCCCATGCCCATCAATTCGGTGACATAAAAGCCCTGTTTGATGTCGGCGATCAGCTCTTTGACCGAAAGCTTTCCGGCTTCCAGATACAGGTTGGTGGAGGCGGGCGATGGCGGGCCGCCGGTGCCGCGCGCGGCATGGCCGGTGGTTTGCAGCCCGAGCTGGCGCGCGCTGGCGCAGTCCAGCAGCCAGCTTGTCAACTTGCCGTTTTCGATCAGGGCGCGGCGGCTGTTGGCGACGCCTTCGCCGTCGAACGGCTTGGAGCGCAGGCCCCGGACGCGATGCGGATCGTCGATGATGTTTATTCCGGCCGCGAACACAGCGGCGCCCAACCGGTCCTTGAGGAAGGAAACGCCGCGCGCGATGGCCGCGCCGGAAATCGCGCCCGCGAAATGGCCCAGCAGGCCAGCCGCCTCGTCGGGATGAAACACCACCGGCACGCTTTGGGACGGCACCCTGCGCGGGTTCAGCCGCTTGACGGCTTTCTCGCCGGCGCTGCGTCCAATCTCCTCGGGGCTCTTCAGGTCGCCGGCATGGCGCGTGCTGGCATGGTCATAGTCGCGTTCCATGCCGGTGCCTTCGCCGGCCAGAACCGCCACGCCGATGCCATGGCTGGTGGCGGCGTAACGGCCGTAAAAGCCGGTCGAGGTGGCCAGCGCCACCGCGCTGCGCGAAAAGGAGGCGCCGCCGCCTTCGGAATTGGTGACACCAGCCACGGCGAGCGCCGCGCCTTCCACGCCGCGGGCGCGTTCGATCAGCATGTCGGCACTGGGTTCGGCGCTGTCTTCCAGGTCGAGTTCAGGCAGGGTGGTCGCCAACCGGTCGGTGGGGGCCAATCCTGCGAACTTGTCCTCCGGCGCCAGCCGCGCCATGGCGACGGCGCGTCCCGGCAGGGCCGCGAGCGCTTCGGCGGAAAAATCGGTCGAGGACACAAAGGCGATCTTCTGGCCGACAAAGACGCGCAAGCCCAAATCATAGCTTTCCGCCCGCTCCACATCCTCCAATTTGCCCAGCCGGTAGGAGACGCTGGAGGAGACGCCTTCGGTGTAAAGCGCGTCGGCGGCGTCGGCGCCGGCCTTGCGGGCGGCACCCAGCAAGGAGGCAAGGATTTTCTGGGGATCGGTGGTCATGGCATTTCGATGCCGTACCGCGGGCAGCGCGTCAAGGCTTGGCTTACCGGCCGCCGGACGCCTTGGCGGGGGCGATATAAAGCACCTGCTCGCCAAAGGCCATGAAGAGATGCAGTTGCTTGAGCACGTCCATGCCCAGCGACAGTTCCGGCAGGACCAGGCCGGCATTGTGGTGATAGGCGGGATTTTCGGCCAAGGGGCTGCGGTCCGCGTTGCGGTTCATGATGTCGGGCACGATCAGCACCTCGGGATGGTCGATGACGATGCCGCTGACGGACAGTTGCGAAAATTTGTGGAGCAGGCCGTTGAGGAAGGGATCGCCGTTGATGGCGCGATAGGGCTCCATCCCCGGTGAATCGCTATCCAGGCCGAAATCGTGGCGCGCCGTCGGCAAGCGCATGATGGTGTGGCGTGAACCGGTGTCGAAGATGGCGTCATAGCTGTGTCCGTCCAGCGTGACCGGAATGTGCAGATGCCAGCCCTTGTTGTGCATGACGGCGCGCGCCGTGGGCGTCCAACCGACCGGGCCGGGGCAGTGGTCCTTGGCGAACATTTTGAGCTCGCCCGAGATGAAATCCACGTCCACGTCATAGGGCTGCAGCATGTCCTGCGCCAGTTCGCCGGCATAGGGACGCACCGTTTCCGGCCACACCAGCAACGCGGCGTCGCCGCGATGCAGGTCGCCGAAAGTGAAATCCTTGACCAGGGCGAAACGGTGCGACACCCGGCCATTGATGTCATAGACCGCGGCGCCGCTGGCGTGCATGGGCAGTTGCAGTTCCTCGATCGTGTCGCGAGAAAGCTGGGTGATAGCGCCGCCGGTATCCAGCACCATGTGCCGTGTTACGCCGTTCAGCGTCACGGGCACGGTGCGGATGTTGCTCTCCGGTTCGGCGGAATGCATCGGCACCGTGGCGAGAAGGTTCGCGGGCGCGCAGTCCTGCGCCTGGACGGGGCACGTCGGGGACACGAAAAACAGCGACAGGACAGCCAGGCGGCGCAGGACCATGCCCATATACTACAACTGTCAGAGACCCGGCGCCAGCCTATTGTGACGGCGTTGGGACTTGTGCCGGTGTTGCGGCGACAGGAGCGCTTTGCGGTACTGAAGCCGGGGTGACGTACAGATTGCGCTCACCAAACGCGACATAGAGATGCAACTTGCGCAGAACCTCCATCCCCACCGTAAGGTCAATTGAAATATAGTCGTCAGCGCGCCTTGCACGCGTATCGCTCCGGCTGGTGTTGTTGGGGTCTTTGTCGCCGATAAGGTCGGGCGTGACGACGAAATGCGGGTTGGTCACGGTAATGCCGTCAAATGTGAGGGTCGAAAAGACATGACCAAACGCCGTGTGTTTGGGATCTCCATCCACGGAGCCGAGCGGCGTGGAACCAGGCGAATCTTCTGACACCCCCAGGATGAATTTGGCCGTCTTTGCGCTGATGGTTGATCGTGAAGAGCCCGTGTCAAGCATGGCGTGGAATGGTTTGCCGTCCAGCAGTACCGGCAACCAGATATGCGCGCCGCGGTCCACATAGCTGGCGAATCCTGTCCGGGAATTGTTACCGGTGGGCCGCTGCAGCGTGATCGGCATCTGTGCGACGCCTTCATGACGCCAATAGATGACTTTTCCAGGACAATGTTTCTGCGAGAAGAAATTGATCTTAGCGGCGGCGAAATCCAATTCGATATCGTAAAGTGAAATGACATCGCCCGCCAGGGAGCCGGCGATATCGCCGGAGTCGCCGGAACCTGGCGCCACCATGAATTGAATTCTGTTGGTGCGCAGACCGCCGATCACAAATGCATCGAGTCCAACATATTTCTTTGAGACATTGCCCAGACTGTCGAGCAACTCGATGCGGGCGCCGTCGATCGGGTGCAGGCCGAGCCCGTCCGTGGCGCCGCTACTGATGGTGCTGATGCCGCCGCCCGTGTCCACCAGCATCTTCGCGGAATTGTTGTTGATCGTCACCGGCACCAGAAACCGCCCGTCCTGCGGAATCAGGTTTACGGACGTGATGAGCTGCAATGGCGTGCAATCCTGCGCCTGCGCTGCGCAAATCTGATTTGCAAGCGCCAGCAGCATTGATCCGAAAATCGCGCGAAATCTCATGTTCCGGCCCCGCCCAACCGCGCGGGATTTTAGCGCAGGTTCTTCAGCCTCACCAGATCGGCCTGCCGCTTCCGGGCAGGCCTAATTGTGACCATTTGTCAGTTACCCGCCGCATCACGGCCCAGCTGCACTGGCCGAAGCAGGCGCGGCGGCTGGGGTGATATAGAGCTTGTGCTCGCTGAACGCGACGTAGAGATGCAGCTTGTTCAGAACATCCATGCCGATCAGCATGACAGGATCGGAAGAGTCCCGGTCGTCCACCTTGTGGAGGCGGCTGCCAGTGATGAAATCATTGTTGGCATCTCTGCTGCCGACCTTATCGGGAATGATCACGATGTGCGGATTGTTCACTTCGAGGCCATCGAAGGACAGTTTCTGAAACACCATCCCAAAAGCCTTCTCGCCGCGATCTTCATAGAGCGCTTTGGCGCCTTGTGTCTCAGCGGTGATGCCGAATATCCGTTTGGCTTGCGACGCGATGATCGTTGTTCGTGGCGCGCCGGTATCGATTTCCGCCTTGACGGACTTTCCATCAAGCGTGACCTGCAGGGTCAGGTGGTGATCCCAAAATCGCATCGGCACCGCGGTTCCGGCTGTGGCAGGCCAGTACACCACCTTGCCTTCGCAATGATCGGGCGAAAAATAGTTCATCTTGCCGCCGCCGAAATCCAACTCGACGTCATAGTTGGCCATATAGTCCGCCGCGAGAAGCCCGACAAAGGGTGCATCATCACCGAATGGGGTCGCCATTACGGGCAAGGTCGTGTCCGTGTCGTGCATCCGGCCGAGAGTGAAGCTGCTGACCCTGACGGCTGTGGTCGATGCATTGCCGTACATGTCCAGCATCTTGACGTTGCTTTCGGTCGGGGGGAGCTTCAAGTCTGAAGCGGCGGCGGGCGAAAGCTGCGTTGTGGCCCCGCCGGTGTCGAGCAGAAACATTTTCTCGGTGCCGTTGATCGTAATCGGTACCAGGGCGCGGGTGCCATTCGGCGTCAAGGTCATGGGGATGGAATTGAATATCTTCAGTCTGCAATCGGCGGCATCGGCAACGTCCGGGCGAACGCATGCCAACCCTGCAAGAATGACGAACGCTGTGATGCGCATAACCGCTCAGCCCGAACCCTGCGCAAAAATAGCGCCGCGCGCGTCCTAGCGCCAGATCGGCTTGCCGCTGCCGGGCAGGCCCAATTGTGACCATTTGTCAGTCACCCTCCGGATGACCTCTTCGTCCATCGCGATTTTACGGCCCCATTCGCGCTTGGTCTCGGGCGGCAGCTTGTTGGTGGCGTCCAGCCCGATCTTGGAGCCCAGGCCGGACTCCGGCGAGGCGAAATCCAGATAGTCGATCGGCGTGTTCTCGATGAGGGTGACGTCGCGCGCCGGATCCATGCGAGTGGAAACCGCCCACATCACGTCTTTCCAGTCGCGGGCATCGATGTCGTCATCCACCACGATCACCCATTTGGTGTACATGAACTGGCGCAGATACGACCACACCGCCATCATCACCCGCTTGGCATGGCCGGGATAGGCTTTCTTCATGCTCACCACGGCGATCCGATAGGAGCAGCCTTCGGGCGGCAGCCAGAAATCCACGATCTCGGGAAATTGCTGCTTGAGCAGTGGAATGAAAACTTCATTCAGCGCTTCGCCCAGGATGGAGGGCTCGTCCGGCGGCCGCGCGGTATAGGTGGACAGATAGATGGGGTCGCGCCGCATGGTAATGGCGGTGACGGTGAAGACCGGAAACTGCTCCACCGAATTATAATAGCCGGTGTGATCGCCATAGGGGCCTTCGTCGCGATAATCGTTCAGCGATACTTCGCCCTCGATCACGATTTCGGCTTCGGCGGGCACCTTCAAGGGTTGCGACACGCAATCGGCCAGTTCCACCCGCTGGCCGCGCAGCAATCCGGCGAATTGATATTCCGACAAAGTCTCGGGCACCGGCGTCACCGCCGCCAGGATGATGCCCGGATCGGCGCCGATCACGCAGGCGGCGGGCAGGGGTGCGGTTTTTTCTTTGCCCCAGCGCTGGTGATGCTGCGCTCCGCCGCGATGCTTGAGCCAGCGCATGAGGGTCTGGTTCTTGCTCAGAACCTGCATGCGGTAGATGCCTAGATTGTAATTGTCTTCGCGCGAGGAGCTAGGCCCCTTGGTCACCACCAGCGGCCAGGTGATCAGCGGCGCGGGTTCGCCCGGCCAGCAGGTCTGCACCGGCAGTTTGCTGAGGTCGATGTCGTCACCCTTGAGCACGATCTGCTGGCAGGCAGGCTTGCTCACCGTCTTGGGCTTCATCGCCAGGATGGTTTTCACCAGTGGCAACAGTTCCGCCGCCTCGCCGAAACTGCGCGGCGGCTGCGGCTGGCGCAGCTGGGCCAGAAGCTCGCCCACTTCGCGCAAGTCGGTGCCTGTGGTGCGATTGACTCCGCCCATGGTGACGCCCATGGCGACGCGCTTGACGGTGCCGAACAGGTTGACCAGCACCGGCATGTCGCTTTGTGTGCCGTCGGCCCTGATGGGTTTTTCGAAAATCACCGCCGGTCCGCCCTCGGCGATCAGTCTTGTCTGGATCTCGGTCATTTCCAGAACGGTGGAGACCGGTTCGCGCACGCGCACCAGTTCGCCGTCTTTTTCCAGACGGACCAGAAATTCGCGCAGAGATCGATAGCTCATTCGGCCGGCTGATTGGCAATCGTGTAGCGTGACGGCCGGGCGTGGTGGACGCTGTAGAAGAAATAGATCGCCAGCCCGATCACGGTCCATGCGGCAAGTCTCAGCCAGGTATCCATCGGCAGGAACACCATCATGAAGACGCACATGAAGACGCCGGCAGGCGCGGTGAACCAGACAAAAGGGGTGCGGAAGGGGCGGTGCGCTAGCGGCGCGCGCACCCGAAGCACCATCACCCCGACACAGACGATAGTAAAGGCGGCAAGTGTGCCGATACTGACCAGCTCGCCCAGTATGTCGAGCGGCAAGAGGCCCGCCAGCAGCGCCGCGAACAGGCCGGTGACGACGTTGCCCTTATAGGGGGTGCGGAATTTCGCGTGGATGGTGCTGAAGACATGCGGGATCAGGCCGTCCTTCGACATGGCGTAGAAGACCCGGCTCTGGGCCAGAAGCAGCACCAGCACCACCGAAGCCAACCCGACAATGGCGCCGACATTGACGAAGGGCGCCAGCCATCTGGTGCCGGGCAGGGCTTCGACCGCCGCGCTTACCGGATGGGCCACATTCAGGGTGCTGTAATGAGCGATGCCGGTCAGCACATAAGACATCAGCATATAGAGGATGGTGCAGATTATGAGCGAGCCCAGCATGCCCAGCGGGATGTCGCGCTGCGGGTTCTTGGCTTCCTGCGCCGCCACGCTCACCGCGTCAAAGCCGATATAGGCGAAGAAGATCACGCCGGTGGCGCGGAACACGCCGGTCCAGCCGAATTGCCCGACCTCGCCCTGGTTGGGCGGAATGAAGGGTATGTGGTTGGCGGGTACGATGTAGGAGAAGCAGCCGAAGATCACCACCAGCACGATGGTCAGTTTGACGATCACCATGGCGTTGTTGAAATTGGCGGATGTCTTCACCCCGACGATCAGCACATAGGTAATCAGTCCGATCAGCGCCACGGCGGGCAGGTTGAACCATGCGCCGGTGGCGGTGATGGCATGAAAGCCGGTCAGCGCGATCGGGGCGCTGGCAAAGGCTTGCGGCACGGAGATGCCCAATGAGTTGGCGAGGAAATTGTTGAAATAGCCCGACCAGCCCACCGCCACGGTAGAGGCGGCGGCGAGATATTCCAGCACCAGGTTCCAGCCGATGATCCAGGCCAGCAAGCGGCCCATGGTGGCGTAGGTATAAGTATAGGCGCTGCCCGCCACTGGGATCATGCTGGCATATTCGCTGTAGCACAGACCGGCGAACAGGCAGCCAAGCCCTGCGATGGCAAAGGAGATCACAACCCCCGGCCCGGCATAGCCGGCGGCGGCGTGACCGGTCAGCACAAAGATGCCTGCGCCGATGATGCAGCCGATACCAAGCGAGATCAGGTGCCATGGCCCCAGCGCCCGCTTCAGGTCGCCGTCATCGAAGCTTTCTGGAGTGCCTGCCATGAGAGTCCCCGTGAATTTCTGTCACTGTGACAGAGGCGGCCTCACTCGCCTAGTCCCCGCAAAGCAGCCGGTAAACGCCGGTTTCGCGAATCTCCCGGTCCTCCAGATCGCGTGTCGTCTGCACGCTGTAGTGCGCCAGTTTTTCCACCTGGGCTGCCGGAAAATAGTTGCGGCCCGGATCGCCTAGCAATGCAGGAATGCCCAGCGGCTGGAGCCAGGCCAGCAAGCGTTCCGCCAATGGACGCTCATAAAAAAGATCGCCCACCAGGATCACGTCCCAGCTTGCCGGCGCGCCGATCAGGTCATCCTGCGTCACCGCGATAGCGCAATTGTTGGCGGCGGCGTTGAGGCGGATGGCGGCGCAGGCAAACGCATCGATGTCGGCGGCCAGCACGGTTGCGGCGCCGGCCTGCGCGGCCGCCAGCGCCACCAAACCTGAACCTGCGCCGATGTCCAGCACGCGCTTGCCCGCTACCCGCTCAGGATTGTCGAGCACATAGCGCGCCAGGGCCTGACCGCCGGCCCAGGCAAAGGCCCAATAGGGCGGCGGCACGCCAATCTTGGCCAATTCATCCTCGGTCGCCCGCCACAACGTCACGACCTCGGTGGCGAGATGGAGTTTGATCTCCGGCACCAGCGGCGGCGCGATCAGCGTGGCATTGGCCTTGATGAACTCTTCCGGCGTCATGGCGCGTGGAGCGCCGCCAGCACACCCAGCGCCAGCAGCACCGCGCCGCTGATCCGCTCGCGCCAGATCGCGTGATGGTGACTTGCCACGCGCCCGCCCGCCGCCGCCAGCGCGCCATAGCCCGTGAGGATGATGCTCTCGCCGATGAAGGTGACGGCGTACATGATCAGATATTGCGCCAGCAACGGCTGCCTGGTGTCGAGGAATTGCGGCACCAGTGCGCCGAAGAACAGGATCGCCTTGGGATTGCCCATCTGGGTCAGGAGCGCCTGCGGGTAGGGCTTGCCCATCAGTTTGGGGCCGGCTGCGTCTTCGCTGCTGCGCCAGCTCTTCCACAGCGAAATCGCGCCCAGCCAGATCAGGTACAGCGCGCCGAGCAGCTTGATGGCATTGAACAGCAGCGGGGATGCCGTCACCAGCGCGCCCAGTCCGGTGACGCAGATCACGTACCAAAGCGTGTTGCCGGTCTGGGTGCCGGCGATGGCCGCCAATGCGTCGCGAAAACCGCCCTTGAAGCCATAGGCGCTGATCAGCATCACAGTCGGACCGGGGGTGAGCGAGAAGATCAGCTCGGCGCCGATGAACAGCAGCAGGCCGTGCGTTGTCAGGATGGAAAGCGGCATCAGCCGAGCCAGCTGGCCAGCAGCAAGGCCAGCGCGATCAGCGCGCCGGTCTCGCGGTTGGAGCGGAAGACGCCCAAGCAATTGTCGGCATTGTCGACGTCCAGCCTTTTGACCTGCCACAGCAGATGCGCGCCCGCCGCCAGCATCACAAAGGCGAAGGGCCAGCCGGTATGTTCGGTGAAGCCGGCGGCCAGGATCAGGGTGAAGGCGATGGCATAGAAGCGCAGAATCCATTTGCGGGAGTCGCGGCCAAACAGGCGCGCGGTGGATTTCACGCCAATCAGTTCGTCATCGTCCTTGTCCTGGTGGGCATAGATGGTGTCATAGCCCAGGGTCCAGAAGATCAGCCCCGCATAGAGCATGCCGACGCCGACATCCAGCCGCCCGGTCTGGGCGGCAAAGCCCAGCAGTGCCCCCCAGTTGAAGGTGAGCCCCAGCCAGGCCTGGGGCCACCAGGTGATGCGCTTCATGAAGGGATAGGCGGCGACCAGAAGCAGCGAGGAGGCGCCCAGCGCCACCGCGAACAGGTTGAACTGGATCAGGATGCCAAGGCCCACCAGGCATTGCACGATCAGGAACAGCACCGCCTGCCGGGTGGTGATGGCGCCTGATGGAATGGGACGGCCGCTTGTGCGCGCCACTTTCGCATCGATATCGCGGTCGACAATGTCGTTGAAGGTGCAACCGGCGCCGCGCATCACCAGCGAACCGATGCCGAACAGGGCGACATAATAGAGGTCTCGCCAATCCAGAAAGCGGCGCTCGTCGGCGGCGGCCCCCAGGATCAATCCGAAGATGCAGGGCCAGAACAGCAGCCAGGTGCCGATGGGCCGGTCCAGCCGCGCCAGCCGCAGCCAGGGGCGCAAGGAGCGCGGGGCGTGTTCCACCCAACTCGCGGGAACGGCGTCGGCGGGAGTGGCTTGCGATCTTGTTGGCATCGGGTTCAATTGTGGCATGACCGAAGAATTAAATGAACCGCAGCTGATGGAGCCCGGCGGCAAGACCCGGCTTTATGTGACCGGCGATCTGGGCAAAGGCATGACCGTGAGTTTGGACGAGGGCCAGAGCCACTATCTGTTGCATGTTCTGCGCAGCCAGGCCGGCAACCTTTTGACTCTATTCAACGGCCGCGACGGCGAATGGCAGGCCCGGATCACCCAGGCCGCCAAGCGCGGCGTCGCCGTCACCTGCCTGCAGCAGACCCAGCCGCAGGCCGGCACGCCCGACATCTGGCTGGCCTTCGCGCCGGTGAAGAAAACGCCGAGCGACTATCTGGTGCAGAAGGCGAGCGAACTGGGTGTGTCGGTCCTGCAGCCGGTCTTCACCCGCCGCACCGTCGTCGGCCGCATCAACCAGGAACGCATGCGCGCCAATGCGGTGGAGGCGGCGGAACAGTCGGGGCGGCTGAGCGTGCCGGAGATCCGCGAGGGCGTGACGTTCGCCAGACTGTTGGCCACATGGCCGGCGGAGCGGCGGCTGCTGTTCTGCGATGAGGGCGGAGACGCAAAAACCATGACCCAAGCGGCGCGGGAAAGCCGGGGCGGTCCCACCGCCATTCTCACCGGGCCGGAAGGCGGTTTTGATCCAGCGGAACGTGCGGCCCTGCGCGCCCTGCCGTTCGTGATGCCGGTGAGCCTGGGCCCACGCATCCTGCGCGCCGACACTGCCGCCCTGGCGGCGCTGGCGATCTGGCAGGCGGTGGCGGGTGATTTTTAGCAAAGCCGCTCGTACACGGCCCTGCGCTCATTCGGGGTAGCGCTTGTCGTAAAAGTCCTTGGTCTGCCGCCACACATCCCAGAAGGCCGGCGGCACCTTGCCTTCGGCCTTGTATTGCAGGATGGCGAGATGGCTGTGCCAGCCGTTCGACACGTTGCGTGCCGTGTTGATGTCGGCAATCTTGCGGTGGGTGAGGGTGAGGCGGATCTTGTTGTCTTTCGCGTCGCCTTCCGGGGTCAGGCGGAATTCGACTTCCGAAGATTCGGCGGGGTCCGGCCCGAAGCTGAAGACCAGCCGGTGCGGCGGTTCATAGGCCAGAAGCACATTGCGCGAAGTATGGCCGTTTTTGTCCATCTCGATGTACTTTTCCGGCGCCGCCGCCTGGTGCGGTGACAGCTTGCTGTGCTTGAAGTGCATCTCGAAACTCATCCCGGGCTTGGTCGGCATGGTGCCGGAACAAAACCATTCCCCGCGTTTGTCGCCGTCCCACAGATAGGCCCAGATTTTCTCGATCGGGCCGGGCAGAATGCGCACGAATTCGATGGTGCGCGCGTCGATTTGTTTTGCGGTATTGTCCATCACATCACCCTTTGAGTTTCCACGCCATAGAGCGCGGCGTTTTTGGGAAAAAGATCGCTGCGTTTGGGGAATTCGCCGCGCAAACCTGCTTCGATCAGGTCGAGCATGGTGTGCCAGCCCATCATGGTCTGGTTCTGCATCGCTTGCGGAATGGGGCGATGGATCAGGGTGAGGCGTGATCCGTCGAAGGTGAATTCCAGATAGGAGATAGGCCAGTGCGAGACGTCTTCGCCGGGCTGGAACACGTTCCAGGTGCAGCCAAGAAATTTCTGGGGCCGCCATCCGGTGACCACGCCGCGAATGTGGCCGCCCATCAGGCGGACCGCGCCGCCCTCGCGCGGTTCTATCGAGCCTTCGCCGTACCACTCCGGCAATTGGGCGCTTTGCGTGAGAAAGGCCCATATCTTCTTAGGTGGCGCATCCAGGTCGCGGATAAAACGCACGGCGCTTTCGGCTACGATCTCGCCTTTCATTTCGAATCTTTCTTCAACGCGGCTTCCAGGGCATCCAGGCGCGGATTCCAGAAGGCCTGGATGCGCGCCACCCAATCGGAAACTTCCCCCATGCCTTCCGGGTCCAGGCTGTAGATGCGCTTCTGCTTGTCGGCGCGCACCGCGACCAGGCGGGCCTGTTTCAAGGTCTTGAGATGCTGGGAAATGGCGGGCGGCGACAGCTCAAACCGCCCGGCGATTTCCCCGGACGATAGCGCCCCCCCTGCCAGCATCGCGACAATGCGCTGGCGGGTGGGATCGGCCAGGGCGGTCAGCGAAAGAGAGGCTTGTAAAGCGGGCATGGGCTATTAATTGCGTATGTACTTAATTAAGTCAAGACAAAAATAACGGCCTTGCGCCGGCCCATTCCGCTCCTTAAGTACCGCCGCGAGGGTGCTTCATGTCCATTCCGCAGTCCGCCAGCGGCCCAATCCAAAGCCGCGACGACCTAGTTCGCCAATCGTCGAAGGGCTGCCGCCCCAAGGCGGAATGGCGCATCGGCACCGAGCACGAAAAATTCGTCTACGACCTCAAGACCCACAAACCGGTTGCCTATGACGGCAAGCCCGGCATCCGCCAGCTGCTTGAAGGCATGCAGCGTTTCGGCTGGCAGCCGGTACGCGAAGGCGAAAATATCATCGGCCTTTCCCAGAACGGCGCCTCGCTGAGCCTGGAGCCGGGCGGGCAGTTCGAATTGTCAGGCGCGCCGCTCAAGACCATCCACGAGACCTGCGCCGAGGTGGACACCCATCTGGAACAGACCCGCGAGATCGCCAGCGAGATCGGCGCCGGTGTGCTGGGTTTCGGCTTCGCGCCCAACTGGACGTTGGCGGAAACTCCGATCATGCCCAAGGGTCGCTACAAGATCATGCGCGACTACATGCCCAAGGTCGGCGGCTATGGGCTGGACATGATGTTTCGCACCTGCACCGTGCAGGTGAATCTGGATTTTGAATCCGAGGCCGACATGGTGAAGAAATTCCGCGTCGGCCTGGCGCTGCAGCCCATCACCACCGCGCTGTTCGCCAACTCGCCCTTCCGCGAGGGGCGCCCCAGCGGCTTTCTCTCCTACCGGGCGCAAATATGGACCGATGTGGACAATGCGCGCGCCGGCATGTTGCCCTGGGTGTTCGAGGACGGCATGTCGTTCGAGCGCTATGTCGACTATGCCCTCGATGTGCCGATGTATTTTCTCTATCGCGACGGCAAATATATCGACATGGCGGGCGAGAGCTTCCGCAAGTTCTTGGCGCGCGAAATTCCCGAAGTGGCGCATCTGACGCCCATGCTCAGCGACTGGGCCGATCATCTGACCACCATTTTCCCCGAAGTGCGGCTGAAGAGCTTTCTGGAAATGCGCGGCACCGACGGCGGCGCCTGGCGGCGCATCTGCGGCATGCCGGCGCTGTGGGTGGGCCTTCTGTATGACAGCGTGGCGCTGGATGCCGCCTGGGACCTGGTCAAGGACTGGACGGCGGAAGAACGCCAGGCGCTGCGCGATGGCGTGGGCAAACAGGGCTTCAAGACGCCGTTCCGCAAGGCGACGGTGCATGAACTGTCGCACCGCATGTTGGAAATTTCCACCGCCGGCCTGAAGCGGCGCGCCGCGTTGGACGGCAGCGGCATGAGCGAGGACGGCTTCCTCAATCCCGCGCGCGAATTGGTGAACCGCGGCTATACCCGCGCCGAGGAAATGCTGAAGAACTATTACGGCGTTTGGGGCAGGGACCTGACTCCGCTGTTTACGGAGTACAATTTCCTCTAAGTAACCGGTTGGGAAGTTCAGCAGAGCGGAGAATTCTTGCGCCCGAACAAGCTCCTGTATGTCGATGCCATGCGGGGGTGGGCGATATTGATGGTGATTGGCTGCCACCAAGCCCAGGCCTTCAAAAATCTTTCTGCCCCGATCAAGCTTCTTGCATCCTACGGCCAGACCGGTGTGTTTCTATTTTTTGTCGCCTCTGCCTTTACGCTCTGCAATTCCGCGTTTGCGCGCGAGAACGAGAACCATGCGACGCGAAATTTCTTTATCCGCCGCTTCTTTCGCATAGCGCCGCTCTACTATGCGGGCATGGCGCTTTATTTGGGGCTTGCAGCATTTGTTCCGACATATACGGCAGGCTGGGTTGGCGACCGGTCGGCGGTAAGCGTGGCCGCAAACATCGCACTGGTACACGGATTTTTGCCAACCGCGTTCACGGGCGTCGTTCCGGGCGGATGGTCGATCGGTACCGAATGCGCTTTCTATCTCCTGTTCCCGATTCTGTTCGCCGGCTGCATGAAATTGCACAGGCTGTTTGGATGGAAGATTCTGCTCGTGCCGACCGCGATTGTGGCGGCGGCTAGCGCCCTGATTTTGGCCCACGTCGGCATTACAAACGGCTTATTCTATTTCTGGTATGACTTCGTTTTCAATCAGCTTCCCATATTCATGATCGGCATCACCCTTTTTTCCTCGTTCGCGATGATTTGTTTCAGCCAGTTTTAGGCCGCGATGTCCTCATGTTTGTATTGGCTTCGGGGGTCGCGATTTGGGCTCTTAAGAGACAATTTTTCATCGCGCTGCCGTTGGCATCCGCGATATCGTTCATCTTTCTCTTCAACATTCTGCGCGCCACCAGCCGGTCCTTTGGCTTGGTCGAACGCATCGGTCGTGCTTCCTATTCGATGTATATCTTTCATTTCGTCTTTGCGGTCTTTGTGACCCGGGCGATATTGAAAACTGTTCCGATGGACGGGGCTTGGGAAAATTTTTCGTTTGGCGCCGCGCTGACGATTTCTACGGCCGCAACGTATCTAGTGGCGAGAGTCAGCGAAAAGGTTATTGAACATCGGTTTATCGAATATGGGCGTAAATTGACGAGACTGGATTCGGCGACGATGACCGCAGGCTGAATCGACCACGCAGTTGTCGCGCCGGCGATGCTCCGCGCTAGTTCTTCGGCGGCGGTCCGCCCATCTTCACCGGCTCGCCAGTGGGGATGCGGGTGGAATTGTTGCGCTTGATCATCCAGTAGGGATATTGCGACCGGTCGGCGCTGACCTCATCCAGCCTGGTCATCTCCTCCGGCGTCAGGGTCAAAGTCACAGCCTCCAGATTGTCGTTCAGCTGTTCCAGATTCTTGGCGCCGATGATGGTGGAGGTGACGAAGGGCTTCTGGCGCACCCAGGCCAGCGCCACGCGCACCACCGACACGCCATGCGCCTTGGCCACATCGCGCATCGCCACCACAATCCTGTCGGCCTTTTCCTTATCGATCGGCGGAAAGTCGAAAGCAGCGCGGCGGCCGGGTTCCGCCTTCACGCCATCGCCGGGCGTGTATTTTCCGGCCAGATAACCGCCCGCCAGCGGACTCCAGACCAGGCAACCGACATTCTGGTCCTGCATCATCGGCACCGTTTCCTGCTCCAGGTCGCGGCCGGCGATGGAATAATAGACCTGAGTGGTTTCGATCCGCGTCCAGCCGCGTTTGTCGGCGATGCCGTTGGCCTTCATGATCTTCCAGGCCTCCCAGTTGGAGACGCCGACGTAACGCACCATGCCCTGGCGCACCAGATCGTCCAGCGCCCGCAAGGTTTCCTCCACCGGGGTGACCGTGTCGGAGTGATGGATCTGATAAAGGTCGATGTGGTCGGTCCCAAGCCGTTCCAGGCTGCGGCTGACGCAGTCCATGATATGGCCGCGCGAACCGCCGATATCGTTGGGTCCGGGCGCCATGCGGCCATAGACCTTGGTGGCCAACACCACATCGCTGCGCTTGACGCCGATATCCTTCAAGGCCTGGCCGGTCATTTTTTCAGACTCGCCCAGCGAATAGACATCGGCGGTGTCGATGAAATTGACCCGCGCCTCCAGGCTGCGCGCGATCAGGGCGGTGGCTTCCTTCTGGCTCAGGGTGCCGATCACCCCGCCAAAGAAATTCTGGCCGGAGAAGGTCATGGTGCCCAAACAGATTTCGGACACATACAGGCCGGTCTGGCCCAGGCGGTTGAATTTCATGGCGGTTCCTATTTCGGTTCTGGAAGTGGGATGAATTCCTTGTCGTCGCCGGGAACGAGGCCGAACTTGCCGGACTTCCATTCCTGCTTGGCGCGTTCGATACGGTCCTTGGACGAGGACACGAAATTCCACCAGATATGGCGCTCGCCGTCCAGCGCCGCGCCGCCCAGCAGCATCACGCGGGCCGGCGCATCGGCATACAGCGTGACTTCTTCGCCCGGCTCCAAGGTCAGCATGGCGCCGGGGCCGTGGGTGTCCGGGGTCTGAATCTCGCCTTCGATGACGAACAGGGCGCGCTCTTCATGCTCGGCGCCGTAATGCAATGCGCCGCCGGGGGCAAAGCGCGCATCGGCATAGAAGATGGGCGAGAAGGTCTTGACCGGCGAGGTGAGGCCGAAGGCGGAGCCCGCGATCATTCGCAGCGTGACGCCCTTGTCTTCGCGCTCGGGCAGATCGGTGACGCCAAAATGCTGGAACGCGGGCGGGGCCTCTTCGTCTGCCATCGGCAGACCGATCCAGCTCTGAATGCCATGCATGCGGTGGCCGCTGGCGCGCGCGGCATCGCCGGTGCGTTCGCTATGGGCGATGCCGCGGCCCGCCGTCATCCAGTTGACTTCGCCGGGCTTGATCTCCAGTGCCGAGCCCAGCGTGTCGCGATGCATCATCGAGCCGTCGAACAGATAGGTGACCGTGGCCAGCCCGATATGGGGGTGCGGCCGCACGTCCAGGCCTCTGCCGGGCGGGAAATCCACCGGGCCGAAATAATCGAAGAACACGAACGGCCCGATGCTGCGCCGCGCCATCTGGGGCAACAGGCGGGTGATAAAGAATCCGTCACCCAGGTCGTGCGTTTTTCCAATGATGGGGATCATGCCGCCAGCCTAGCGGCGATCCATCAAAAGCTCTAGTGTCCCCCGAAATTTTTGGGGAGGTTCCGTTGCTGCGCAAGATCGTACCATTCATTCCGCTGGCCGCGCTTTTGGTGGTTCCCGGCATAGCTGCCGCGAAGGATGATGCCCTGCAGATGGTGTCCATCGATGTCGAGGGCGGCGGCGGTACCCTGTTCGTCACGCCCGACGGCAAGTCGCTGCTGATCGACACCGGCAATCCGGAAGCCAGCCGCGCCACCGGCGACCATCCCAGTTCCGAGCGCATCGCCGCCGCTGCGCATGCGCTGGGGGTCAAGAAGATCGATTATCTTCTGACCACGCATTATCACGGCGACCATATCGGCGGGCTGGAAGGCCTGTTGGCCCGCATTCCCATCGACACTTACATCGATCATGGCGAGAACCGCGAAACCACGGCTTCGCCCAATCCCACCGCGCCGCAGATCGATATGAACAAGCCGCCGCCCGGTTCCACCGCTTATGGCTATCAACAATATGTGAAACTGATCGGCAAGCACCGCCACATCGTCGCCAAGCCGGGCGATGTGTTTCATATCGGCGGTATGACGGTCACGATCGTGATGGCCGACGCCAAAGCGATTGACAAGCCTTTGCCCGGCGCGGGCGAAGCCAACTCTGCCTGTGCCGGCATGGAAGCCATGGCCAACAATGGCGGAGAGGAGAACGCCCGCTCCACGGCGTCCGTGATCTCCTATGGCAAGACGAGGATCACGGTCTTCGGCGATCTCACCTGGGACCGCGAAAAGGATCTGTTCTGCCCCACCGACAGAATAGGCAAGGTGGATGTCTATCTCGCCACCCATCACGGAACGGCGCTGTCGGGCAGCCCGGCGGCGGTGAATGCGCTGGCGCAGGTTGTGGCCATCATGGGAAATTCCGCGCGCAAGGGCGCGGACGCGACACGGATGAAAACCATCCAGGCGAGCCCGCGCATCCAGGGCATGTGGCAACTGCACACCACCACCGTCAGCCCGGATGCGAATGTCGATGCCGCCATGATTGCCAATCCCGGCACTGACCAGAGCAAGGACAAGGCCTATGCCTTGCGGCTGCGGATCAAGAAGAGCGGCGAGATCACGGTGATCAACGAGCGCAATGGCTTCAACAAGACCTACGGAGCGAAATAACAAAGATGCGTAAGATTCTTGCCGCCGCGCTGCTGGCATCTGCTCTCAGCGTTCCCGCTGTTGCTGCTGACGGCACGCTCAAGATCGTTTCGATTGACATGGAAGGCGGCGGCGGCACCTTGTTCGTCACCCCGGAAGGCAAGTCGCTGTTGATCGACACCGGCTGGCCCAGCGGCGCCGGACTTCTGCCCTCGCCGGATGGCGCCAAGAACAGCGCCGACCGCATCGTTGCCGCGGCCAAGAAGCTGGGTGTTTCGAAGATCGATTATCTGATCGTCACGCACTATCACATGGATCATGTCGGCGGCGTCATGGAGCTGGTGAAGCGCATCCCGGTGGATACCTTCATCGATCATGGTCCCAATGCCGAACATCTGGGGCCGGGAGAGGTCGTGCCGCCGGACCTCGCCGGGGGCGCGCCGGATCAGCTGTACCCCAAGTATCTGGAGACCATCAAAGGCCACAAGCACATCGTCGCCAAGCCGGGGCAGGTGATCGCCATGGGCTCGATGACCGACACCATCGTCTCCAGCGACGGCGTGACCTTGTCCAAGCCGCTGGCGGGCGCTGGCGCGCCCATTGCGGCCTGTGATACGGCGGAAAGCAAAAGCACCAGAGCCGATGGCGGCGAGGAGAATACCCGTTCGGTGGCCTCGCTGCTGCGCTTCGGCAAAGTCTCCATCGCTCTGTTCGGCGATCTCTCCTGGAAGAAGGAGCGCGAGCTGTCCTGTCCCACCGGCAAGCTTGGCCATGTCAATCTGCTGATCGTCACCCAGCATGGTTCCAATATCTCCAGCAACCCCGCTTCCATCGCCGACATGCATCCCGACATCGCGCTGATGGGCATGGGCGGCAAGAAAGGTGGCGACGGCGACCCGATCAAGCTGATCAAGGCCTCGCCCGGCCTGATGGGCTTCTGGCAGACCCATGAAAGCTTCGCTCATCCGGAATGGAGTGGCGACAAGAACATGATCGCCAATCTCAATCCGCCGCCGGCCGCCATCGCCGCTCATGCCAAGGCGATGTTCACCTCGCCGCCGGACGAAGGCCATGCCATCCATGCCGAGATCACCACGGACGGCAGGGTGACCATGACCAACGACCGCAACGGGTACAGCAAGACTTATCAGGTCAAGTAGTCAGGTCTGGAAGAACAGAGCGCCCCGTCGCGTCTCTCGTGATTGGGCGTGCCCATTTGATCGCGTCGCAGGACAGCGCGGCATAGAGGTGCGGGAAATCCTCGCCGCGTGACGTCGAATATTCCCAGCGCAGCGCCGCGCCCAGCGCGGCCGCATCCACCGCCACCAGCATCAGGTCATCCTGACCCGCATAATAGAGCCGCAATGTTTCCGGCAATTGCGCGGCGGTGGAGAAGTGCAGAAAGCCGTCCGCCCGGTCATGCGCCGAGCCGTGATAGTCGCCGCTGGACGATTCCCATTCGAGGCGCGGCACGATCTTGAAGATCAACTTAGTCATCACGTCCATTGCGCCAGCGCCAGCCGCCTTCGGTTTTTCTGCGGCTGACGGCAACGGTGACGATGACATTGACGGACAGGCCCAGCACGATCCACGCCACGCGCAACGGATTGTCGCGGATCATCGGCGCGGAAAGAATTACGCCGAATACCGCCAGGCTGCTCACGATAGTCAGCGTCCAGCCTTGCCAGCTGTTGGGTGTGGCGCCGTAACCGAATTTTTTCTGCCGGAACCAGTAACGCGCCATCAGGCCGCCGCCGTTCCACCGACTGTCAGCCCGTCCAGCCGCAAGGTCGGCTGGCCCACCCCCACCGGCACGCTCTGGCCGTTCTTGCCGCAGGTGCCGATGCCGGTATCCAGTTTCATGTCGTTGCCGATCATCGATACGCGCGTCAGCGATTCCGGACCCGAGCCGATCAGGGTAGCGCCCTTGATGGCGTGACCCAGCTTGCCGTCCTCGACGATATAAGCCTCGGTGCAGGAAAAGACGAACTTGCCGTTGGTGATGTCGACCTGGCCGCCGCCGAAATTGGTGGCGTAGATGCCCTTCTTCACGCTGGCCAGAATCTCGGCCGGGTTCTTGTCGCCGCCCAGCATGTAGGTGTTGGTCATCCGCGGCATCACCGGCGATGCGTAACTCTGCCGCCGGCCATTGCCGGTGGCGGCCACGCCCATCAGCCGGGCATTCTGCCGGTCCTGCATATAGCCTTTGAGAATGCCATCCTCGATCAGCACGGTGCGGTGCGTGGGCGTGCCTTCATCGTCGATGGACAATGAGCCACGCCGCGCGTCCATCGTGCCGTCATCCACCACCGTGACTCCCGGCGCTGCAACGCGCTCCCCTAAAAGCCCGGCGAAGGCCGACGTCTTCTTGCGGTTGAAATCGCCTTCCAGCCCGTGACCGATGGCTTCGTGCAGCAGAATGCCGGGCCAGCCCGGTCCCAGCACCACCGTCATCTCGCCGGCGGGAGCAGGGATGGAGGTGAGATTGACCAACGCCTGGCGCAACGCCTCGTCGATTGCACCCTGCCAATATTGGGGATCGAGATAGGTCTGATAACCGCTGCGCCCGCCGCCGCCGAAGTTGCCGCTTTCCTGGCGGCCATTTTCTTCCACCACCACCGAGACGTTGAGGCGGACCAGGGGGCGGATATCGGAATAGCTCTCCCCGCCGGCGCGCAGGATCTCGATGCGCTGCCATTCGCCCGACAGGCTGGCCGAAACCTGGTGCACGCGGCTGTCGCGGCTGCGCGCATAGGCGTTCATCTCTTCCAGCAGCTTCACTTTTTTCTCGAAGCCCGCCGTCTCCAACGGATCGATGTCGGTATAGAGCTTGACGTTGCTGCGGGGCGGGGCGGCGGCCGCGGTGCCGCTATAGCCCTGGGCGACCGCGCGCACGGTGTCGGCGGCGCGCGCGATGGCGGCTTCCGAGATTTCCGAAGCATGGGCGTAACCGGTGGCTTCTCCGGCCACGGCGCGAAGCCCGAAACCCTGGCTGGTGTCGAAGGTGGCGGCTTTCAGCCGGCCGTCGTCGAAGCTGAACGATTCGGTCTGGTTGTATTCCAGGTAGAGTTCCCCGTCGTCCGAGCCCCTCAGCGCCTGATCCACAGTCTGCTGGACCCGGCCCCGGTCCATGCCGGTACGGGAGAAGAAAAGATCATGGTCGGCCATGGCGTCCTCCAGGTGCGCGGCAAAAGGCCCCGCGAAGCATGTGTTTTGCCCCTAGATATCGGTGCTGTGGACGGTTCCGGCAAGCGTTGCGGCGCAAAAGACGGAGCCCCATCGTCCGCGCCCCTTGGCCGGGGCGCGGACCGTGCCATAAGGTCGCAATGACTTTAAGGGCTTAACCCCTCTAAATCGCCGCCAAGAATCTGAAAAAGGGCGGGATTTTTACCGCCTTTGAATTATGCGAGGTCGCGAGCCATGAATTTGCGGAAATCCGGTATTGGTGCGGCAGGCCTCCTGGCTCTGTCCGGTATCCCGGCCCTCGCCCTGCCGTACAATTACGAGACCGGGTTCCAGCCCGCGGCCTCCGCGGTGATGAGCCAGATTGAGGATTTCCACCGCCTGCTGTTCTACATCATCACCGCCGTCAGCCTGTTCGTGCTGGCGCTCCTGGTGTGGATCGTCATCCGCTACCGCGCCGGCGCCAATGCGGTGCCCTCCAAGGTTCATCACAACACGCTTCTCGAGGTGGCCTGGACCCTGATCCCGGTGATCATCCTGGTGTTCATCGCGGTGCCGTCCTTCCGGCTGCTCTATTTCGAGGCGAACATTCCCAAGCCCGACCTGACCATCAAGGCGATCGGCAAGCAGTGGTTCTGGTCCTATGAATATCCCGGCGCCGACGCCGGCTTCACCTATGACAGTTTGGGTCTTTCTGACGCCGATGCACTGAAGGCCGGCAAGCCGCGTCTGCTGGGCACCGACAATCCCATCTATGTGCCGGTCAACAAGGTGGTCGAAGTCGATACCGTGGGCGCCGACGTGATCCACTCCTGGGCGATGTCCCAGATGGGCGTGAAGATGGATGCCGTGCCGGGGCGCATCAACAAGACCTGGTTCAAGGCCGACAAGATGGGCGTGTTCTATGGCCAGTGCTCCGAATTGTGCGGCGCGCGCCACGCCTATATGCCGATCGAACTGCATGTGGTGAGCGACGCGGACTATGCCGCATGGCTCGCCGAGGCCAAGAAGAAGTTCGCCGCGCTTGAGAATGACGCCACCCGCGTCGCGTCGAAATAGGAAAACCCTTCATGACAACCACCTTCGACGCCCATCACGACGACACCCATCACGGCGATGCCCACCATCCCACCGGCTGGCGGCGCTATGTCTATTCCACCAACCACAAGGACATCGGCACGATGTACCTGGTGTTCGCGGTGTTCTTCGGCTGTCTGGGCGGCTTCTTCTCCATGATGATGCGTGCCGAGCTGATGTATCCCGGCCTGCAGGTGTTCAAGGAGCCCCATACCTTCAACGTCTTCGTCACCGGCCATGGCTTGATCATGGTGTTCTTCATGATCATGCCCGCCATGATCGGCGGCTTCGGCAACTGGCTGGTGCCGTTGATGATCGGCGCGCCGGACATGGCCTTCCCGCGCATGAACAACATCTCCTTCTGGCTGCTGCCCTTTAGCGCCGCATTGCTGGTGCTTTCCATGTTCGTGGAAGGTGACTCGGCCGGCATGGGGGTTGGCGGCGGCTGGACCATCTATGCGCCGCTCTCCACCACTTATTCGCCCGGTCCGGCGATGGACCTGGCGATCTTCTCGCTGCACATCGCGGGCGCTTCCTCGATCCTGGGCGCGATCAACTTCATCACCACCATCTTCAACATGCGCGCGCCGGGCATGACCCTGCACAAGATGCCGCTGTTTGTCTGGTCGATTCTGGTCACGGTGTTCCTGCTGCTTCTGTCGCTCCCCGTTCTGGCGGGCGCCATCACCATGCTGCTCACCGACCGCCATTTCGGAACGTCATTCTTCAACGCGGCGGGCGGCGGCGATCCAATCCTCTACCAGCACCTGTTCTGGTTCTTCGGCCACCCGGAAGTCTATATCCTGATCCTGCCGGGCTTCGGCATGATCAGCCACATCATCGGCACCTTCTCCAGGCGTCCGATATTCGGCTATCTGGGCATGGCCTATGCCATGGTCGCCATCGGCTTCATCGGGTTTCTGGTCTGGGCGCACCACATGTACACGGTGGGGCTGACCGTCGACACCAAGGCCTATTTCGTCTTCGCCACCATGGTGATCGCGGTGCCCACCGGCATCAAAGTGTTTTCCTGGATCGCCACCATGTGGGGCGGCTCGATCGAGTTCAAAACCCCCATGCTGTGGGCGATCGGCTTCGTCTTCCTGTTCACGGTCGGCGGCGTCACCGGTGTGGTGCTGGCCAATGCGGGCGTCGATGTGGTGCTGCAGGATACCTATTACGTGGTGGCCCATTTCCACTATGTGCTGAGCCTGGGCGCGGTGTTCGCCATCTTTGCGGGCTTCTACTTCTGGTTCCCGAAAATCACCGGCTATATGTACAATGAGACGCTGGGCAAGCTGCATTTCTGGATCACCTTCATCGGCGTGAACCTGGCCTTCTTCCCGATGCACTTTCTGGGTCTGGCCGGCATGCCGCGCCGCTATGCAGACTATCCCGATGCCTATGCGGGGTGGAACTATGTCGCCTCGATCGGCGCCTTCATTGCCGGCTTCGGCGTGCTGGTCTTCCTGGTCATGTGCGCGGAAGCTTTCGCCAAGAAACGCAAGGCCGCGGACAATCCCTGGGGCGTGGGCGCCACCACCCTGGAATGGACCTTGCCCTCGCCGCCGCCCTTCCATCAGTTCAACGAGCTTCCGAAGATCAAGTAATCCATGTCGCTTTCTCTGGCCTATCCGCGTGTGACGACCGTCGGCGATTTCTTCGCGCTGCTGAAGCCGCGCGTGATGTCGCTGGTGGTGTTCACGGGCCTGGCCGGGATCGTGGCGGCGCCGGGGCATGTCCATCCGCTCACCGCTTTCACCGCCCTGCTGTGCATCGCGGTGGCGGCAGGCGCGTCGGGCTGCCTCAACATGGCCTATGACAGCGACATCGACCGCTTGATGAGCCGCACCGCCACCCGCCCCATCCCGATGGGATATGTGGCGCGGGAAGACGCGCTGGCCTTCGGCTGGACCTTGTCGGTGGCATCGGTTGCCATCATGGGCCTGTTCGTGAATTTCCTGGCTGCCGGTCTGCTGGCTTTCACCGTCCTCTTCTATGTCGTGGTCTATACCCTCTGGCTCAAGCGCCGTACGCCGCAGAACATTGTGATCGGCGGTCTTTCGGGCGCGCTGCCGCCTGCCATCGGCTGGGCTGCGGTCACCGGCGATCTGTCGCTGGCGCCGCTGCTGCTAGTGGCGATCATTTTCATGTGGACTCCGCCGCATTTCTGGGCGCTGTCGCTGTGGCGCAGTGAGGATTATGCCCGCGCCGGCGTGCCGATGCTGCCGGTGGTCAAGGGCAAGCCCCACACAAGGTTCCAGATATTGCTCTACACGCTGGTGCTGGTGCCGCTGGGCGTGCTGCCGGCTGCCTTGCATATCGGCGGGGTGCTGTATCTGGCGGCGTCGGCCGGCATCGGTCTGTGGTTCCTGTGGGAAGCCATCGCCACTTACCGCGAGCGTGACGAAATCAAGGAGCCTGCGGCCCATCGCCTGTTCGGTGTGTCGCTGCTTTATATGACCGCCTTGTTTGCGTCTCTGATCGTCGAAAAGCTGGCCGGGCTGCCGGCTTTGGCGCTTCTGCAGTGAGGGATAATGATGCGGAGCGCGCGCGCCGCAAACGCAATATTGTACTGGGGATTACGCTCGCCGGCGTCGCCCTGTTGTTTTACCTGATGTCCATTGTGAAATGGCTTGAACATTCCGGCCACTAGAGGGGCTAGTCCTATGAGCAGCGATGTGAAACACGATTATCATCTGGTGGACCCCAGCTCCTGGCCGATCGTCGGGTCTGTTGGCGCCTTCACCATGCTGGTCGGCACCGTGTTCTGGATGAACAAGGATTATACCGGCTTTTTCGGTTTGCCGGTGAACGGCCAGCCCTGGATCGCGCTGGTGGGCCTGGGCATCGTGCTCTACACCATGGCGGGCTGGTGGCGCGATGTGATCTACGAATCCGTCGTCGCGGGCAATCACACCCCGGTGGTGAAGCTGCATCTGCGCTACGGCATGCTGCTGTTCATCGCCTCGGAAGTGATGTTCTTCGTCGCCTGGTTCTGGGCCTATTTCAACACCGCCATCTTTCACAGCGATGTCGGCGTGGGGAGCTGGCCGCCGGCCGGCATCATCACGCTTGATCCGTGGCACTTCCCGCTGCTGAACACGCTGATCCTCTTGACCTCGGGCACCACCGTGACCTGGGCGCATCATGCCATCCAGACCGGCGACAAAAAGGGCGCGGTGCAGGGGTTGATCCTGACCGTTCTTCTAGGGATGAGCTTCACCGCCGTGCAGGCCTATGAATATGCCCACGCGCCCTTCACCTTCGGCTTCAACAATCTGGCGCTGGCGCCCTTCAGCGATGCGGCGCATTCGGTGCTGGCCAGCGGCGCGGGCAACTTCCAGGCCATTTACGGCTCGACCTTCTTCATGGCGACCGGCTTTCACGGCTTCCATGTCATCATCGGCACCATCTTCCTGACGGTGTGCCTGTTCCGCGCCATCGCGGGCCAGTTCACGCCGGCCCGCCATTTCGGTTTTGAGGCGGCGGCCTGGTATTGGCACTTCGTCGACGTGGTATGGCTGTTCCTCTTCGCCTGCATTTACGTCTGGGGTGAGGGCTCCGTTGTCGCCGGTTGAGGCGCCCAACACCGCCAGAGCGATCTTCCTGGGCCTCTGTCCGCGCTGCGGCCATGGGCCTTTGTTTTCCGGCTATATCGCGTTGAAGCAACAGTGCACGGCCTGTGCGTTGGACTATGCGATGTTCGACGCGGGCGACGGGCCCATGGTGTTCGGCATCCTGATCGTGGGCGCCATCGTCTGCGGCTTGGCGCTGTGGGTGGAGTTCACCTGGTCGCCGCCTTTTTGGGTGCACGCCGTGCTGTGGCTGCCGCTGATCTGTCTGCTGACCGGGATATTCCTGCGCCTGTCCAA
>JANYAR010000131.1 GCA_025361185.1 Alphaproteobacteria bacterium | reverse complement strand
GCTGCGGCAAAACCGGTTCCGCCGCATCAGCAATTTCTCGGCAAGGGCGGGGTCAAGCCTCAGGCGATGATGAAAGCGCGGATCATCCGGCATCAAGGGCGATAGGCGCCGGTCATGGCCTGAAGAGCGGAGTGCCAATACGGAGACGCCACAAGTCAGCGGGGGCGCATGGAGCGGTGGGTTCTGATTGGCGGGGTGATCGCGATCTTTCTGGGACTGGCGGTGATGGGCTGGCATTTCCAGGGACATACAGACAACACCAATATGTGCGCCAATGCGGAGGCGCATTGCGACAGGGGGCGGCTTTGAATCAAGGATGCTTGATATTCGCGTTCGATAAGAGTTTGACGCTTGATCGGTTGGCGCTGGCAAGGTGGCGGAAGTAGATGGCGCATATTTTGGCGGCTATGTGAAGCCCGGCAACCTAATTGAGCATCGCCGCGACCGTCGCAAGGCAGCCAATCAATAAGGCAAGCGCCAGTCCGTTATCATCGTGCGCGAACGCAACGGCAATTCTTTCCGGGCTGTTTTCAAGTCCGAAGGCGCTGCGCTGTCGTGGATCAAGTCTCGGATTTCAGTAGGAACCGCTGTTAATGCCAACGAAGCATCGGGCTGGAATGACCTTGCGTCAAAATACGAAATGAAACGGATAAATCACAAGGAAGCCTATTCACAGGACGGCGCTTGCACGAATTGGGCGGAAAGCTATTTCAGCCGCTTGCGCCGTGGCGAAATGGGCCACTTCCACCACGTTAGCGGGCCGTACCTGCTGCGCTACGCTTAGGAAGCCTCTTTCCGCAAAGACGCGCGCCGGGTTGATAATGGCGCTCAGGTGCGGCGTGTGACGGAGTTGGCCCTAAGACGCGGCCCGTCCGTTGACTTCGCGGGATATTACCAGCGGCATGTCAAGGTAGCGTCAATTTAGGGCGTCAGAGAGGTGGATATGTTGGAGAAGGTCGTCGATAGGCTGGTGCCGACGGCGGTCACGCCGGTAATGATCACCACCGCGATAAGCGCGGCGATTAGACCATATTCGATGGCGGTTGCGCCGGATTTGTCAGCCACGAACTTCTTAAGAAGGACGTGCATGGTATTCTCCTTACCAAGTCATCGGGCAGCATCACGCCCAAAAGATTTACATCCGCTGAATTTGACCCTCCGGATTTCTCAGCAATCCCCAAATGAAACAGTTGCCAGTAGCAACTATTGCGGCGGCATGACCCAGCTAACACCCACCCGCCTGCCAACCCGCTGAATCCGGCCACGCTTGGCAAGCTGGCGAAGCTGGGCCAGGACGCGGGCTGATATCTCCCGCACGGCATCCCGGTGCGTTTTGTCTGGGCCCTTGGCGTCCATTATGGCCTCAGTCATGGCAGGGGCCTGTACCGGCTTACCCCAGCCATGGCGGCCGGCGTTTCTGATAGAATGTGGTCGCTTGAGGAACTGGTCGAGCAAACTAGCAAATAGGACCTTTCGGATGCCGCAGTTCATACAAATCAGGATTCAGCGCATCGCACGCGAGGAAGCATACGTCAGCGTTCCGATTGACGATGCAGTACTAGGGCCCCCGGCACCCGATGGCAGCCGCAGTCTGAATGACAATGCGGTATTCGAGAGGGCCTTGGCCTTGGGGGCCGAGAGTGGCGTTGTCTGGGCTAAGGATGGGCCCACTGAAATCGTGGCCCATCCTGTACAGACCACGAAGCCCGGCGGACCACCCTCAAATTAGGACACTACCGTATTTTCAGGGATCATAGATAGCGACAAGCAGATCAAGGGCGTGTTGGACGGCATTCTTCTGGAGGATCCCAGACCGACGCACGGCCATTACCGGAAGCAGAACCTAGGCAAGTGCTCAAATGAGGTTATCGTCCTGGAAGAAGATTTTGGTGCGGAGAACCAGCTCGTCCTTAGAAGAGGAACGCCGGCCGGCTGTTGAATTCCATAGCGATTCCGACGGATAGATAGCGGCTGCAAGTGCGGGAAGGAATGCCCGGCGATGCGCGAAAGCGCTTCGCCGGTTTTTGTATTTTGGACTAGCGGGGCGCGGTGAAGGTGTAAATATAGCTCCAGCTTTTCCCGGTGCCGGGCGCAAGCTCGATGGCGATATAAGGCTCGACCGACTGTACGCGGTCGATGGAGAAGATGTTCACACGGGTCAGCGGTTTATCGCCCTGGATACGCACCGCAGCGCCGGCACTGACGTCTTCAATACGGAAGTCATAGTCCTTGGCCGTATCGCCAAAGCCGGTAACGAGGAAGGAAATACGTTCTTTGCTCTTCATGTGTCGTAAGTACGTCAAGGTACCGCCCTGAATTTTGACCAGATCGGCTGCGGGCGGGGCAGCGGTGGCCAGCGCAAAAGGAAAGCTTACCTTCACACCGCCATTGCCCGGCACCAGCTTCAAAAAGTTGTGGTCGTAGACCGAGGTGGCAATCGCCTTGCTGCCGGTATTGGTGAGGCTGTGCGTGATGGTGAGTTGCGCTTTTCCAGGAACCAGCTTCAGCGTCTTTTCATAGAAATAGGCGTAACCGTTGCTTGACAGGCTTTGGCGGAAGGTGACGCTGGCCTTGGTGACCGTGGTGCTGCGCTGGCCCGCGTCCAAAATTCGGTAGTGGCGATAATGGTCATATGGCGCTGTGTCGGGCTGATACAACACGCCTACACCGATCTTCACAAAGGGGCCAGGTTTGGTCTCGAAGTCCAGTGGCGCGAATTCCTCGACTGGGCCACTGATGGCGCTGTCGGGCCCGGCAACAACAGTGTCACCCAGATAGGTGTAATCCAGAACGTCGGGCCCGAGCCGTTCGAACCAGGGGCCATAGAACTCCTTGCCGTTCAACTTCAAACTGATAACGACGCCGGCCTGGTCGAAGCGGGTACCATTGTAAAATCCATGCACGGCATCGATACGCGCGACGTGGGCTGTGATCTTGCCGTTGCTAATAGCGGCGGCGGGCGCGAAGCCCAGCAGATCCTCCACTGGTGCGCTGGTTGCAGGCGGCGGTTGCACCGGCTGGGCCAGCGCCGCCGTTGCCAGCAGTGTGCCCATTAGTCCGATCGCGAACTTCATGCTCCGTCTCTTATTTGGAATCGCCGGGACCGTAATAATCCAGCGTGTGGGTCCAGCGTTTTTTTTCGCCCGGCTTCAACTTCACCGCCATGTAAGGCTCGATCCCCATGGTGGAGGGCACCGACCACCATAACAGCCGCGTCACCGGCATGTCGGCGCGCAGCCGCACGCCATAACCGGTCTTGGTGTTGGTGATACGGAAATCATTGTGATCGACCGCGTCGGTGAAGCCGGTCAGTTCGCTGGCCACCTGTTCCTGGCCGGTCAAGCCACGGATATAAGTCATGCGTGCGCCGTCGAACTTCACCACATCGTCGGGCATGGGGCGGGTGTGCGCAAGCGAGAAAGGCGCAACCAGCTCTACACCCTCCTCGCCGGGGCTCAGTGTCATGAAGTGGTGGTTGTAAACGGTGGTGTCGATGGGCTTTTTGCCGGTGTTTTTCAGCCTGTCTTCGATCACCAGCTGCGGCTTTCCGGGCATGATGCGAACCGTCTTGGTATAGCTATAGCCGTATCCTGACGGGTCACTGGTGATCATCTGATCGAAGCGGATGCTGGACTTGGTGGCGGTGGTGGTGCGCTTGCCTTCGGTCAGGATCGGGTAGGTGTGGAAGCGGTCATAAGTGTCATTGTCCCGCTTGAGGATGCCGACGCCGATTTTCAGGAAGCGTCCGTCGCGCCCCGCCGCGTCAAAGCCGTTCTCGCCGAATTCTTCTACGGGGCCCGCCGCCACGTCGGAAGGATGCGCAACCAGACCGTCCTTGTCATAGGTAAAGTTCTTCACATCGGGCGAGGTCTTGACGAACCAGTAGCGGCCATAGTCATGGCCTTTGTAGGTGATGTGGGTGATCATGCCGGCGTGATCAAAGCGGGTTGAGCGGTAGAATCCGAATTCCACCGGCAGATACACCTTGGCCGAGACGATGCCATTGCTGATGGTCTTGGACGGCATATCGTCCAGTGCGCTGGCGGGCGACGTGTCGGCAGGATTCACCGGCACATAGGGGTCGTGCCCCTGTGCCCAGGACAATGTGGTAGAGGCCAGCAGCATTGCGGCAAAACATGTCTTTCGCATTTCACTTCTCCCCAGGTCCAAAGAAATCATAGGTGTTGGTCCAACTCTTGCTCTCGCCCGGCTTGAGCGCGATGGCGATGTAGGGCTCCCAGCCCAGTACGGTGTTTACCGACCAGAAATTGATGCGCGCGATGGGTTGATCGGCGCGCAAGCGTTGGCCGAATCCGGTCGCAGTGTTGACCACGCGGAAATCATAGTCGGATACCGCGGAGCCATAGCCCATGATCGGGCTGTTGACGCTGATCTTTTTGGGCACTGACGCAAGATAGTGCAGCGTCTTGCCGTCAATCCTTGCCAGATCGGGCTGCAGCGGTTTTTCCGCCTGCAGCGCGAACGGCGCGGTGATCGCGACATGTTCATTGCCGGGACTGAGTGTCAGGAAGTTGTGGTTGTAGACCGTCGTGTTGATGGGTTTTGTGCCAGTGTTTTTGAGCGTATGAGCGATGGTCATCTGTGGCTTGCCCGGTACCAAACTCACGGTCTTGGCATAGCTGTAGCCATAGCCGGATTCCTTGTCCTGCAAGGTTTGCGTAAAATGCGCGGTGTTCTTGCTAGCCTTGAACGCGCGGGTACCCGTGTTCAGCGCCGGCAATGTGGGGAATTGGTCATACTTGTCGCTGGTGCGCTTGAAGACGCCGACGCCGGGCTTGAGAAAGCGTCCCCCCATGCCGGCCTCTTCAAACCCAACAGGCTCGAATTCCTCCACCGGACCACTGACCGCGCAACAGGCATGCTGCACCCCGTCAGGATATTTGCGTTCATCGCGGGGGTCGATGACAAAGCGGTCGAACCAGTAGGTGCTGTAGTCCTGGCCTTTGAAAGTGACGTGAAACACCACACCGGCGTGATCGAAGCGGGTGCCCTGGTACAATTCCTTTTTGCCTGGCGGATAGACCTGGGCAGTGATCAGCCCGTTGGAGATCGCGACATGCGGGAAATCCTCCAACGCGCCGGCGGGCAGGGTGCCCACCAAAGATTGGGGCTGGGCGTTCGCCGTACCGCAAGCTCCCGCCAGCAATGCGACGGCAAACGCCGCGTGTCGCATCTCAACCCTCGCCTGGGCCGAAATAGTCGTAAGTATAGGTCCAGCGTTTGGTCTCGCCCGGCTTGAGCGAGATGGCGATGTACGGTTCCCAACTGAAGGTAGTGCGGATGGACCAGAAGTTGATCCGGGCCAGCGGCTGGTCGGCGCGGATGCGCTGGCCGAAGCCGGTCTTGCTGTTCACCACCTTGAAGTCATAGTCACTGACCTTGTCGCCGAAACCGGTGAAGGGCGAGGTGACACTTTCGCCTTCCTTGACCGCGCGCAGATATTTCAGCGTCTTGTCACTGACCTGCGCCGCATCCGCCGCCAGCGGCTTGCCCGCGACCAAGGTGAAGGGCGCCGTCAGCGCGAGATTCTCATTGCCGGTGCTCAGGCTCAGGAAGTTGTGGCAATAGACCGATGTGTCTAGATCCTTCTTGCCGGTGTTCTTGAGCACATGCTCGATCACCATCTGCGCCTTGCCGGGCACCAGCTTCACGGTCTTCACATAGGCATAGCCAAAGCCGGTATCTTTGTCCGACAGGTCCTGGGTCAGGCGCACGCTGGTCTTGGTAGCGCTGAAGCCGCGCTTGCCTTCGTTCAGTACCGGATAGGTATGGACGAAGTCGTAAGTCTGGGTGTCGCGCTGGAGGATGCCGACGCCGATCTTCAGGAATTTGCCATCCTTGCCTGCCTCATCGAAGCCGATGGTGGTGAATTCCTCGGACGGGCCGGCGGCACCGCTGGCGGTGGACACTGTGACCTGGCCGCCCCGCCAGGCGAAGTCGTGGACGGCGGGCGAGGTGCTGGAAAACCAGTATTGGCCGTAGTCGGTACCTTTATATGTGGCGTGAGCGACGACCCCGGCCCGGTCGAAGCGGGTGCCGCGATAGAATCCGGCTTCACCGGGCAGATAGACCTTAGCCGATACGATGCCGTTGGAGATGTCCTTGTGGGGCAGGTTATCCAGCGCGCTGGCCGGGATAATGCTGGATTCGGGCACCGGAGCGGGCTGATTTTGACCGCTCGCAAACGAAGTGAGGATTGCCACAGAACCCATTGCCAGAACGGCATATTTCAACATTCTGCCGGATGCGGCCTTGGCCATTTTCGTCCCCTTTTGCTTCGTTTTTTGCGTCTCTGGCCGTCCCCTTGTATGAGGACTGGTCTCCGTCTCTCTCTTTTATATAGCAGAACATGAAGCGCGTCCTCATCACTTCCGCCATTCCCTATGTCGCCGGGGTCAAGCACCTGGGCAATCTGGTCGGGTCCATGTTGCCGGCCGATATTTTCGCCCGCTATTGCCGAAGCCGCGGCTACCAGACCCTGGCGATCTGCGCCACCGACGAGCATGGCGCGCCGGTGGAACTGGCGGCGCTGGAAGAGGGCACGCCGGTCGCCGAATATGCCGCCAAGTGGCATGCGGTGCAGAAGACGCTGGGCGACAGGTTCGCGCTCAGCTGGGACAATTTCGGGCGCTCCTCCTCAGCCCAGAACCATGAACTGACGCTGCACTTTGCCCGCGCGCTGTGGAAGAACGGCTTCCTGGAAATGCGCACCACCAAACAGGCCTATTCGGCGACCGATGCGCGTTTCCTGCCCGACCGCTATGTGATCGGCACTTGTCCGCATTGCGGCTATGACCGCGCCCGCGGCGATCAATGCGAGAACTGCACCCGGGTGCTGGATCCGGTGGACCTGATCAATCCGCGTTCGGCGGTGTCAGGCGCGGCCGACATTGAGATTCGCGATTCCACGCATCTGTTTCTGAAACAGGCGCAGTTTTCGGACAAGTTGCGTGCTTGGATCGACAGCCACAAGGCCGATTGGCCGCAGCTGGTGACCTCCATCGCCTATAAATGGCTGGACGAAGGCCTGCAGGATCGCGGCATCACCCGCGATCTGGAATGGGGCATCCCGGTGCCCGACGACATTGCCGAGGGCAAGCTCAAAGGCAAAGTGTTCTATGTCTGGTTCGATGCGCCCATCGAATATATCGCCGCGACCAAGGAATGGGCCGACAAGAACAACAAGGGCGATGCCTGGAAAGACTGGTGGTACGGCGACAAGGCAAAAGACGTCACCTATTGGGAATTCATGGGCAAGGACAATGTGCCCTTTCACACCGTGGGTTTCCCGGTGACCATCATGGCCTCGGGCGAACCCTGGAAGCTGGTCGACCGGCTCAAGGGCTTCAACTGGCTGAACTATGACGGCGGCAAGTTTTCAACCTCGGGCAAGCGCGGCATCTTCATGGACACGGCGCTGGACGTCGCTTCCGCCGACTGGTGGCGCTACTACCTGATCGCCAATGCCCCGGAAGGTTCGGACAGCAATTTCACCTGGGAGCATTTTGCCGGCGTCATCAACAAGGACCTGGCGGATGTGCTGGGCAATTTCGTCAACCGCGTGACCAAATTTTGCGTGGCACGGTTCGACGGCGTGGTACCGGGCGAGGGCGAATATGGCGAGGAAGAACGCGCCCTGATCGCCGAAATGGACCGGCGCGTCGCGCAATATGCCGCGTTCATGGAAGAGGCGGAATTCCGCAAGGCTCTGGCCGAAATGCGCGCCATCTGGGTCGCTGGCAATGAATATATGACCCGTGCGGCGCCCTGGACCCATATCAAGACCGACCGCGCCAAAGCGGCCGCCGGTGTGCGCATGGGGCTGAACCTGATCCACCAGTTCGCGCATTTGATCTGGCCGGTGATGCCCAGCTTCGCCAAGACCATCCATGAATGCATTCAGCCGGTGGGATACCGCGGCGGCGTGATCCCGTTCCCGGGTCAACCGATGGAGATATTGCTCAACGACCTGGAGCCCGGCCAGCCGATCAAGGCGCCGGAGGTTCTGGTCGCCAAGATCACCGAGGAGCAGGTGGCGGAACTGAAAGCCCGTTTCGGCGGCGCGGGCGGCTAGCTTGGCAATCCGCCATACCCGGCCCTGGCTGTGCCTCTACCGTAAAAATTTTCGAGAATGTGAAACCACCCGCTCCAGTCCGCGAATATAGTGGCTGAGGGAGGACAAAGTGGCACCTGATTCCGGTCCGGCAAAAGCGAGCTTTCTGTCCCGTATCCGGGCGCTCCCGGCCCGCGCCTGGCGCGATGCCTTTGCCCCGATATCCGACCAGGACGGCTTTTACCGCCACCGCGCCCTGGTGCGCCTGACGCACTGGATCAATGCGCTATGCATCCTGTTCCTGGTGGGCAGCGGGCTCAACATCTTCAATGCCCATCCCCGGCTATACTGGGGGATGGTTGGCGCCGATGCTGATAAGCCATTTCTGTCGTTGGGCGCCATCGACACCCCGGCCGGCCCGCAAGGGCTGACCCAGATCGGTCCCTGGCATTTCAACACCACCGGCGTCTTGGGCTGGTCGAAGGTCGATGGCGAATTCCAGTCCCGCGGCTGGCCGGAATGGATCACCATTCCCAGCTTCCAGGACCTGGCCGATGCCCGCCATTGGCATTTCCTGTTTGCCTGGATTCTGGCGATCAACGGGCTGGCCTATCTGGGCTACAGCCTGTGGTCGCGGCATATCCAGCGCGACATCTGGCCCACGCGCGCCGACATCCGCTCCATTCCCCGCTCCATCCGTGATCATATCAAGCTCAAGCATCCCACTGGCGATGCGGCGCGCCGTTATAACGCGCTGCAGAAGTTGGCCTATCTGGGGGTCACCGTGCTGGTGACGCTGATGGTGCTCACGGGTCTCACCATGTCGCCCGGGTTCGATGCTTTCTTCCCCTGGCTGCTCGATCTGTT
Organism: Alphaproteobacteria bacterium; assembly: GCA_025361185.1. GTDB lineage: Bacteria > Pseudomonadota > Alphaproteobacteria > Micropepsales > Micropepsaceae > Rhizomicrobium. The sequence continues at coordinate 34,695 of JANYAR010000131.1, read as the reverse complement.
CGGCGGGCGGCAATCGGCGCGCAGCATCCATTTCATCTGTGCCAGCCTGATCGTGCTTTTTGTTATCGTGCATCTGACAGAAGTCGTTTTGGCCGGGCCAATTAATGAAATTCGCTCCATGCTGACGGGGCGCTATCGCATCCCCAAGGATCATCCCTGATGGCGAGCGCCAAGGTTATCACCCGCCGGGTGGCGATATTGGGCGGTGTTGCGGGCGCTGGCTGGCTGGTCGGCCATGCCGACACGCTGACCCTGAGTCCGGATTTTTCCAATGTGTTTCACGCGGTGGAAGATTGGACCAAGACCACCCAGCGCGGATTGCTGGTGGGCGACCGCCTGGCCAAGGAATACAGCACATCTGATATTTCACCGGTGTTCAAGGCCAATGGCACACTCGATCCCGGCACCAATGAATACAATGCCCATGTGGCACAGAACTTCGCCAGCTGGCGGCTGAAGATCGATGGCATGGTCGCCAATCCCATGTCGCTTTCGATTCCGGAATTGCGCCGCCTGCCGCGCCGTACACAGATCACAAGGCACGATTGCGTTGAAGGCTGGTCGGCCATCGGCATGTGGACCGGCGTTCCGCTGGGGCTTTTGCTCAAGGCTGCCGCCCTGAAACCGGGCGCGCGTTATGCGGTGTTCCACTGCACCGACAATCTGACCGGCGAACCCGCCAAGGGCGGCGAGCAGAGTCCCGGCCAATATTATGAAAGCATCGACCTGCGCGATGGTTTTCATCCTCAGACCATCATCGCCTATGCGATGAACGGCAAGCCGCTGGACGTGGCCCATGGCGCGCCGCTCAGGCTCAGGGTCGAGCGCCAACTGGGCTACAAGCAGGCCAAATATGTTCAGCGCATCGAAATCACCGACAGTTTTTCTCAAATCGCGGGCGGCCGGGGCGGCTATTGGGAAGACCGTGGCTATGAATGGTACGCTGGAATCTGAAATTGTCTGTCCGCGTCTGTAACCATGGCGAGCGGCGCGCGAAATCTCTGGCAGGCACGGCAATGGGTCGTGGCCCTACGAGGAGAAAGCCATGAAGAATTTCAGCAAGACCGCCATGCTCGCCCTGTTCATCGCTGCCGTCGCCGCACCCGCGCTGGCGCAAGGCGCCTCCGGCGGCGCGATGTCGAATGGTTCGATGTCCAACAGTTCCATGTCCAGCGGATCGATGTCCAGCGGCGCGATGGCCGATCACGACAAGATGAAGAACAAGAAGAAGGCCAAGGGCGCGATGTCGAACGGTTCGATGTCCAACGGCTCGACGTCGAGCGGTTCGATGTCCAGCGGTTCCATGTCCAACAGCGCCGGCCACTAAGCCCGCTATTGTGCGGTGCGAAGGGTGGCTGCCTGTGATCCCGCGGCTGCCCTTCGCTTGCCTGCTTGCTGCACACGGTCCGTGAGCTTAGCATTGCCCCAAAACACAGAGGGGAAATGCCATGCGCCTGGGTATTGCCGCACTCGTTGCGGCTCTCGTCTCAATCGCCATATCCGATGTCGGCGCCGCCGAACTGACCGTACTGGCGCCTGGCTTTGTGAAGTTCGCCGGGATTGATGATCTCGCCGCCGCCTACACCAAGGAAACCGGCATTAAGGTGACGGTGAAATCCACCGGCATGGGTGCGATGATGAACACCATCAAAACCGGCACACCCGCCGCCGATGTGGTGATGCTGCCCAAAAACCTGATGGACCAGCTTTCCGCCGACGGTGGGCTGGTCGCGGGCAGCCGCAAGGCGCTGGGCCGGGTGCAGATCGTGATGATCGTGCCGTCGGGCGCCCCCCATCCCGATATCTCCAATGCGGCGAAACTGGCGACGGCGCTGCATGCCGCGCGCCATGTCGCTTATTCCAGCCCCTGGAAAGACGAGAAAAGCGCCCAGGCCATGATCATCCACGATATTTTGCAGCGCCCCGAATATGCCGGCACGCATGAAGTGCTGATCATGAACGGCAACGGCGTGAAGGGCATCAAGGACGGCGCCGACATGGCGCTGCAGCTTGAGTGCGAAACCCGTGATCCGGCGGTATCGGTGGTGGGGCCGCTGCCCGCGGATCTGCATGCCTGGCTGGATGGTGATGTGGCGGTGTCGTCGCGCAGCTCCGACGCCGGAGCCGCTGCGGCGTTCATCGCCTACGTCACGCGGGCAGCCGCGGCGCCGGTGTGGAAGGTCAATGGGCTGCAAAGAGCATCCTAGGGGTGCAGGCCCGTCTCGGACCCCGAGCATGACGACTCGGATTCTGTTTTACTTTCCCGTGCTGACGACGCGCCAGATACAGCCGCCTTTATCGTCAACCACAAGAAGGCTGCCGTCGTGGGCGACCGCAAGTTGTGAAGGCGTACCCCACACCGCCAAATGGCCTTTGACGGTGTGCGAGAAGCCGGTGATGAAGTCGTCGTATCCGCCGGTTGGCGCGCCGTTCTTGAACCGCACGCGAACAACCTTGTAACCGTCGAGTTGGTCATAGGCGCCCGATCCGTGAAACGCGACAAAAGCGTCGTTGCGATATTCCTGCGGGAATTGTGTGCCGGTATAGAATGCCAGCCCTAACGGCGCGGCATGCGCGCCCAACAGAACCTCGGGTGTTCTGGTCTTGGCCACAAGGTCCGGACGCTTGGCGCCGAAGGTAGGGTCGGGATGCGGGCCGTTATAGGCATAGGGCCAGCCAAAGAAATCTCCGGCGTGCGCATGCGCCAGAAAATCCGACGGGGTACGGGCGCCCAGCTTGTCGCGCTCGTTGACGGTTATCCACAAGTCATCCGTACCCGGATAAAATGCCAGACCTTCCACATTGCGCAGTCCCGTCGCAAAGGGCGCCATGGAGCCATCCTTGGCGACAATCTGGATCGTGGCGTCGGGCAGGGGGCTCTCCGATAAATCATCGCGCGCGCCGATGGCGAGATACAGTTTTTCATTCGAATCCAGTGCGATGTCGCGCGTGGCATGCCAGCCGATCGGGCGCAGGTCCGGTGCGGCCGTGACGCGCTGGAATTCCGGCTTGGGGACGCTGTCGCGGCCCCGATAGGGCGCGCGCCACACCGCATTGACGTCACCGATATATATTTGTCCGTCACGCAGGGCGATGCCGTGTGGGCGATCGAAGCCGGTCGCGAATTCCTTGGTCTGATCTGCCTTGCCGTCTCCATCGCTGTCACGCAGGTGCAGAATGATGCCGGGACCTTCCTCAACCACGAACACGTCGCCGTCGGGGGAGACCGCCAGCGAGCGCGGGTGCTTCAGGCCCGAGGCGAACAGGGAGATCGCAAACCCCTGCGGTACCTGCGGCATCACATTTACCGGGCGGTCTTCGAAGGTTGGATCGAAGTCAGTCGGAACGGTGCTGTTGGGCGCCGGCATGTCGGCGGGCGAGAGGACGAAGTGATCGCCTGGAGCCGCGTCGCCATCCGTGCCCAAAGAGAGAAACAGGCCAGCAGTCAACAGGAATGATCTGCCAAAACCGCCCGCACAAGTCTTTGTCATGGGTCGAATTGCTCCAGACTGTAGAGGCCGGAATATGATCGGGTTTTCTCCCGCATGGGAAATGATACTGACGGTAGATTCCTATTGCGGCGCGGGGTCAAAAGCAATTGTGGTGCGCCGCAGCGAAATGGGCCGGAAGATCCGTCCCATGCAGCATTGCCACTGCGCACACGCTGTGCCTCAATGCGCCCTGACTGAGGGGGCACATGCTGGGCCTGATGCAGCGTCATGAATTGCTGATTTCAGCCATTCTGGAGCATGCCGCGCGTCATCACGGCGATACCGAAATCGTCACGCGCCGTGCCGATGGATCGTCAGTCCGCACCAATTATATCGCGCTGGCGGTGCGTGCCCGCAAGCTGGCGTCCGTTCTGCGCCGGTTGGGCGTGAATATCGGCGACCGCGTCGGCACCCTGGCGATGAACAGCGACCGGCATCTAGAACTGTATTACGCCATCTCCGGCTCGGGCGCGGTTTGCAACACCATCAATCCGCGCCTCAGCCACGACGATATCGCCTATATCGCCGATCACGCGCAGGACGGTTTGATCTTTTGCGATCCTGCCTTCGTGCCGATCGTCGCCGCCATCGCCCCCAGGCTGGAAGCATTGCGCGCTGTGGTGGTGTTGAGCGATGCCGCCGCCATGCCCAAGGCCGATCTGCCGCCTGGCGTTGCGCTTCACTGCTACGAGACGCTGATGGATGCGGCCGCAGCGATCGATGCCTGGCCGAGGCTGGATGAAAATACCGCTTCGGCGCTCTGCTATACCTCTGGCACAACCGGCCGTCCCAAGGGCGTGCTGTATTCCCACCGTTCCAGCGTGCTCAGCGCCATGGCGTCGAACTTTGCCGATGTGCTGGCATTGCGTGCCACCGACCGGGTGGCGGTGGTGGTGCCGATGTTCCATGTCAATGCCTGGGGGCTGCCCTACATTGCGCCCATGGCGGGCGCGGCGCTGCTGATGCCCGGTCCCAAGCTCGATCCCGCATCGTTGTTGTCGTTGTTGAATGAAGAGCGCGCCACCATTGCGGTTGGGGTTCCCACCATCTGGCTCAACTTGATCAATCATCTGCGCGACAGCGGCCAGAAGATGGAAACCCTCAAGCGCATCATTGTTGGCGGGGCAGCCATGCCGCGCGCCTTGATAGAGGCCTATAACCAGCTCGGCGTGTGGGTCAATCACGCCTGGGGTATGACCGAGTCCTCGCCGGTGGTGACGCTGAATGCGCCCAAGGTCAGTTGCCTGAAGCTGGAAGGCGAGGCACAGCTGAACCGGCGCGCTTCGCAGGGGCGCGTGGTGTTCGGCGTCGATTTGTGTGTTCAGGACGACACCGGCTGCGAGGTGCCGTGGGACGGGCACAGCCCCGGCAATATGATGTTCCGAGGCCATTGGATCGCCAGCGGCTATTACCGCACGCCGCAGGACATTGGCGATGGAAACTGGTTTCCTACCGGCGATGTGGGCGTGTTCGACGCTGACGGTTTCATAACGCTCACAGACCGCACCAAGGATCTGATCAAATCGGGTGGGGAATGGATCAGCTCCATCGCCATCGAGAATATCGCCGTCGCTCATCCCGAGGTGGCGGAGGCCGCAGCCATTGCCGTGCCGCACGAAAAATGGGGCGAGCGGCCGCTGCTGATCGTGGTGCCGCTACAGGGATGCATGCCGGCCCCCGAGAATTTGCGCGAATTCTGTCGCGGCAAGATGCCGGACTGGTCAATCCCCGACCGGGTGATTGTGGTTGACAGCATTCCGCACGGCGCGACCGGAAAGATACTCAAGTCTGAATTGCGCCGGATCTACGCGAGTGCGCGATAGGGCTGCATAGCTTCAGCTGGCTTGGGTGCTGACCTGTCTGCGCAGTGGCAACGGGGATTCCTTGTCATACTGGATGAATTTGCCCTGATGGATGCAGATTCCAATCACCTTGCCGCGCGCAATCTTGAAGGATGCGTTCCACGCACTATAGGAAATCACTTTTTCCAGGCCGCCGCTGCGAATACTGGAATGGCTTGGTGTTCCAAGCGCGCCCAGAACCGCCGGTTCGCTGCTGTATCGATCCAGTCCCAGAAGGCTCGAAAGGCCGCCATTTTCGCAAACCACCACGGCCTGCATGCTGAGGCGGCTGGGCCCATAAAATGTGATGTCCAGCGCATAATCCGCATTGTTATTCTTGGTATAGATATAGGTCAGATGGGCCTGTCCGGTTTCGTCGATTTCGGTGCTGCCTGCAACAGAGGGCTTTCCCAGCAACAAGGTCACATCGGTGGGCAGCATCCCCAGCCTGATGCTTGCCAGCTGGGAGATGTGTTGTGGCGCCGGCCGCTGGTCAGCGTCCTCGCGGTTCAGGTAGTGAATTCCCACCCCCACGATCAAGCAAAGCACGACAAGCGCGCCGATGATGTTCCTGGCAATAGTCGAACTCATGTCTTGGTTCTGTGGTTCGGCACGTGTAAAAAACCTTAAAACGACCGGCTCAGCGATGTGGAAAACCACATCCTTGGAAAGGGCACAAGGCCCGGTCTTTCATTGTTCTCTTTTGCCGTCTTGGCGACCATTCCGCTGTAGCAAGACAGAGCGGCGGAAATTGGGGATTTTCGGCGACATTCGGCCGCCTTTGACGCCGGAGGCGATTTTTATCGTCGATCCCGGCGGGGATAAAAACGGCGCTTCGCAAATCTGGGCTGGCGGATCAGAAAAGCCCCTGGCGGAGGCGGGATGGCAAAGGCAGGCGCGTCAGTTCCGTTCAGCCGGTCTTTTTTCGATATCGGCCGGGACCGAACCGCCTCGAAATATCCGTCTCAGCCATTGCACCAGCTGCGGCGGCGCGCTGCCGGTTTGGCTTTCGCCATAGACATGTTCGGTCGGATATCGGTGTTCGAGATCGGCGTTCACAATTTGAATCAGTCCCAGATACATCGGGTGATCCTCCATCGCAGCGGATGGAATCCTATGCCTCGAGACTTAACCCAATCTTAAACTTGATGCCGCGTGCGCTCAGGATTGAAAGACCTTATGCGAACTTTTTGTGACACAAGCCGACACGGCGCACGCACTCTCACATCGCGTGTCGCAGTCCGCTTTATGGCTCCAGCAGCTCCCAGCCACTCTGAGTCAAGGCTTCCAGTGGCGAAAAGCGAATCTTGTAATCCATCTTGTCGCTGCCGCGCACCCAGTATCCCAGATAGACATAAGGAAGGCCCGCCTGCTTTGCCGCGCGCACATGATCCAGGATCATGTAGGTCCCAAGACTGCGCGAATCCTCGCCGGGATGGAAGAAGCTATAGACCATGCTGAGTCCGTCCCGCAGCCGGTCGGTGAGGGCGCAGGCCAAGAGCGTGCCCCCGTCGTTGCCCCCAGAGGCCTTGCGGTATTCCACAATGTGGGTGTTCACCGGCGTCTCTTCCACCATGGCGACATAGTCGAACAGGCCCATGTCGCTCATGCCGCCACCGGGATGGCGCGAGTCCAGATAGGTGCGCAAAAGCGCGAATTGCTCGCGCGTGGCCTCCGCCGTCACTTCCGTGCGCGACAGGCCGGCGGCGCGGCGCAGGATTCGCTTCTGGCTGCGGCTGACCTGGAAATCGCCGCAGCGGATGCGCACCGACACACAAGCCGAACACCCTTCGCAAGCCGGGCGGTAGGCGATGGACTGGCTGCGGCGGAATCCGGAATGGGTCAGGGCCTCCGACAGGGGCTGGGCCAGGTTGCCGCCCAGCCGGGCGAACACCTTGCGCTCGATCTTGCCGGGCAAATAGGGACAGGGCCCGCCCGGGGTCAGGAAGAATTGCGGTACGCGTGTGCTGCGCTGGTCAGTCATGCCGATTCAAGTATGGCGCGGACGGGCGCGGAGGGAAGCGGATTATTGGGGGCCCAACGGCCTTTTTTAGGTTGTGGTTACGGCCTGACCCCGCCGGGGAGGGGCCGACGCGCTGTTGGCCCGGAAAGGCTTTGGTCCCAAGGGCTTTGGCCCGAGAGCTAAAGCCCCGTATGGGCAGGGGCGGGCGGTGCTTCGCGCATCAGCAGGACGGAAAGCCTGCGGTTGGCGCTGGCATTGGGGTCCTCCGGCAAAAGCGGCTCGGACCCCGCCTTGCCCGCGATCTCATAGATACGGTCGCTGGACAGGCCGCCGGCCTGAAGCATGGCGCGAGCTTGGTTGGCGCGGGCTGCGGACATCTCCCAGCTCGACCCGTCCCCCGAGTCGTTTCCGCTTGTGTGTCCGCCGATGGATACACGGTTGGGCAGCGTCGAGATGATGCCGCCGATTGCGGCCAGCAGCTTCCTGGCATAGGGCATCGGTTCGGTTGAGCCCTGCTTGAACATGGGCCGGCCGTCCTGATCGACCAGCTGAATGCGCAGGCCCTGCGGGGTATTCTCGGTGATCACCTGATGGGAGAGATTGGCGATGTCGGGATTGTCCTGGACCGCCTGATGGATAGCTTCGGCGGCATTGGCGAACTCGCCGTCCTGCGCCGAATGCGAGTCGGAGTTGCTGGTGGAATTGGAATTGGCGCCACCCTGAGTCGCCCCTGCGGCCAGCGCTTTGGTGGCCGAGGACGGCGCGGGCGGCGATTGCTTCTGCATGACCGACTGTGCGCCGCCGGCATGCGCATTATCCTCGCCCATCACCTTGCCGCCCAGAACACCGCCGCTGCCCGAAACCGTCTGGGCGATGGATTGGGGCGCGAAGTAGTCGGCGATGCCGCGTTTTTGCTCCGGTGTCGTGGTATTGATCAGCCACATCAGCAGGAAGAAGGCCATCATCGCGGTCACGAAGTCGGCATACGCGACCTTCCAGGCGCCGCCGTGATGGCCGCCATGGCCGCCTTTTTTGATGCGTTTGATAACGACCGCGTTGTCGCCGGCCATGCCCGCCACCTTTGAAATTACCCGGTTTCAGCCTTGCGGTCTTCGCCACGTCGCCTAACCTTGGGCCATCATGCATACCCTCGATTAACCGAGTGTGAAGCGGGTCTGGCCGCAGGTGGTTTATGGACTTCGATATCAAGGGTTTGCGCGCGGCGCTGGGCTGTTTTCCCACCGGAATCGCGGTGATGACGGCCGCCTCCCATGAGGCGTCCCATATTGGGATTACCGTCAACAGCTTCACCTCGGTCTCTTTGGATCCACCTCTGGTGCTGTGGTGCATTGACCGGCGGTCGCGCCGCTATCCCCACTTCGCGCAGGCACCGGGCTTCACCGTCTCCATTCTGGCGAGTGGTCACAAAGCGGTGTCGGCGCGACTCGCCGGGGCAGGCGAGCACAGTCTGGACGGCATCGCGCTCATTCCCACCGAACTGGGCCCGCCGGCGCTGGCCGACTCACTGGCGATCTTCGAATGCGCGCGCGAGAGCGTGCAGGACGCTGGCGACCACGCCATCCTGATCGGCCGGGTGCTTCGCTTTGCGAGACATGACGGGGCGGGCGCGCCGCTGGTCTATTTCCGTGGGCGTTATGGTGCACTGGCGCAGAACGAAGCGCCGGAGAGCCCATCGGGCCGCGGCACGTCAGACTCGGATTAGATAGACGGCAGATAGCGCGCCGAAGTTCATTACGCCGTCTGAATTTGCCCGCAAAGCGCGACTTTTCCGCAACGCTGAAAAGGATTCACAGGCGCGACATTTTGGCTGGAACGCGGATTCCGCTGCATCCGTGAGGCCTGTCACATCACTGTCATGAAACCTTCATCTTCCTGTAGCTGGCCCCTGCGACAGCAACCGCGCGCGACTTTGCGCGGACCAAATGGGGATGTGGGTAATGAGAATTGGGAAGATTGCGCTGATGGCAGGCGTTGCAGCTGTCGCGATGACAGCGGGAGCCCAGGCTGCTGGAACTGACAGCGCCGACAAGCCGCTGGTTCTGGCGCAAAACGTGTCCTCCTCGACCTCAAATATGAGCAACGCCGAACTCGCGGCCCGAGTTCAGGCGCTGGAAGATGCTGCCGCGGCACAAAACGAGCGGGCGATGGCTGACCGTACTCGCCTCTCCACCCTGGAACAGGGCTACAATTCGGCGGTGTGGAACTTCGATAACGGCCGCGCGTCCTTCGCTTCCGGCGATGGCCGCTTCACCTTGGCCATCCGCGCCCGCATGCAGGCCGACTTCGCCGGCTACATGCAGGATTCCACCCATCCCTCCGGCTTCGCCGGTCCCAGCGATCTGTCTTCGGGCGCCGTGATGCGCCGTGCCTATTTCGGTATCGAAGGTAGGGCCTACAACGATTTCTGGTATGAAATCCGCCTCAATGCCGGTGGCAGCGACGGCGGCCTGAATTCCACTTGTACCTCCACCACCACGCTGAACACGCCCCCCGGCGGCACCGCCACCTCGACTTGCGCCGTCGGCGCCATCGCCAATGGCGGCGAAGGCGATCCGTTGCTCAACAAGATGGTGATTACTTACGTTGGCATTCCCTGGTGGCACTTCAGTGTCGGCGTGATCGAGCCCTCCTTCATGATGGAAGGCACCACCAATTCCGCCAGCCTAACCTGGACGGAGCGTCCCGATCTCGAGAACATCGCGGCCGACAGCTTCGGCGCCGGCGATAGCCGCCGCGGCGTGGAAATAGGCTGGTCCAGGCCGGATACCTTCTGGGCGGGAGACAATACCGCTTTCGACATGGCCTTCACGGGCGGCAAGACCGGCAGCGCAGCCGCCCATGGCAATGGCGGCGATGAGCAGACCCAGATCCTGGGCCGGGTCACGGATCGTTTCTGGAGCGACGGCATCTCCAACTTCCAGGTGGGCATGAGCATCGCTTCGGTGCTCTACAGCGGCAATTCGGCCGGCGGTGGCGCCCAGGCGCTTCGCTTCCGCGAACGTCCGGAAATCCGGGTCGACGGCACCCGACTGATCGATACCGGCAATATCGCGGCCAAGACCGGTGACATGATCGCCTTTGACATGGAAGGCAACTGGCAGAACTTCTACCTCGAAGGCGAATGGGCCCATTTCAAGATGGACCGTCAATGCGGTTCCTCCATCCTTGCCACTGGCAATCCGGCCTGCACCTCGTCCACCGCGGTAATCGACCATCCCACCTTCGACGGCTGGACACTGGGCGGTACCTGGATTCTCACAGGCGAAACCAAGACCTATACTGCTGGAACGTATATGGCGTCGGCCCTCGCCGAGACCCAGGCGGGTTTCCAATCGCTGGTTCCGTCGCGGCCCTTCTCACTGGATGGCGGCAGCTGGGGCGCCTGGGAACTGACTGCTCGTTACAGCGACACCGATCTCAGCTGGCATGGAACCCAGCTCGCCAGCAGCAGCCAATTGGTTGGCATCAATGGCGGCCGGCAGCGGATCATGGCCTTGGGCATCAACTGGTATCTGAACCGCAATGTTCGCATGATACTTGACGACAACATCGTGCAGATCAGCAAGGGCACCGCAGCGCTGCCGGACCGCGACAGCCAGGACTTCAATGTCGTCGGCCTGCGCGTCCAATATTCCAACTAATCACTCTCGTTTGAACGGAGAAATCACATGAAGATGAACACCAAGGCCCTGATGGGCGCAGTGGCGAGCCTGGCTATCGCCGCGACCGCCGCGGTTGCCGACATCACCGGCGCGGGCGCCAGCTTTCCTTTCCCGATCTATGCCAAATGGGCTGCGGTCTATAAGGGCGCGTCGGGCGTCGGCCTGAACTATCAGTCGATCGGTTCGGGCGGCGGCATCGCCCAGATCAAGGCCAAGACAGTCGCATTCGGCGCCACCGACAAGCCGCTCACGCCCAAGGAATTGGCGGCCTCGGGCCTCACCCAGTTTCCCACCGTGATCGGCGGCGTAGTGCCGGTGATCAATGTTCCGGGCATCAAGCCTGGGCAGTTGACCTTGGACGGCGCCACCCTGGCGGATATCTACCAGGGCAAGGTCGCGCGCTGGGACGATGCGGCGATCAAGAAGCTCAATCCAGGCCTAGCTCTGCCCAGCAAAAGCATCAGCGTCGTGCATCGCTCGGACGGGTCGGGCACCACCTTCATCTTCGCGACCTATCTGAGCCGCGTATCGGCGTCCTGGAAGGCTGATGTGGGTGCCGACACCGCCATCGACTGGCCCACGGGTATTGGCGCCAAGGGCAATGAAGGCGTCGCCGGCAATGTGGCGCAGATTTCCGGCTCCATCGGCTATGTCGAATATGCTTATGCCAAGCAAAACCATCTCGCGCATGTGAAGATGGCCAACAAGGCCGGGCAGGCGGTGGAGCCGACGGTGGAAAGCTTCCGCGCCGCCGCTGCCAATGCCGACTGGGCGGGCGCGGCCAGGGATAATTTCTACATCATCCTGGTGGATCAGCCCGGTGCACAGTCCTGGCCGATCACTGCGACGACCTACATCCTGGTCTACAAGAATCCGCCGGACCAGAAGGCGACGCAGGACACGCTCAAATTCTTCCAGTGGAGTCTTGAGAAGGGCGATCAGCTGGCGCTGGGCCTGGACTATGTGCCGCTGCCGGAAAGCGCCGTGAAGGCCGTCGAAGCCAGCTGGAAGAACATCCAGGGCTCGGGCATGTAAGCCGGATAATCCGATCTGACGGAAAAGGGCGGCCCGGTGGGCCGCCCTTTTTTGTTGTCCGCATGGCTGACCGGCAAGAAATTGCATAGCTTATGATCTTGCACGTTATTATAACGCACGTTACGTTATCGGCATGAAAGCTGAGATGCTTGTCGAACTGCATGACGTGGCCCGCCTGATGCGGACCCGTTTTGACCGCCGGGCCCGGGCCTATGGCATGACGCGTGCCCAGGGCGTGATCCTGATGCGTCTGGAGCGCCAGCCAGGCATGACCCAGAACGAAATGGCCGCCTTGTGCGAGGTCGAGCCCATTACCGTGGGACGGCTGGTGGACCGGCTGGAGGCCAGGGGTTTTTTGGAACGCAGGCTGGACCCGTCCGACCGCCGTATCCGCCGGCTATATCTGCTGGCGGACTCCGCGCCGGTGCTGACGGCGATCCACCGTTACAAGGACGAGCTGTTCCAGGAATCCACCGAAGGCCTGGATGACGCGACGATGGAGCTTGTCACCCAGGTGTTGCTCAAGATGAAGTCCAATCTGACCACGGAAAGCCCCGCGCGTGTCGCGGCGGTGGGGGAATAAATGTCGGTCCTCGACAATAGCGTGTCGGCTTATGCCGCATCATCGCAAGGAAAGGCCGGGCTCTGGGCCGACAAGGCGCGGCTGCGCCGGGTCCTGATGTTTGGCGGCGTGGGACTTTTCCTGGCCGTGGCCGGCATCATCTATCTGATGGGCGGGCGCTATGTGACCGCCGATGATTCCTATGTCCATGCCAACAAGCTGATGGTTTCGACCGACGTGTCGGGCCTTGTGGAGAGCGTCAATGTCCATGAAGGCCAGCAGGTAAAGGCCGGCGACATCCTCTTCACGCTGGACCGCAAGCCGTTCGAGATCGCGCTGGAGAATGCCAAGGCGGCGCTGGCGCAGACGGTGCAAGACGTGGAATCCACCCGCGCATCTTATCACGCCGCAATGGCGCAGGTCGCGGCCCAGCAGGCGATGGCGAACGTCAATGCCGCGACCTACAACCGCTATCAGGCGCTGGCCAAGCAGAACGCCATCGCGCCCTTGCAGGTGGATACCGCGCGCGCCGCCGAACTCAATGCCAAAGCGATGACCGCTTCGCTGCAGCAGACCGCGGCGACCCTGCTGGCCAAGCTGAACGGCAATCCCGGCATGCCGGTCGAGCAGGCGCCCGCCTATCAGAAAGCCAAGGCGGCGGTGGACGAAGTCCAGCGTCAGCTTGGCCATGCGGTGGTGCGCGCGCCCTTCGATGGCACGGTGGGCGAAGTGGACTCGCTTCAACCCGGTACGCTGGTGATCTCGGCCATGTCGGCCTTCACCACCACCAGCGCCGTGGGCCTGATCGGCAAGGACGTCTGGATCTCCTCCGACATGAAGGAGACCGATATCACGCACATCCGCACCGGCGCGCCGGTGGACATTTCGGTCGATACCTATCCGGGCTGCCAGTGGAAGGGTCATGTCGCCAATGTGAGCGCGGGCAGCGATTCAAGTTTCTCCGCGCTTCCGGCGGAAAATGCCAGCGGCAATTGGGTCAAGGTGGTGCAGCGTATTCCGGTGCGCATCGCCATCGAAAAAAGCGAGTGCGACCGTCCCCTTCGCGCCGGCATGAGCGCGGTGATCGCCGTCGACACCGGCAAGCGCCGTCTCGCGCGTCTGCTCGACGGGCGCTAAGCTCGTGGCTGAGCAGCACGCCGCCCACATCTACGACAGCAAAATCGCCGAATGGGCGGTGCTGATCGGCTCCATGGCAGGCGTGCTGATGCAGGCGCTGGACACCACCATCGCCAATGTCGCGCTGCCCTATATGGAAGGCAGTCTGTCGGCGTCACGTGACCAGATTACCTGGGTGCTGACATCTTATATCATTGCCGCCGCCATCATGACGGCGCCGGTGGGCTGGCTGGCGGCGCGCTTTGGCAAGAAGAACTTCTTCATCACCTCCATTGCAGGTTTCACCATCGCCTCGATGCTGTGCGGCGCCTCGCAGAACCTGGAGCAGATGGTGCTGTTCCGCATCATCCAGGGCGTATTCGGCGCCGCCCTGGGCCCGCTGTCCCAAACGGTGATGCTGGACATGTATCCGCCCGCCAAGCGCGGCAATGTGATGGCGATCTGGGGCATGGGCGTGATGCTGGGCCCGATCCTGGGTCCAACCCTGGGCGGTGTTCTCACTGACGCCTATAGCTGGCGCTGGGTGTTCTATATCAATGTGCCGTTCGGCTTGGCAGCCTGCGCCATGCTGATGGTCTTCTTCAAGGACACCGTGCGCGACGCCAGCCTGAAATTCGACTGGTTCGGTTTCGCCGCGCTTTCGGCAGGCCTGGCGGGGCTTCAACTGATGCTGGACCGCGGCACCACCAAGGGCTGGTTTTCCTCGGCCGAGGTCGTGATCGAGGCCATGGTTGCCGTCATCGGCCTCTATTTGTTCCTGGTTCATATGTGGACCGCGAAAAAGCCTTTTATTCCCGTGGTGATCTTCAAGGACCGCAACTTCATCAGCGGACTGGTCCTGATGTTCGTGATGGGCATTGTTCTTTTGGCCTCATCGGCGCTGATCTCCCCCTATCTGCAGAATCTGGCCGGGCGCAGCGTCACCCAGACCGGCTTTCTGATGGTGCCGCGTGCCTTCGGGGTGATGTTCGCGATGGTGTTTGCCGGTCGGCTGGCTCTTCGGGTGGACCCGCGGGTGATTATGACCGCCGGCGCGGGTCTTATGCTGTGGTCGTTGTGGGCGATGACCAGTTGGACGCCCAGCATTAATGTCAGCACGATCGGCTGGGTGACATTTATTCAGGGGGTGGGCATGGGGCTGGTATTTGTCCCCATGAATATGGTGGCTTTTGCGACACTTTCGCCACAGTTGCGCACCGATGGCGCAGGTCTTTCCAATTTGGTACGAAATATCGGCAGCGCCATCGGTGTTTCGCTGACTACCAACATCCTGGCTTATTCGGTACAGACCATCCATGCGCAGCTGGCCGGTCAGGCAAGTGTATTCAATCGGGCGCTGGGAGTTAACGCTCCGTCGATGATGATGAGTCCACGGATACCTTTTGGGTTGGCAAATCTGAATTCTCTCATAGAATACCGTGCGCAGGTGCAGGCCTACGCCAACGACTTCCTTTTCATGTTTTTGGTCTCCTTGCCTGTATTTGCGGTGATATGGCTGATGAAGCGTCCGGCGTTCGCGACCGAGGCAACCTCTAAGATGGAAGTGGTGGAATAAATGAAAGTAGCATTCATCGGCTTGGGCGTGATGGGCTATCCGATGGCGGGTCACCTGAAAAAGGGCGGCCATGACGTGACGGTCTATAACCGAAGCAGCGCCAGGGCCAAGCAATGGCAGGCCGAGTATGGCGGCAATACCGCGTCTACGCCGGCTGGGGCCGCCAAGGACCAGGATATTGTTTTTTGCTGCGTGGGGCGCGACAGCGATCTGCGCGAGGTGACGCTGGGTCTTGATGGCGCGTTCGGCGCCGTGAAGAAAGGCGGGTTATTCGTCGATCACACCACGGCATCGGCTTCCATTGCGCGCGAGCTCGCCGCCGAGGCCGAAAAACGCGGCTTTGATTTTGTCGATGCGCCGGTTTCCGGCGGGCAGGCGGGCGCTGTCAATGGCAAGCTGGGCATCATGTGCGGCGGCAGCGAGGCCGCCTACGCTCGCGCCGAACCGGTGATGGCGGTCTACACCAAGCTGGCCAAGCGGCTGGGTCCGGCGGGTTCGGGCCAGCTTACCAAGATGGCCAACCAGATTTGCATCGCCGGCACTGTGCAGGGCATGGCGGAAGCCTTCAGCCTGATGCGCGCGGCGGGCCTGGATGTCGAGGCGGTGGTGGATGTCATTTCCAAGGGCGCGGCGCAGAGCTGGCAGATGGAGAACCGCTACAAGACCATGAGTGCGGGCGAATATAATCACGGTTTTGCCGTGGAATGGATGCGCAAGGATCTGGCCATCGCATTGGAGGAGGCGCGCAGACAGGGCGTCAGCCTGCCGGTGACGGCGCTGGTCGATCAATTTTACGCGGAGGTTGAGAATCTGGGGGGCAAACGCTGGGACACGTCCAGTCTTTTTGTGCGGCAGGAGACCGCACGCAAAGGCAACAAGTCATAGAGGTTTGCTTGCATGAGTTATGAGCGGGATTTTGCCGCGGCGTCCAAGGGGATACCCAAGGGCGCTGGGGATCGCGGCTATCATCATGGCGATTTGCGTAACGGCCTTTTGCAGGCGGCGCGTGCCATTCTGGAAGAAGAATCGCTGTCGGCGCTGACCTTGCGCGCGGTGGCCCGCAAGGCGGGCGTCAGCCACGCCGCGCCCTATCGCCATTTTTCCAGCCACGAGGCGCTGCTGGTGGAACTTTCCACCGAGGGCTTTGATGAGCTGCGCGCGGCAATCGGCGATGCGGCCAAGGCGCAGGGCAGCGAGGCTGACAAGATCGCCACCATCGGCGCCGCCTATATGCGCTTCGTGGCGCAGCGTCCCGCGCTGGCGCGGCTGATGTTCGGAGGTCAGTTGCCCAACCGCGACCAGTTTCCCGCCCTGGAGCAGAAGGCCGATTCCATCGGCGCCGAGATCGGCGCGGCCTTGCACGACACGGCTCTGGGTCTTGCGGTGTGGTCGGCGGTCCACGGCCTGGCCATGCTGGTGCTGGAAAATGTGATCGACCTGGGCCAGCGGCGCTCCGGACTTCATGTGCTTCCGGCCCGTGCCGAGATCATTCTGCGCAGCCTGTTTGCAACGCAGCGGGAATAACCGGCAGCTGGCGTTCTTGCGCCCGAATGAATAGATCTCGCGCCGGCTCATGATAAATCCTCGTGGCATTTTGCGATTCCTGCAGGGCCTGTTGTTCCTGCTGGCGGTTTGCTGGTTCGTGTATGCGGGCTGGCTGGAGCCTGCCTCGCTGCGTCTTACGTCTTATACGGTCCAGCAGTCATCACCCCTGCTCAAGGGACTGCGCGTCGCGGTGATCAGCGATCTGCATGCGGGCGCGCCCTATATCGACACCGCCAAGATCGACCTTGTGGTCGCCATGACGAATGCGGCCAAACCCGACCTGGTGCTGCTGACCGGCGACTATGTGATCACCGGTGTGCTGGGCAGCCGTCACATGCCGATCAAGACCATTGTCGCGCATCTGAAGGGCTTGCGCGCGCCGCTGGGCGTCTATGCGGTGCAGGGTAATCACGACCGCGGGGAAAATCCCGATCTGATTGCGTTGGCCCTGAACCGCGCTGGCATACCGGATCTGGAAAATGCGCACCGGATGCTGCCGGCGCCCAGGGATGGCGTTACCCTGGTGGGGATCGGCGACCGTGCCAGTCATGGGGCCGAGCCGGGGAGAGCGCTCGCGGGCGTGCGCGGAGCCGCACTCTGCTTCACCCATTCCCCCGACATCTTTCCCAGGTTGCCGGATAGCTGTGCGTTGACGATTGCCGGGCATACCCATGGCGGACAGGTTTGGCTGCCGCGGCTGGGACGGCCGGCGATGTTTGAAGCGTCCCGCTATGGCCAGAAATACGCCGCCGGCATCATCCGCGATGACGGCAAGACGCTTTTTGTAACCACCGGCGTTGGAACAAGCTGGCTGCCGCTGCGCTTCATGGTGCCGCCGGAAATATCCCTGCTGACGCTGCAATAGGATCAGCGTCTGAGCAGCCTGGCCGCTTCCACTGCGAAATAGGTCAGGATGCCGCTGGCGCCGGCACGCTTGAATCCGGTCAGAGTCTCCAGGATGGCGCGGTCGCGCTCCAGCCAGCCTTTTTCGAAGGCCGCGCTCAACATCGCATACTCGCCCGACACCTGATAGGCGAAGGTCGGCACGCCGAAACGCTCTCTCACCCGCCGCACGATATCCAGATAGGGCATGCCCGGCTTGACCATCACCATATCGGCGCCCTCGGCGATATCCAGCGCCACTTCCCGCAAGGCTTCATCGCCATTGGACGGATCCATCTGATAGGTGCGCTTGTCGCCCGCCTCCAATCCTTGAAGAGATTGGGACTTGGCGCTGCCGACCGCGTCGCGGAACGGGCCGTAAAAGGCGGATGCGTATTTGGCGGCATAGGCCATCAGCAGCGTGTTGTGATGGCCGGCTTTTTCCAGCGCGCCGCGGATGGCGCCGATGCGCCCATCCATCATATCGGACGGCGCGATGATGTCGCAACCCGCGGCGACCTGCACCAGGCTTTGCCGAACCAGCATGTCGAGTGTGGCGTCATTGTGCACATCGCCGTCGCGCAAGAGCCCGTCATGGCCGTGGCTGGTATAGGGATCCAGCGCCACATCGCACAGCACGCCAATTTCCGGCACCGCCTTCTTGATGGCGCGCACCGCGCGGCACACCAGATTGTTTTCGTTGATGGCTTCGCGCCCGTCTTCGTTTTTCAGCGCTGCCGGTGTCTGGGGGAAGAGGGCGATCACCGGGATGCCCAGGGCGAATGCCTCCTTCGCCGCCGTCACCACCAGATCCACCGACAGCCGCTCCACGCCCGGCATGGAGCAAACCGCCTCGCGCTTGTTCTCGCCCTCGATCACGAAGACCGGCCAGATCAAATCGGCCGGCGAAAGTGTCGTTTCGGCCACCAGCCGCCGTGTCCAGTCATGACGGCGGAGACGGCGCATGCGAAGGGCGGGGTAGGCGCTCATGGCAACTCTTTTTATGGTCGCTCCGGCTTTCGCCGACGCTCCGTCTTGCCAATTCGGGGCGGGCCGCGCAAGTCTGCCCGCCATGCCGCCAACCGATCCCCACGTAAAGACGGAAAAACGGGGCTCTTTGGGTCTATTAACCCTTGACCGGCCCCAGGCGCTGAATGCCCTGACCCACGTCATGATCAATGTCATAGCCGCCCAGCTTCAGGCCTGGGCGCACGATGAAACCGTCAAGACGGTGGCGATCCGGGGCGCAGGCGAACGCGCCTTCTGCGCCGGAGGCGACATCCGCGCCGTGCAGCAAGCGGTGGCGGCAGGCAGCGCTGCGGGTGCCGCGCTGTTGCGGGACGAGTACCGCATGAACGCCCTGATTGGCGCTTATTCCAAACCCTACATCGCCTTCTTGCATGGCATCACCATGGGCGGCGGCGCCGGTTTGTCGGTCCATGGCCGCACCCGGCTGGCCGACGCATCGCTGGTCTTCGCCATGCCCGAGACCGGCATCGGCTTCATCCCCGACGTCGGCAGCAGCCACTTCCTGTCGCGAATATCCGATGAGGTGGGGCTGTATCTGGCTCTCACCGGTTCGCCCATTGGGCTGGGCGACGCACTGGAAGCGGGCCTGGTGACCCATGCCGTTGCGCGGGAAGATTTTGAGGCGGTCATTGAACGCCTGTCGCAAGACGAGACGGTGGAGAATGCGATCGCGCCCTTTGTCCGCAAGGCAGCGCCGGGACCGCTGCGCGACCATCGCCGCCGCATAGCCACCATTTTTTCGGCCCAGTCGGTGGAAGCGATCCTGGAACGGCTGGACCGCGACGGCAACGATTTCGCGCGTGGGACCGCCCAGACAATCCGCACCCGCTCGCCAACGTCGCTGAAGCTGGTGCTGCGTCAATTGCGCCAGGCTCGCCAGATGGACCTCAAACAATGCCTGGCAATGGAATTCCGCCTGGCATTGCGTGTGCTGCACGCCCATGATTTCCGCGAAGGCGTGCGCGCCGCGCTGGTCGACAAGGACCGCAATCCGAAATGGCAGCCGCCATCCCTGGCGGCGGTCGCGGACCTCAATTCTTACTTCGCGCTGCTCGGAAACGAAGAACTGTTCGACGCTAGCGCAGAACAGCCCCCTTTTTCCACGCGCTAGCAGGCGGAAAAGAGGCGGGCAATTGAATAAATCGATTTACGATTTATTTGCCATAAGGCCACACAATAGTGACGTGCGCGAAAGAATCCCCGCCGCTCCTGCACATTTTACGCGTCTTTAAGACATCCCGCCTAGGCTGCTCCCAACAACAGGTGGGCCCTGCGAAAAAGCGGGGAAAAACAGATGACGGCATTAGCCAAACCGCAGGCCGCGGAGGCGCTCGGTAGCGTTTCTTCGGTCCGCAAACATTACCTCGAAGCTCTCAACCTGGTTGAGCGGTTGCACCGGCAATTGCTGGATGTGATCAAGGACGAGCTCGATCGGCGCGACGAACGCGAGATCAACTCGGTCCAGGCGCTGCTCCTGTTCAATGTCGGCGATCAGGAACTGACGGCAGGCGAATTGCGCACCCGCGGCCACTATCTGGGCTCCAATGTATCCTACAATCTCAAGAAGCTGGTGGAGGGCGGTTATATCCATCACGAACGTTCTGAATCCGACCGCCGCTCGGTGCTGGTGCGCCTGACCCGCAAGGGCGAGGTGGTGCGCGACATGCTGCGCGAATTGTTCGACCGTCATCTGGGTTCGCTGGAAGCGGTGGGCAATGTCGGCACCGACAATCTGGAAAGCCTCAATACGACCTTGAAGCGCATGGAACGCTTTTGGATCGACCAGGTCCGCTTCCGTCTGTAGTCCGAACATTCAGCCAAATCAGAATTAAGGCCGGCCTTCGGGTCGGCCTTTTATTTTTTTGGTACAGCGATTCAGCGCGCTGATGACACACATGTCATTGCGGACCATGCGCGGCCAATCCCCGACTCAGCTAATGTCCCACCCCATGAAGGGACCCGCCGCGTTTCTGCATCGCCATTGGCGGTTTGCCATATCCTTGGTCCTGGGAGCCTTGACTGCCCTGGCGGCGCGCGGGATGGGCTTTGGTGCCCCGCTGCTGGCGGGTGGAGATGTGTTCTATCTGGTCTTTCTGTTGTTGTCCGCGGTGATGATCGCCCGCTCCCCGCCGGGCTATCTCAAGCAGCGGGCCAAGACCGAGGACGAGGGCATCGCCATTGTGATGCTGATCATCCTGGCCACCATGGGTTTCTTCACCGACGCGGTGTTCACCGCGCTGAACCGCAAGCATGGCATCGATGTGTCCGCGCTGGTTCTGGCAGGCATTGGTGCGCCGCTGGGCTGGTTTGTCCTGCACACGGCGATGGCGTTTCATTACGCCGATATCTATTTTTTCGACGATCCCGATTGCGCCGACGACGATAAGGATCTGGATTTTCCCGGCCGGGGCGATCCCGGCGCCTGGGATTTCCTTTATTATTCCTTTGTGGTGGGCATGACCGCCCAGGTCTCCGATGTGCAGGTGCGCACCAGCGTGATGCGCCGCGCAACCCTGTTTCACAGCGTGGTGTCGTTTTTCTTCAATACGGTCTTTATCGCGATGGCCGTCAACGCCGGCGTTACGCTTGCCTTCTAGTTTTTCGCGGGAGGCCAGGGCACGAACGCGCTCACCCGGCGCTTATAGTCGGCATAGCCGGGGCGGCGTTCGTCGATCTTTTCTTCCATCAGGCTGATGCCGGAGACCTGCAGCAGCAGAAACGTGATCAGCAGCGGCGACAGGATCAACCACAACATATGGCTGGCGCCAAAGCCGATGGCAAAGAAGCCCCACCACAGCGCGGCTTCGCCAAAATAGTTGGGATGGCGCGACCAGCCCCACAACCCGCGATCCATCACCTTGCCCTTGTTGGTGGGATCGGCGCGGAAGCTGGCCAGCTGCAAGTCCGCGATCGCCTCAAAGACTATTGCCAGCGCCGCCACGGCAATGCCGCCAGTGTCGAGCCAACCCATGGCCTTCCAGCTGAACAGCACCGCCGCCACCAGGGGGGCGGGGACGAACCAGATGAGAACGGCTTGCAACAAGAACACCTGGACCAGGCTGATCCACCACCAGTTCGGCCCGAATTTGGTCCGCATGGCGGCGTAGCGGTGGTCCTCACCGCTATGCCGGGTCCAGATATGGGCCGCCAGGCGCAACGCCCACAGATTGACCAGGACAAGCACAGCGGCGGTGCGCGGGCCGCTGGCATGGCCAAGCCAGGCAGCGATATCCACCACCCCGGCCACGCCCGGACCCCAGAAAATGTCCACAATACTGGCGTCACGCAGCCTGAGGGATAGAAGCCAAAGCAGGGTGCCCGCGGACACGGTGAAAATCAGCCCCCAAGTCGAGGGCGAGAAATGCAGGTGCGAAAATAGGGCCTGTGTCATGTGACAAATTGCGTGGAATCAAACACTTGTTTCGCGTTATCCTGCCTCATACGGGTCCTTTAGAAGTATAGCGCATGGCATTTTCCTATAAGTCCATCTTCCGCGATGCCCTTGCCGCGCTCAGGCGCGAGGGCCGCTACCGGGTGTTTGCCGACATCCTGCGCGAACGCGGCGCTTTCCCCAAGGCGGGGCTCCATGCGCCCGGCACCACTTATACCGGCAACAAGGGCAGGCCGATCACCGTCTGGTGCTCCAACGACTATCTGAACATGGGCCAGCATCCCAAGGTTCTGGCCGCGATGCATGAGGCGGTGGACGCGGTCGGCGCCGGCAGTGGCGGCACCCGCAACATCTCCGGCACCACCCACTATCATGTGGAACTGGAACGCGAGCTGGCCGACCTGCACGGCAAGGAAGCCGCGCTGCTGTTCACCAGCGGTTTTGTGTCCAATGACGCCACACTGGCCACCCTGTCCAAGGTTCTGCCGGGCCTGATCATCTTCTCCGACGAACTCAACCATGCCTCGATGATCGAAGGCATCCGCCATGGCGGCGCGGCCAAGTATGTTTTCCGCCACAACGACATGGCGCATCTTGAGGAATTGCTGGCGGCGGCCAATCCGGCAGCCCCCAAGCTGATCGCCTTCGAAAGCGTCTATTCCATGGAAGGCGAATTCTCGCCCACCACGGCCATCTGCGACCTGGCCGAGAAATACGGGGCGCTGACTTATATAGACGAAGTCCACAGCGTGGGCATGTACGGCCCGCGCGGCGCGGGCGTGGCGGCGCGCGACGGCACCATGCACCGTATCGACATCATCGAGGGCACGCTGGCCAAGGCGTTCGGGGTGATGGGCGGCTATATCGCGGCATCGTCTGAACTGGTGGACTGCATCCGCAGTTTCGCGCCCGGTTTCATCTTTACCACTTCGCTGGCGCCGGTGATTGCGGCGGGCACGCTCGCCTCCATACGCCATCTCAAATCCTCCGATACCGAGCGTCAGGCGCTGGCCGATCGGGCCGCCATGCTCAAGCGGAAATTCGCCGCCGCGCGCTTGCCCGTGATGGAAAGTCCCAGCCATATCGTGCCGCTGATGGTGGGCGATGCGGCACTGTGCAAATCGGTATCGGATGCGCTGTTGAATGACCACGGCATCTATGTCCAGCCGATCAATTATCCCACCGTGCCGCGCGGCACCGAAAGACTGCGCTTCACCCCGTCACCGGCTCATACCGACGCCATGATGGATGCGCTGGTCGAAGCGGTGGTGGTGGTGTGGGATGCCCACAAGCTTGCGCGTGCTGCCTAGAGGAGCGGTTTTCCGAAGGCAACCAGTCCATAGCGACAGCGTTTGGACGGTCCAGTGGACCATTTTGAGCGACGAGCGCCCGGAGCGTAAGCGAAGGGCAGAGGCAAACGAATGAACAGTGGTCGAGAAATCTTCGTTGAGTTCGTGATCCTGGGTAACTCGGTCAAGGCGACCGCGATCGATCCGGAGTCCGGCCTGGAAGCCAGTGTCATCGGCCCGGCCAACGCGCCCCGCCATACGATGGCCGAGGCCGCCCGCAACAAGCTGAACTATATGGCCAAGAAAAAGGGCTAGCTTTTCTTTTTCTTCCCCTTGCGGCTGCCGCTCTTGCCCAGCCCGATCTTCTTGGCGAAGTCGCTGCGCTTCTGGGCATAGTTGGGCGCCACCATGGGATAATCAGGCGGCAGGTTCCAGCGCTCGCGATATTCGCTGGGCGACAGCTTGTAGCGCGAGCGCAGATAGCGCTTGAGCATCTTGAGCCTTTTACCGTCCTCAAGGCAGACGATGTAGTCGGGCTGTACCGATTTCTTGACCGATACGGCCGGGGCCCGGGGCAGGGTGCGTTCTTGCGCCTGCCCGGCAAAACCGCCCAGGGTGGCGTGGACATTCTTGATGATGGTGGGCAGTTCGCTGGCCGCGACCGGATTCTTGCTCACATAGGCCGATACAATCTCCGTCACCAGCTTGAGGATGTCATCCTCGCTATCCTTGCCCATGCCTGCCGCCTAATGTTATCGCCTGTCACCATAGGACAGGTCGCTGGATGAGGAAATCTCAGCTTTTTCTTAGGCTTGCAAGAAGCTCCTCATTTCTTGGCTAAACCGCTAGATTTGGTGATGGGGAAGAGGTAAACCCGCCATTCCTGCGCGGGGGCGCAAAATGGGCCCCTGTATCCTTTCCGGTTGCAAAGAGGCCTTTTGATGTCGGCTGCCGCCAATCCCGTGGATAAGAATTCGGACTTTTTCACCCAGGGGCTGGAAGCTGCCGATCCGGAGGTTTTCAGCAGCATCCAGGACGAGCTGAACCGCCAGCGCGACAAGATCGAGCTGATCGCCTCCGAGAACATCGTGTCGCGCGCCGTGTTGGAGGCCCAGGGCTCCGTGCTGACCAACAAGTACGCGGAAGGCTATCCGGGCAAGCGCTACTATGGCGGCTGCGAATATGTCGACGTGACGGAGCAGCTGGCCATCGATCGCGCGCGGCAATTGTTCGGCGCCGCTTTCGCCAATGTCCAGCCGCACTCCGGCGCCAATGCCAATCAGGCGGCGTTTTATGCCCTGCTTTCGCCCGGCGACACCTTCATGGGTCTGGACCTGGCCGCCGGCGGCCATCTCACCCACGGCCATCCCGCCAACTATTCCGGCAAATGGTTCAAGCCGGTGCCCTACACGGTGCGCCGCGACAATCAGCAGATCGACATGGACCAGGTGGCCGCCCTCGCGCGCGAGCACAAGCCCAAGCTGATCCTGGCGGGCGGCTCGGCCTATGCCCGCATCATCGACTTCGCCGCTTTCCGGGCAATTGCCGACGAAGTGGGCGCCATCTTCATGGTCGACATGGCCCATTTCGCCGGCCTGGTGGCGGGCGGGGTGCATCCCAGCCCCATTCCCTTTGCCGATGTGGTGACCACCACCACCCACAAGACGCTGCGCGGGCCGCGCGGCGGCATGATCCTGTCGCGCGACGTCGATATCGGGAAGAAAATCAACTCCGCCGTATTCCCCGGCCTGCAAGGCGGTCCCCTGATGCATGTCATCGCCGCCAAGGCGGTGTCCTTCGGCGAGGCCCTGAAGCCGGAGTTCAAGATCTATGCCCGCAATGTGGTGGACAATGCCAAGGCGCTGGCCGAAGTGCTGAAAAGCAGCGGGCTCGACATCATCACCGGCGGCACCGACACCCATCTGATGCTGGTGGATCTGCGGCCCAAGGGCGCCAAGGGCCGTCCCACCGAACACGCGCTCGATCGCGCCGGCATCACCTGCAACAAGAATGCGGTGCCTTTTGACACTGAAAAGGCCGTCATTACCTCCGGTGTCCGGTTGGGTTCGCCCGCCGGCACCACACGCGGCTTCGGCACCGCGGAATTCCGCGAGATCGGCAAGCTGATCGTGGAAGTGGTGGATGCCGTGGCCAAGAATGAAGCGGGCGACGCCCAGGTGGAACAAAGCGTGGCGCGCCGCGTGGGTGAATTGTGCCGCCGCTTCCCGATCTATCCATAATAACAAGGGGAAACCATGCGCTGCCCTTTTTGCGGACATGACGACAGCCAGGTGAAGGACAGCCGTCCTTCCGAGGACAATTCCGCCATCCGCCGCCGCCGGCACTGTCCGGAATGCGGCGGGCGTTTCACCACCTTCGAGCGCGTGCAGCTGCGCGAGCTGATCGTGATCAAGAAGAATGGCCGCCGCGAGGCCTTTGATCGCGACAAGCTGGAACGTTCCATCAATCATGCCCTGCGCAAGCGCCCGGTGGAGCGCGAGCGGGTGGACCGCACCATCACCGGCATCGTGCGCCGCCTGGAATCTATGGGCGAGAATGAAATCCCCGCCAATGTGATCGGCGAGCTGGTGATGCAGGCCCTGGCCAGCCTGGACAAGGTCGCTTATGTCCGCTTCGCCTCGGTTTACAAAAATTTCCGCGAGACCCGCGATTTCGAGATGCTGATTGGCGAGCTCGAGGGCGACGAGAAGGATTGATTTTTTTATGAACCCCCTCCGCCCGTGAGGCCGATCAGCAATAGGTCCAGTGGACGTTTTGCCGGCCGAACGCCCGCGAAGCGGGCCGCAGCAACAGCGCGAGCAGGGCAGAAGGGCCAGAGATTGTTATGAACATTCTGATTGTTGAAGCCCGCTATCATCCAGAAGTGGCCGACACGCTGGTGGATGGCGCGACGTCGGCCTTGGAAAAAGGCGGGGCGCGGTTCGAGCGCATTTCCGTGCCGGGCGTGCTGGAAATTCCGGCCGCCATCGCCATCGCGGTGCGCTCCTCTCAGCAGTTCGACGGCTATGTGGCGCTGGGCAGTGTCACCGGGCCGGCGCATCTGGCCGACATGTTCTATGTCGAGACCATGCGTGGGCTGATGAATCTGGGCGCCGGCGGCATCGCGCTTGGCAATGGTATCGTGCTGGCGGGTGACGAGGGGTCGGCGCATGATTTGGCGATTTCCCACGACGTCGGCGGTGGTGCGGCACGGGCCTGCCTGTCGCTGGTCAATTTCGGCGAACGCCTGGGCTTCATGCGATGACGTCTCAAGCCGACGCGCGCCATGCCGCCCGGCTGTGCGCGGTGCAGGCGCTGTATCAGATGGAGATATCGGGTGGCGGCGCCGAGGAAGTTGCCCGGGAATTCGTCGTGCATCGTTTCGCGGAGATGCCGGCCCCGCCCGATGAGGAATTCTTCGCTTCCATTGTGAACGGCGTGCCGCGCCATCAGGTGGAAATCGACCGCGCCATCGCCGCCTCGCTTTCGGAGAAATGGAAGCTGGAACGGGTGGATTCCATTCTGCGTGCGATCTTGCGCTGCGCGGTGTTCGAACTGGTGGCGCGGCGCGATGTTCCCGGCAAGGTTGTGATCGACGAATATGTTGCGGTGGCGGGCGCCTTCTTTGGTGCCGACGAACCGGGCTTCGTCAATGCCGCGCTCGACAATATCGCTCGCCGCAAACGAGCGGCTGAATTCGGGCTTGCCCTCCCGGAAGACGAATTGGGGTTCTGAGCCCCTTGTAAGTTCGTATCGAAATGTCGCGGCCGCCGTCGCGCACGAAGGCGGCAACAAAGCTTTTGCGGCCAGCCGGCTTTGTTCCGTGCCCTGGATAGCTGATTTTGTGTTTCGCACCGCCGCTCTCGCAATTGCGAAGAGAGTTTTTCCTGTACGCCGCGCGCTGGCGGGTACAGTCTCCCGCCATCAAAAACTTCAGGGGGATTCAGTTCCATGGACATGAAGAAGCGTGATTTTCTCAGCCTCGCCGCTGGCGTCGGCGCCGCCGCCGGACTAGCTGCGGCCACCGGAAAAGCCGAGGCCCAGGGCCGCCGTCCCAGCCCAGGGGGCCGTCCGATTCCCGTCGGCGACCGCGGCTTGGCCAACAGCAACGTTCAGCCCTCGACGGTGGACTGGAACTACAAGCCGCGCCGCGTCAATAAGGCGATCGAGCTTTGGGAAGACGGCCAGCCTATCTATTACAACGGCTCGGGTCTTGGACCAGGCGTGGACCCCTATGCCCAGGGCGTCAAGATGGCGCGCACCTGGTATGACGCCATCAATGTCGAGATGGAGCATGGCGCGCTGGACTTCACGCAGCTGCGTGAATTCATGCGCGGACTTGTCGATGGCGGGCCGACCCGTTCGGGTCACCGTACGCCCGCCGTGTTCGTCGAAACCGGCATCATCGCATTGGACGAGGCCTATGCCCGCGCCAACAGCTGGGTGATCCAGCAACTGCTGGATTGCGGTATTCACGGCATTCACCAGTGCCATGCCCGCGATACCAAGGCGGTACAGGTGACGATGCAGATGGGCTGCCGCTATCCCTTCAAGCGGGCGGGCATCAAGGATCTGCCGATGCGCGGCTTGCGCGGTTCGGCCGCCGGATTTGCGGCGGAGATCTGGGGCGTGGAGCTGTTCAAGTACAATCACCTCGCCGACCTGTGGCCGCTGAACCCGAAGGGCGAGATGATCTTCGGCGTCAAGATCGAAGACACCTTTGCCGACCAGCAAGTGGAAGGCACGCTGGCGCTGCCCGGACTGTCGATGGCGGAATGGGGGCCGGGCGATCACAGCTATTGGCTCTATGGCCTGGACGTGATGCCGGAAGACGGTTCGCGTCCGCCCAACATCATCGGTATGCCGGAGATGGTGGCGGTGCGCAAGAAGGTGCTGGACCTGTGCAAGAAGAACAAAGTCATGTTCCTCAATGGCGCTTCGACCGACAAGACCGCGCTGGATTATGTCATCGGCCAGATTCAGGACGGCGCGATGGTGCTCGAGGGCGGTGAGGACTCCGCCATCATGGGCCGTGAATTCACAAAAAGAAAAATGCCCGTCTGAACAAGTGCCGATCGCGAAAAGGCAGTCCGTAAAATGGGCTGCCTTTTTTTGCGTTTGCGAGATACTATTTGCGAAATGCTTGTGAGCCTGTGCAAAGCGTGCGAGGCTTCTCACACCAAGGTCAATGAAAATCAAAAAGATCGGGGATCCCATGGACATCAAGAAACGCGATTTTCTGCTGGCGGGCGCCATGCTGGGCGCCGCCGCTGCCACCAGCGACGTGTGGGCACAAACCAAACGCAAGCAACCCTCATCTGTTGACGCAAATTACAAGCCGCGCAGGCTGAACAAGTGCATCGAGCTGTGGGAAGACGGCCAGCCTATCTATTACACCGGCTGGGGTGTGGGCACGGGTGTGGACCCCTACCAGCAGGGCATCAAGATGGCCAGGACTTGGGCCGACGCCATCAATGTCGAGATGGAACATGGCCTGTTCGACCTCAAGGATCTGCGTGAATTCATGCGCGGCTTGCGCGACGGCGGTCCCACCGCATCGGGTCACAAATTTCCGGTGGTCTTCGTCACCCCGCCTTGCATCGGCCTGGATGAGGCCTATGCCCGCGCCAACACCTGGGTGATGGAACAGATTTTGTGTACCGGGGTGATGGGCATTCACATCTGCCATGCCCGCGATCCCAAGGCGATCGAGACCTTTGCCCATATGGGCTGCCGCTATCCCTTCCAGGATTTTCCGGGTACGCCCAAGACGAAAATGCAGGGCATTCGCGGCAACAGCGCCAATTATGCCGCCGACATCTGGGGCGTATCGGGCGGCACCTACCAGCACATCGCCGATCTGTGGCCGCTCAACCCGCGCGGCGAAATCATCTTCGGCGTCAAGATCGAAGATACTTACGCCGACAAGACGGTGGACCAGACCATGGCCATTCCCGGCATTGCCTATGCCGAATGGGGCCCGGGCGACCACAATCTGTGGCTCAACGGCTATAACGGCGTGGAAGATGGCGGAGAGTCCGGTCATCCGGTGCTGCGCGACGCCAGCGGCAAGGTTGTCGGCGATGTTTCCGCGCTACCCAATATGGAAGCGGTGCGCCAGAAGACGCTGGATGCCTGCAAGAAGAACAAGGTGATGTTCCTCAATGCGGCGGAGACCGAGCCGGGCCATAACAATGTCATCCAGCAGATCAAGGATGGCACCATGATGGTGTCGGCGGGACGTGAAGGTGAAAAAGTGGCGCAAATGGGCCGCGACTACACCAAGCGGAAAATGCCGGTTTGAGAAAGGCATTACGCAGAACATGAAAGCGGCGGCGTCAGAAACGGGCGCCGCCGTTTTTCTTTGATGGGAAGAAGGTCATGGACATCAAGAAGCGCGATTTTCTGCTGACCGGCGCGGCCGGCATCGCAGCAACAGCCGCGGCGGCGCAATCGCGCAAGCCCATCCCGGTGGGCAGCAATGAAGAAATTCATCCCCATACCCAGCCTTCCAGCGTGGACCTGAACTACAAGCCCCGCCGCATCAACAAGGCGATTGAATTGTGGGACGACGGCCAACCCATCTATTACGGCCATTGGGGCGTGGGACCCGGGATAGATCCCTACGTCCAGGGCCTGAAGATGGCGCGCACCCACCTGGACGCCATCAATGTGGAGATGGAGCATGGCGCGCTCGATTTCAGCGCCGTACGCGAATTTATGCGCGGGCTGGTGGATGGCGGTCCGACCCGCAGCGGCCATCGCACGCCCTCGGTGTTCGTGGAGACCTGCATCATCGGGTTGGACGAGGCCTATATGCGCGCCAACAGCTGGGTGATCCAGCAACTGCTGGATTGCGGCATACACGGCATTCACATGTGCCACGCCCGCAACACCAAGGCGATCCAGGTCGCCACCCAGATGGCGTGCCGCTATCCCTTCAAGCGGGCGGGCATTGCGGACTTGCCAATGCGGGGCCTGCGCGGCTCGGCCGCCGGCTATGCGGCGCAGATCTGGGGCGTGGATCTGTTCCAGTATAATCATCTGGCCGATCTCTGGCCGCTGAACCCCAAGGGCGAGCTGATCTTCGGCGTCAAGATCGAAGACACCATCGCCGATATGGAAGCCGCCACCACCATCGCACTGCCCGGGATCGCCATGGCGGAATGGGGCCCGGGCGACCACTCCTACTGGCTGGATGGTTTATCCATCATGGACGACAACAGCTATCTGGGTGACATCACCAGGCTGGCCACTTTGCCGGAACTGGTGAAGGTGGGCGAGAATGTCCGCCAGCTTTGCAAGAAGAACAATGTCAGATTCCTGCATATCAGCCCCAGCAACGATCCCACCAACCCCTTCTTCGTCAACAAGGAGATCGACGAAGGGGTGATGGTTTTTGAGTCCAACGACGAGCCGTCATCCATCACCGGACGTGAGCACAGTAAACGCCGCATGCCTGTCTAGGGCTTTTCCGCTATAGTGAGGAGCGGTTCGCCGCAGGCGAGCGAAATGGTCCGGGGGACCATTTCGAACGGTGAGATGCGACCGGCAAAGTCGGACAAATCGATCCGGCGGATCGATTTGAGCATCGAACGCCCTGAGCGTAAGCGAAGGGCCGCGTGGTTTCAGGAACCAGATGGACGAGTTTGGCATTATCTCACGCTATTTCGCGCCACTGGCTGGCGATGGCGCTTTCGGGCTGAAGGATGATGCCGCCCTGTTGCCGGCGCGCGCGGGCCACGATTTGGTGGTGACCACCGATGCGATCAGCGAGGGCGTGGATTTCTTCGCTTTCGATCCACCGGAGATGATCGCGCAAAAGGCGCTCAGGGTGAATTTGTCCGATCTGGCCGCCAAGGGCGCTGAGCCGGTTCACTATCTGCTCAACCTGTCGCT
This sequence comes from Alphaproteobacteria bacterium, assembly GCA_025361185.1. Lineage (GTDB taxonomy): Bacteria > Pseudomonadota > Alphaproteobacteria > Micropepsales > Micropepsaceae > Rhizomicrobium. The sequence goes on along the minus strand of JANYAR010000131.1, from coordinate 3,393 downwards.
ACCCCGCAATGTCACGCCGGACTGGTTGGCGGCGTTCGCCGATGGCTTGGCGCGCGACCAGAAAACTTTCGGCATCTCGCTTTTGGGCGGCGACACCGGCGCTACCGATGGCCATCTTTCCGTAGCCGTGACGGCCTTCGGTTTTGTGCCACACGGCAAGATCGTGACGCGCGGCGGCGCCAGGGAAGGTGACGCAGTCTACGTCACCGGCAGCATCGGCGACAGCGGCGGCGGGCTTGCGATCTTCAAGGGGGAACAGCACGTCCTGAATGACGCGGACCGCCACCATCTCATCGCGCACTACCGGCTGCCGCAGCCGCCGGTGGCGTTTGCAACAAGGTTGCGCGCCATCGCCCATGCCAGCGTGGATATCTCCGACGGTTTGATCGCGGATCTGGGCCATGTTGCCTCGGTGTCCGGCGTTCGCATCACCGTCGAAGGCGAAAGCGTGCCCTTGTCGGCGCCGCTGCGCGCCCTGTGGGGCAACGACACCTTGCTGCGCGCGGTGACGTGCGGCGACGATTACCAGATTGCCTTCACCGCGCCGCCCGGTCTTGAAGGCCCTTTCACCCGGATCGGCCGGGTGGAAAGAGGCGAGGGTGTCCACCTTCTGATACGGGGTGAGGAACATTATGTGGCGAAGTCCGGCTATAAGCATTTTTAACCATTCCTTCACCACGTTTTGTCAGGCTTTGCGCATGCGAAAAGCCATGATCCTGGTCCTGCTGGCGGCTGCTCTGACTCTTCCGGCGTTGGCCGCCGAGGTGAAGAAGGAAGGCGAAGCCAAAAAGGGCGAGCCCGGCACCAATGTGGACATGCCCTATCTGATGGCGCCGCTCACCAATGCCGAGGGCAAGCTCGCCGGCTACGCCTATCTCTCCACCCGTCTGACCGCCCTGTCCGATACCTACGCCTTGGCGGTGCGCGAAAAACTGGCCTTCATCCAGGACGTCATGGTGCGCGACGTCAATGGCGCCACTATCGCCACGCCCGACGATCCTGAGAAGGTGGATATCGCGGGCCTGGAAAAACGCCTTCTGTCCGACGCCACCAAGGTCATGGGCGCGGGCAAGGTCAAGCTGATCACGGTCTGCTCGGTCAATGTCGCCCCGCTGCATCCGGTCCAGACCCCGGCACGGGATGTGCCGCCGGACCAGATGATCCCCGCCGGGACGACCCCCAAAAATCCCATAAAATCACGCTGCGACGGCTGATTTTCGCCTCCTGCCGGGGCACAATATGCCCGGTTGCCTAGGAAAGCGGCTTTTGGCAATCTCCGCCCGCCCTTGAAGCGGCGAGTCCGGCCTTTTGGCCGAGATCCCGGCCATGGGGATCGGCTTAGGGCCCATCCTCACCACGAGGATGCTCCATCCGACCCACCGACGACACATCACGAGGGAATAGTCATGCAATTGGAAATCGTTCTGGCCTGCGGCGTACTGGCGCTGCTCTATGGCCTGTGGACCGTCCGGGCCGTTCTGGCCCTGCCGGCGGGCAATGCCCGGATGCAGGAAATCGCCGCCGCCATTCAGGAAGGCGCGGCCGCCTATCTCAACCGCCAATACACAACCATCGCCGCGGTGGGTGCGGTGATCTTCGTCCTGGCCTTCTTCGTCTTGGGCTGGCAGGTGGCGATCGGCTTCCTGATCGGCGCGACCCTGTCGGGCGCAGCCGGCTATGTCGGCATGTATGTCTCGGTCCGGGCCAATGTGCGCACCGCCGAGGCGTCGCGCTCCGGCCTGGCCGCGGGTCTTTCGGTGGCGTTCCGCGCCGGGGCCGTTACCGGCATGCTGGTGGTGGGTCTGGGCCTGCTGGCGGTCGCCGGCTACTATTTCTTCCTCACCACCTGTCTGAAGCTTGACCTCGCTATTGCCGGGCAAAGCCGCATCATTGTGGACAGCCTGGTTGGCCTGGGCTTTGGCGCTTCGCTGATTTCGATCTTCGCGCGTCTTGGCGGCGGCATCTTCACCAAGGGCGCCGATGTCGGCGGCGACATGGTGGGCAAGGTGGAAGCGGGCATTCCCGAAGACGACCCCCGCAATCCCGCCACCATCGCCGACAATGTGGGCGACAATGTCGGCGACTGCGCCGGCATGGCGGCCGACCTGTTCGAAACCTTCGCGGTGACCACGGTCGCCACCATGGTGCTGGCCTCGATCTATTTCTCCGGCGCTATAAAAGTCCAGCTGATGCTCTTTCCGCTGGCCATTGCCGGGCTGTCGATCGTCACGTCTATCATCGGCACCTTCTTCGTACGCCTGGGCGCTTCCAAGAACATCATGGGCGCGCTGTACAAGGGTGTGATCGCCACCGTGATCCTGTCGCTGATCGGCCTGTGGCCGCTCACCGACAAGCTGATCGGCATGGACACGGCACTGAACTCTGGCGGCGTGGATTATAGCGGCATGACCCTGTTCTGGTGCGGCGTGGTCGGTCTTGCCGTCACCGGTGCGCTGATCGTGATCACCGAATATTATACCGGCACCAATTTCCGCCCGGTGCAGTCCATCGCCAAATCCTCGGTCACCGGTCACGGCACCAATGTGATCCAGGGGCTGGCGGTTTCGATGGAGTCCACGGCGCTTCCGGCGTTGGTGATCTGCGCCGGAATCATCGTCACCTATCTTCTGGCCGGCTTGTTCGGCATCGCCATTGCGGTGTCGACCATGCTGTCGCTGGCGGGCATGGTGGTGGCGCTGGATGCCTTCGGTCCGGTTACCGACAATGCCGGCGGTATTGCCGAAATGGCGGGGCTCGAGGGCGATGTGCGCAAGACCACCGACGCGCTGGACGCGGTGGGCAATACCACCAAGGCCGTCACCAAGGGCTATGCCATCGGTTCAGCAGGCCTTGGCGCGCTGGTGCTGTTCGCCGCCTACACGCAAGACTTGAAGTATTTCGCCGCCCAGGGCACTGGCTTCTTCGCCGGCCTTGAGCTGCCGACCTTCAGCTTGGCGAACCCGTGGGTGGTGGTGGGCCTGTTCTTCGGCGGGTTGTTGCCCTACCTGTTCGGCGGCATGGCCATGACGGCGGTGGGCCGCGCGGCGGGTGCGGTGGTCGAGGAAGTGCGCAAGCAGTTCCGCGAAATGCCGGGCATCATGCAGGGCACGCAAAAGCCCAACTATGCCCGCGCCGTGGACCTTTTGACCAAGGCCGCCATCAAGGAAATGGTGATCCCGTCCATGCTGCCGGTGTTCTCGCCCATCGTCCTGTTCATCCTGGTGAACTGGATCGCGGGCAAGACCGAGGCTTTCAATGCGCTGGGCGCCATGCTGATGGGCGTGATCGTCACCGGACTTTTTGTGGCGATCTCCAAGACCTCGGGCGGCGGCGCCTGGGACAATGCCAAGAAGTATATCGAGGACGGCCATTACAGCGGCAAGGGCAGTGACG
>JANYAR010000049.1 GCA_025361185.1 Alphaproteobacteria bacterium | reverse complement strand
CGTCAGCCGCCCACCCCTGCCACCGCTGCTGGATCGGGTGGCGATGATGAAAATCCAGGGGGGTTTGTCCTCAAGGGGCCTGTTTGGGCCGGAATCAGTCGACGGCGTCGCGCCAATTTGGGGGCATTCACTGATGTCGGCCCGAACATGGGCTCGGGCTTCGGTTCGGTTCAAAGACAGGAGTGCTATGGTTAGAATGATGCGAGCAATCCCTAACGATCCGAGGAGCCATGGGGGATAGCAAGCTTGATGAGCAGGTCGTTGAAGTCTTTTTCTACAGCCTCTTCATGGATTTCGATGCTCTTCGTGAGAGGGGCGTGCACCCGGGGCAGCCTCGTAGGTCTATCGTTGGCGATATGGCGTTGCGGATTGGCGCCAGGGCCACGCTCGTCCCGAGCTTAGATAGCTTCGCCTACGGCGTCGTCATGACGCTTGCGTTAGCCTCCCCAGCCGGGAACAAGTCCGGGAGTGCGGAGTTGATTGGGTGCCAAGTTAGCTGCCCGCTATTTGGCGCCTCAGAGAAGCCCGACGCCCCCCCCCCCGGTACGCGTCGGGCTTTTTTGTGCCCAAAGCCCAGCTATCCCCAACCCAAATACACCCAACACGGTGCCCGTGACCTGCAAGCCGGCGCGCGCTTTGGTGCTTTAAGCTAGGTGACACTTTTCATCGCTAGCCGGAACTCAAGGTATGGCTGATCCATTACATCGGATGACGTAGCAGCCTGTCATCAGGTGAAACCGTATGTACCGCCCTATCATCGCCGAGGTATTCGACGTTCCCAATCAGCGGGAGGCAAACAGCCGGGTTCCTTGGGTTTCCATGCTAACCATCGCCGCTATTGTGATTGGCGCGACGCTGGCGCTGGTTGTCGTGAACGAGACCGCAACCAGCCCAGATACACCGCCGCGAGGATGGGCGCTTCGTCATTCGCAATGAGAACCCCACGGATAGCGCGTTGGGCGTAGCCTCCAACCTAACTATGGCCTTGGGCTCGGCCTATCGAGAGGCCATTGCCACCAGCAGGGCCGAAGGCTGTGCTATAGTCATCGAGGTGCAGCAGCCCAATGGAAAGTGGAAACGCGACAATGTCATCCAGCCGCCAAAGCGCCTCTGATATGGCCAATCCAGCATGGGACGGCGCGGCCCCCAGGTTTGACCGTGAATGACACACTAGGAACTAGCCATGAAGGGTAAAGGCATAATTTGGCAGGCCAAGGCGGCAGGTCACGACTACGCCGCAGCCGAAAAATATCTCACGCTCTTGTTTACCGACCGAGAGGCAAAGCGATTGGTAAAGCTGTTGCGAGCCGCGCCCACGACGGAATATGCGGCGAAAGACCTTCTTAGAGCCAGCCAGACCCATTTGCTGGAAAAAAACAGCCCTCACGTCGCCGAGGATCTGAAGAAGATCAGGAAGGGCAAGAAGCTCTCTCCCGTACTGTTAGTTCGGGGAGACGGGGGAAATGGCGTCACTCTGACGATTGCGGACGGATACCATCGAATATGCGCGAGCTGGTACTGGGACGAGAAATGTCCGGTTGCTTGCTGCTTGGCCTCTTTGGCTGACTAGACCGGGCTCCTATCGGACGACTTGAGGACACCACCGTGCGTATGATCCATGACCGAAACGTCGATTATCGCAGCTACTCGCTTCAAATTGTCTACAGGCCGCCACAGTGGGAATGCACTATCATTCCCACAAGCGCCTCATTGCCTCCTTTCGAAGTTGGCAAGGAGACTGTACGAGGGTGGGACCAAGAAGAGGTCTTACGGCGGGCGAAGTCCAGAGTGAATGAACGACTGGATGACTAATAGCTCTTGGGACGGTAGATCGGTTGCGTTTCCCAAAGGTAGGGCAGCGACAGCGACACTACTTCAATTTAGAATGCACGCCCGCTGCAATTAGCGTTTGCTCCAAGGCCTTGACGTGGGTAACTTCCATAAGTCTGTCATTTAATGGGATTTTCCATGACCCATGATCCAACCCTCGACGCGCACGAGCATACCGAACACGCTGAGCACGCCGCGCACGAACACGACCCGTTTATTTCTCGCGTATCGCTATCCATCGCGATTCTGGCGGTGCTTGCTGCGGTTGCGGGAAGTCTTGAGACCGTTGAGGGTGGAAAGGCGATCACCAGTTCGAGCGAAGCCGTACTGGCGCAAGATAAAGCCACGGATGCATGGAATGAGTACCAGGCAGACAGTTTAAAGCGACATATGTATGAAATTGCAGCCGGTAACGGCGGCAAACATGAGGATGAGTATCGTCGTGACGCACTCGCGCAGCGCACTGCGCAGGACAAAGTGCATGCGACCGCAACCGAGGACGAGAAAGAGCGCGACCGACTATCCGTTATGAGCGCAGCGCACGAGATGCGGCATCATTGGCTGACAGGGGCCGCCACCTTGTTAGAGATCGGGATTGCTCTTTCGACTGTCGCCATTATTACCAAGCGGCAGCCCTTTTGGTTGGGGGCAATGGGCCTTGGTTTTGCGGGGTTGGTGTTGTTTGCCATGGCGTATGTCGCGGCATGAAATGCTTTAAGTCCAGAGAGCGATTGATTGGGGGAGCCGGCTAGTCGTTACAAATTTCTAGGCTCCAACCGTCAGCGTTTCTCCCGCCTCCGTTGTGAAACGCGGGGATATCACCCAGCGCGTAAAACTCTTCGGGCGATGGTGCCGGACTTGTCGCCCTCGATCGGCTCATTGTGTAATCTTACACAGGTGCGGTCTTCTGGTGGAAGTCGCTCGGCCGTCCTTCTTGTGTGGTGGAGTTCTAAGCCTTGCTGATTATCTGGCGTCAGGCATCATTTCGCTGGGCGAGTTGACGGGCTGTGATTTTTCGCCTTGGCCAAATGTTCAGCGCTGGTACCGGTGGATGGAGGCGATGCCTAATTGGCAAATAGCCAACGCACCACTTTACGACTGGGCTAAACACACCAAAGGCCAGGAGTATGTGCGCGTCTAGAATGGCCGCTAGCCGATCAATGTCCGCTTTTGGCGCAAAGGGGACATTCGGCTGGCCGGGGCGGAATGGCCGCTTTTGACCCAAAGCGGACATTCAAGCCGCTTAAGTTTGGGCCTGATTTTGGCGCGGTCAGCCAGTTCGACGTTGGCGATATTTTATAAATCTATGAACCTAGGGCTGTAGGACAAGTGTACACCAAGCCAGCGACCCAAACACAAGCCAATATGGCACGCAAAGGCGCCACGGCTTCCAGAACGTCTCCCAGCTAGCAAGAGTCCAATAAAACCAAGCCGTCAAAAGCGTAAGTGGAAGCCACGCAACCAGGGCATTAAGATAGAGCGCAGGATTTCGCTCGTGAATATAGTCGGGGCGATTGGAGGAAGGTTCGAACGCATCGCCCAAAATATGAAATGCCCCCGTTGCAAGGTAGGCAGCCAGTATGGCGAATGCTTTCATTCTGCCGCTTCCCATTTCTCAGTGACAGACGTGCGGGCGCTCACTGATCAATCATGACTTCGCAAGGGCGCCCTACTGCTGCCAATAGTGCGCCCTTGGTCCGTCCTAAGACTTGACAGTTATTGCCTTAGCCTTGTGCTTCAGGGTTGTGGTCGCCTTGACCTTTTTGACTTTAGCGTGATGTTTCACAGTAGCCACCTTTTCCGCCTTTACGGTGGAAGTCATGGCAGCAGGAGCAGTCTTGGCCGTCACGGCGGGCGCCGCCATTGCGATGGCGGGCGTCAGGGCGATGACAACGGCTGCTAATAGCGTGTTGCGCAACATGGTAGTATCCTTTCGAAAGCCAGGTCGGAGAAATTCCTGCCTGCTTGCGCACACATTGATCTTTCATGGATGAACTGACTCTGAACCAATTCCGACTGGATTGTGGCCACCGGTTGGTTCGAAGCGACGCAGCTCTGGGATCAATCCGCAGAAAATCGCGCGGCTAGGCGACCAAAAAGGTTGTTGCGGTAGTAGCATTTTGGGTTGGCCGCGGTTGCAGCATCGTCAGAGCAATGGGGACCGTCTTCTTTTAGCGCATAGCCCTTGTTCAGCATGCACGCTTCTGTCAATTCACCCACATCGGAGGAATCTAATGAATGCCCATGCCCTTCCGAGATAGCTGTTCTTTGGCATAGGGCGATGGTCTGGCGGTTCGGCGGTGAGCAAGCGACCAAGCTACTAGTTGCAACTATCGCCACGACGTATATCGCCAGATCCTGTTTCACCGCGTAGCTCGCCCTTCCGATTCAATAAAAATGAAATGCCTCCAATAGCATATTTCAAGCCCAGCTAACTGTCGAAGGAATGGGTTACCAACCTGCAACGTCCGCTATTAGCGCAGAATGGACATTAACTGGCGCCTCAGTAGACCTCGGCTGGTCCATCAGCCATGTCGTCAAACTGATTGAAGAAGCCGCGCGACAAGACTAAGTTTCTGGCGGGGCGCCTTATGAGAACAACAACAACTGAGCGGAATCGCGAGATTTTTGCCGGTTACAGGGCTGGCAAGACGGTGGGCCAACTTGCCGAGAGTTATGCTTTGGCTCCCGCTACCATTGCAGCACTTCTCAGTACTGAAAAACACAAGCTCGAGGTAAGCGTCGATGAGTTTTATCGTTGCTTGCGCCGCTCGCTAGAACTGCAACCTTAAGTCAAACTGACGAGTGCTTATATCTTTAGGCCAAAAACGACTGGTGTTACCAGCAAGCTCATAAGCACAACGCAGCTGGCGCCTATCCTCCACAATGGCTCGGGTCCTTCCAATTCCTCAAACTCCGACCAATTTGCGAATCGCAGTTCTGCAGTCCTCACAAAAGTGAGCACGATAAGAGATAGCGCGAGTTTTGTTCTGACGTCCCCGCCATAGCGGTCTAGAG
>JANYAR010000042.1 GCA_025361185.1 Alphaproteobacteria bacterium | reverse complement strand
GGATTCCATCTTGAAGATGGCCGCATCGCCGTCGCCGATGTCGATCACGCCGGCATTCTCGCCGGGCCCCTGGATCACCCACGGCGCCTTGGTCGGCAATTTCTTGAGATGCGCGCGGGTGGATTTGTAGGAGCAATGTTCACTCCACATCACACTGAAGATGCCCAGCTCGACAAACGTCGGCTCGCGGCCCATCAGCTGTTTGATAAGAGCGTACTCCGCGTCCGAAAGCCCATGCTCGCGGACCATCTCGGGCGTGATGCCGGTTTTTCCGACATCTGGCTTCTCGGTAACAGAGTTCATGACAGAGCTTCGATCAGGCTTTGGAACAGATTGCGGCCATCGGTGCCGCCCAGCACGTCATCCACAACGCGCTCGGGATGGGGCATCAGGCCCAGCACATTGCGCTTTTCGCTCAAGATTCCGGCGATGTTGCGGGCCGAGCCGTTGGGATTTTCGTTCCTAGCATAGCGGAAGGCGACCCGGTTCTCGCCTTCCAGCCGGTCGAGCGTATCTTCATCGGCGAAATAGCTGCCTTCGCCATGCGCCACCGGAAAGGTGACGCGCTGGCCGTTCTCATAATGGCGGGTGAAGGCGGATTGGGTTTCCTGCACTTCCAGTCCCACCGGCTTGCAGACGAATTTCAGCGCCGCGTTGCGCATCAAGGCGCCGGGCAGCATGTGGCTTTCGGTCAAGACCTGAAAGCCGTTGCAGATGCCCAGCACCATGCCGCCCTTGTCGGCATGGGCCTTGACCGATTTCATCACCGCCGACTGGCTGGCCATGGCGCCGCAGCGCAGATAGTCGCCGTAAGAAAAGCCGCCCGGCAGCACCACCAGGTCGACGTCGGGAAGTTCGCTGTCCTGATGCCACACCATGGCAGGCGCCTTGCCGGTCATCTGCTCCAGCGCCACCTTGGCATCGCGGTCGCAGTTGGAAGCGGGAAAGACGATGACGGCGGATTTCATGAACACACACCACTATCGCGCGATTTCTGCCCGACTTTTGCGGCATCGCGCGCCAATTGTCCCATACTGGCGTCCATAGTCTCTTTTGCCATAACGATGCCCATTTCTGCGTATTTTCTCCCAACACCGCTTCCATAAAATGCTCGAATGCGAGCAATTTCAGCATCTGTCAAATAGTCCTTCATGGCAGGCAATATTTTTTCGACTGCGTCGGGCATGGTCGATGAATCGCCATTTCGGACCAAGGCTGCCATACCTTCAACAAGAGTTTTTGCGGCACCTGGTTCGCTAGACGCATTGTGCATCAATTCAATGGTGGCGTGACGGTATTTTTTCCCAACGTCGCTGCGCAGAAAAGCTCCAATTTCAAGAAGCTCGCTGTCAGTGAAATGCCTTGCGTATGCTTCTGCAGCATGTCCCATCATTTGAGTACTGTTGGCCAACATGACCCCGGCCATATCCTTTTCCATCTGACGCCAACATATCTCGCTATAATCGGGATGCTGTCCACGCCAATATGAGACAATGACTGGAATCAGTGTGTCAGCATATGCGGAGAATTCGCTACTTTGACCGGAAGCTTGAAGAAAATTCATGGCTTCCGTTACACGGTATTCCGGTATCCGCGCCAGACTTCGGGCAGCGCCCAGCGATGCGTCTGGGACGAAGACGATTAGAAAGAATAGGGCCGAAGCACGGCGCAAATTTGCCTCTACTGCTTGGCTATTTCGATCTCGTATTTCTCAATCACGGTGTTGGCGAGCAGCTTTTCGCACATCGCCTTGAGCTCGGTCTTGGCCTTTTCGGCATCGCTGCCCGACAGTTCCAGGTCGATCACCTTGCCCTGGCGCACTTCGCCGACCGAGCCGAAGCCCAGTCCGTTCAGGGCATGGCCGATGGCCTTGCCTTGCGGGTCCAGAACGCCGTTTTTGAGGGTGATGAAGACGCGGGCTTTCAACGAACTGCTCACTGCCAAAACTTACTGTACCAGAACGGGGCCTTTGTTCTCGCCTTGCACCGATTCTGGCATGATTCCCAAGCGCCTTGCGACTTCGCTATAGGCTTCGACCACCCCGCCCATGTCGCGGCGGAAACGGTCCTTGTCCAGCTTTTCGTTGGTGGTGACGTCCCACAGCCGGCAATTGTCCGGGCTGATCTCATCGGCCAGCACGATGCGCATATAGTCGTTTTCCCACAGCCGGCCGAATTCCAGCTTGAAGTCCACCAATTTGATTCCAGCGCCCAAAAACAGCCCTGACAGGAAGTCATTGACCCGGATGGTGAGATTGACGATGTCGTCCAGGTCCTGCGGCGAAGCCCAGCCGAAAGCGGTGATGTGTTCTTCGCTCACCCAGGGATCGTTCAGCGCGTCATTCTTGTAATAATATTCGATGATCGAGCGCGGCAGGGCAGTGCCTTCCTCGATCCCCAGCCGCTTGGACATGGAACCGGCGGCGACATTGCGCACCACCACTTCCAGGGGAATGATCTCCACTTCCTTGATCAACTGCTCGCGCATGTTGAGGCGGCGGACAAAATGCGTCGGCACGCCGATGCCTTGAAGCTGGGTCATCAGATATTCGCTGATGCGGTTGTTGAGGACGCCTTTGCCCTCGATGGTATCCTTCTTGGCGCCATTGCCGGCGGTGGCGTCGTCCTTGAAATACTGGATGACGGTGCCGGGCTCGGTGCCTTCGTAAAGGATCTTGGCCTTGCCTTCGTAGATAACGCGGCGGCGCTTCATGGGGGTTGTCCTGTGGCCCGCAAGGGCGTTGAAACCGCAATTTAGAGATGCGGGGGGCTGGGGGCAATGATTCCCGCCGCCGCATGGTTGCATGACAGCGTCCCGTCCACAGGGAACTTTTTCCATTCTTCGCAATGGGTTACCTGGCTCTTTGGAACGCATGGAGTTGAAACAGCGGAAGCAGCGCGAATATCACCTGGCCGCCCAGCCCGATCAAACCCGCAATTTCGAGCAAAGAGGCTATTTGGGCGGCCGGCGTCTGGCCAAATGCAATGCTGCCCAGCGCTGTTTCAGCCAGCATCAACAGGATGAAAGCGCTGGCGCCCATGGCCAGGCGCGCGGATGCGCGGGGCGCCACGGCCAGGCGGCGAACGACCCATCGGCAGGCGATCCAGCTCGCAGTCAGCATAACGGGCAGTTCAACCAGCACCGCTCCGATCGCGCCCAGGCGCGGCGTCACAAGCAGGACCCGCGCTGCGCCCAGTGCGAAGCCAACAATGTATACGATAAGAAAATAAACGGCACCGGCCAGCGCCGCGGGCATTATTCGAACACGCGCCGGAAGATCGTGTCCACCTGCTTGAGGTGATAGCCCAGGTCGAACATGGCTTCGAGCTTGGCCGCCGGTAGCGCTTTGGAGACTTCCGGGTCAGCCTTCAACAGCGTCAGCAGATCGCCTTCACCGTTCCAGGCGCGCATGGCATTCTTTTGCACCAGCCGGTAGCTGTCCTCGCGCGCCAGACCCGCCTGGGTCAGCGCCAGCAGCACGCGCTGGCTATGCACCAGGCCATGGGTGGCATCCAGGTTCTTCTGCATGCGGTCAGGATAGACCACCAGCTTCTCGATCACCCCGGTCATGCGCGCCAGCGCGAAATCCAGCGTGATGGTGGCATCGGGGCCGATATAGCGCTCGACCGAGGAGTGGGAGATATCGCGCTCATGCCACAGCGCCACATTCTCCATCGCGGGGATGACATAGCTTCTGACCATGCGCGCCAGACCGGTAATGTTTTCCGTCAGCACCGGATTGCGTTTGTGCGGCATGGCCGAGGAGCCCTTCTGGCCGGGCGAGAAATATTCCTCGGCCTCCAGCACTTCGGTGCGCTGCAGATGGCGGATCTCGGTCGCCAGGCGTTCCAGGGACGACGCCACCACGGCCAGGGCGGCAAAATAGGCGGCATGGCGATCGCGCGGAATCACCTGGGTGGAAACCGGCTCTACCTGAAGACCCATCGCCTTTGCGACATGCTCTTCCACCTTGGGATCGATATTGGCGAAGGTGCCCACCGCGCCCGAGATGGCGCAGGTCGCGATTTCCGCTCGCGCCGTCACCAGCCGGGCGCGGGCGCGGGTGAACTCGGCATAGTAGGTCGCCAGCTTGACGCCAAAGGTGGTGGGCTCGGCATGGATGCCATGGCTGCGCCCGATAGTGGGCGTCATCTTATATTCGAAAGCGCGCTTCTTGAGCGCCGCCAGCAACACGTCGGTGTCTTCGATCAACATGTCGGCGGCGCGCGCCAACTGCACATTCAGGCAGGTGTCCAGTACGTCCGAACTGGTCATGCCCTGATGCACAAAGCGCGCTTCCGGCCCGACGATCTCCGACAGGTGAGTCAGAAAGGCGATGATGTCATGCTTGACCTCGCGTTCGATCTCGTCGATCCGCGCCACGTCGAATTTTGCGTTCTTGCCCTTTTCCCAAAGTTTGGCGGCGGCTTCCTTCGGCACCACGCCCAATTCGGCCAGGGCGTCGGTGGCGTGCGCCTCGATCTCGAACCAGATGCGGAACTTGCTCTCGGGCGACCAGATTTGAACCATCGGCGCGCGGGCATAACGGGGGATCATGGTCTCACCTGCGGAAAGTAACTGGCTTCTAGCAGCCGGGACGGCGGGGGCCAAGCGTTTGACAAACCCGGTGGTGACGCAGTTTGAATTATCCACACACAAGCAGAGAAACGGGCTTTTTATTCCGTAAAAGCGGCACAAAAGAAGAGAAAGAGGCTCAAGCAAAAGGCAGCCGCTGCGGCTAGATTGAAAGAATAGCCCCCTCTGCCCCAGGCCCGGCCTGCGAGGAACCCCGCCGCTCCGGCAAGTGTGAGCGCCATGGCCGCAAGTTCCGCCGAAGCTTTGACCATCACGCCGCCCTCTTTTTGTACGGCCCCCGCTTCGCCGCCGGAGCCTCAAGGTTCTCGATCAGCCCGACTATATCACGAACATCCCAAACCTTGTCAGCAACCCCAGCGGCCATTGCCGGGGTGACCCGCAGGGATTTGTGAACACGGCAAAAGTTATAGTGCATGTAAT
>JANYAR010000038.1 GCA_025361185.1 Alphaproteobacteria bacterium | reverse complement strand
GTGGTCACGCCCGACAAGTCATGACCCAGGCCCACAGTACGCACGATGCGGCCTTCCCGGGTGACGATCACCACATGGGCCCCGGAGGTCCAAAGAAGTTCCCCGCCGCTGTCGGTAGCCAGGACCAGGAGGCTCTGGTTTCCGCCATCGACCGTGTACCCCATGCTGGCATAGGGGATCGCAGCGGCCTGCTGGCGGGTCACGCGTACATTGCCGAAGCTGGCCGACAGGCTCTGGCGCATTACCTGGTAAAACTGCGGATAGTTTGTATTGCCGGAATTGGTGGAACTGCATGCCGCCGCCAGCAGCGCCAATGCTCCGCCCGCAAGCCCCGCCACCGCTTTCAGGCCCGTCACACCAGGGCCTTGAGAATGGCACGCAATTGCGGCGCGATGTCGGGACGCGACAGCCCCACCGCAATATTGGCATGGAGGAATCCGACCTTGTCGCCGCAGTCGTAACGGGCGCAGTCGGTCTTTACGGCGTGGAAGGGCACCTTGCCGATCATCTGGGCCATGGCATCGGTAAGCTGGATCTCGTTGCCGGCGCCGCGCTCCTGCTTGTCCAGGATACCGAAGATTTCCGGTTGCAGAATATAGCGGCCGATGATGCAGAGATTGGACGGCTCGGTCCCGGTGGCAGGTTTTTCGACAACGCCTCGCACTTCGGTGGCGTTGCCTTTCATCGCGCCCGGATCCACCACGCCATAGCGCTTGACCTCATTGTTGGGCTTTTCCTCGGCCGCCACGATGATACCACCCCCGACATCGCGATAGGCCTTCATCATTTGCGCAAGGGCGCCGGGTTTGCCCACCATCAGGTCGTCGGGCAAAAGGACCGCGAAAGGCTCGTCGCCCACAAAATGGCGGGCGCACCACACGGCATGGCCCAGCCCCAGCGGCTGTTGCTGGCGGATCATGCCCACCGAGCCCGTCTTGGGTAGCATTTCCAGCAGGCTGTTCAGCTCCGAGGTCTTGGCGCGCTCTTCCAGCAGCGATTCCAGCTCATAGGCATGGTCGAAATGGTCGGCGATGACGTGCTTGCCGCGCCCGGTAATGAACACAAATTGTTCGATCCCGGCCTCGCGGGCTTCTTCCACGGCATACTGAATGACCGGCTTGTCGACCACGGGCAGCATCTCCTTGGGGATGGCCTTGGTGGCGGGCAGAAAGCGGGTGCCCATGCCGGCGACAGGAAAAACGGCTTTTCGGACAGGCTTCATGGTGGACATGTGCGTTCTTTGGCGTTTTCCAGGGGATGGTTCTGAAACGGCCTGTTTCATGGCATAGGCCCGCCATTATTGTCCAGTTTCCGGCATTTGGCGAAAACCATGGGCAAGGCGGCATCCTTCTGCATATCGGCGGTCATGATCCTGGCCTGTGCCAGCCCGTTCCTTCGCGCTTGGGGATCGCCAACCACGCCGGCCATGATCGCCGAAGTTCTTGCCGCGCTCGACAAGGGTGACGCCCAGCATGCGCAAGGCATGGCGGATGTCGCTCTGCGCGAAGAGGAGATAAGCGCAAGCGAGCGGGGCTGTCTGCTGCTCTATCGCGGTCTGGCGTGGGAATTGTTGGGCGCGCATGACGCCGCGATGGAAGACTTCACACACGCCCTTAATACCCGCGCCTTGCCCGCGGATGCGCGCGAACAGGCACTGTTGCAACGTGGCTTCCTGCGCGACGGATTGGGGCGGCTGGAGGATGCGATGCGCGACTATTCCGCCGTGATAGCTTTAAAAGACTACAGTTTTGTCACCGCGCTCAACAATCGCGCCAATATTTACCGGCGGCAGAACAGGCTCAAGGAAGCGCGCCGGGACTATTTGGCGGCATTGTCCGCAGGCGGTGGCAAGCCGCAATATTCCTATTACGGCCTGGGTCAGATCGCGGAGATACAGCATGATGTGGCGGCCGCGCGCGGATTTTATGCCAAGGCTGCAAGTGCCGATCCCGATTATGCGGCCGCCTCGGAACGGCTGGCGGCCTTGGGGGGGCCGGCAGACGGTGCGATCCCCGAGCGGGGTGAGAAAATAGTTTTGCGGCCACCGCCTTTGCTGGCCGTGAGCGCGGCGGCGCAGACAAGCCCGGCGGATGTGCCCGGCGGGGGCACGGCACGCGCTGTCCCTGCCACTCTGCATTCCCACCGGGCGGGGCACCCGGCGGCATCGCAGCTGGTGCATGCGGTGGCATTGCGTCCCGCGCTGGATCAATCGGCCGTGCGTCCGGGCGCGGAGGTGCAGCTGGGCGCTTGGCGCAGCGCGGCTGAGGCCGATGCCGGTTGGAACAAGGCAAGGGTTCAAGCGGCAGGAATGCTTGATGGTCTGCGCCCGCGTGTTCTTGCTGTCGATC
>JANYAR010000007.1 GCA_025361185.1 Alphaproteobacteria bacterium | reverse complement strand
ATTTACCAGGCGCTGGAAAAGGTCGGCGGCGTGGCCGAGGACCTGACCTGGGACATCTACCGCGACACCCTGATCGAGCAGTGCGAGCAGGGGGTGGACTATTTCACCGTCCATGCCGGGGTGCGGCTGGCGCATATTCCGCTGACGGCGGAGCGCGTCACCGGCATCGTGTCGCGCGGCGGCTCCATCCTGGCCAAATGGTGCCTGGCGCATCACAAGGAAAATTTTCTCTACACCCACTTTGAAGACATCTGCGAGTTGCTGAAACAGTATGACGTGTCGTTCAGCCTGGGCGATGGCTTGCGGCCCGGTTCGACCGCCGACGCCAATGACGCCGCCCAGTTCGCCGAGCTGGATACGTTGGGCGAGCTGAACCGCATCGCCCAGCGCCACGACGTGCAGGTGATGATCGAAGGCCCCGGCCATGTGCCGATGCACAAGATCAAGGAAAATATGGACCGCCAGTTGGCGGCCTGTGACGAGGCGCCGTTCTATACCTTGGGGCCGCTGACCACCGATGTCGCGCCCGGCTATGACCACATCACGTCTGCCATCGGTGCGGCGATGATCGGCTGGTTCGGCTGCGCCATGCTTTGCTATGTCACGCCCAAGGAGCATCTGGGTCTGCCCGACCGCGACGATGTGAAGGCGGGGGTGATCGCCTACCGCATCGCCGCCCATGCCGCCGACCTGGCCAAGGGCCATCCGGCGGCGCGGCTGTGGGACGACGCCATGAGCAAGGCGCGGTTCGAGTTCCGCTGGCGCGACCAGTTCGCGCTGGCGCTCGATCCGGAAACGGCACAGCTCTATCACGACGAGACCTTGCCGGCGGAAGGCGCCAAGATTGCGCATTTCTGCTCCATGTGCGGGCCGAAATTCTGCTCCATGAAGATTTCCCAGGAAGTGCGCGACGCGGCGCGCGGCACCAATGACAGCCTGTCCACCGCCGAAATTCGCGCCGCGATGGCGAAGAAATCGGAGGAGTTCAAGCAAAGCGGCGGGGAGATCTATCTGCACAAGCCCGGGGCGGGGTAATCTGTATAGAGCGCAGGAGTTTTTTATTGGTGCTATAAGGTCTCCGGGAAGGGCACGTCAGGAGCGCATCATGAAACACGCCGTTCTGTTTGTCCTGCTTACCGCCGCCACGCCAGCCTTCGCCGAGACCGGTTCCATCTGTGTCGATGCCAGCAGCCGTAGCCAGTACAATGCCCAGCCTCTTGCCCAGCATGATGTTCTGGCCCGAAATGCGTTGGGCGCCGATCACCGCGCCGCGCGGATCACCACCACCTGCATCCATATCTATCGCGAGTCCATGGTGGCGCTGCATTCCATGACCCGCTGCATCGGACTTGGGGATGAGGTGGGGATTTCCACTATTGGTGGCCGCCGTGAGAGCTGCCGCGTCACCGGCGTGACGCCGGTCGCGGAAAGCTATGCCGACGCCAAATACAAGGCGGACTAGGCCCTACCGCAGCGGTCTGTGGCCGGTGATGGCGTTCCACACCGCCAATACGATGACGGCGCCGATCACCGCCACCACGGTCGAGACGATGAAGCCGTGCTGGTCAAAGGAGAAGTTGCCGCTGAGGCTCTGAAACAGGAACCCGCCGGCCAGCGCCCCCACCAGGCCCAGCGCGATATTTACCATGCAGCCGCTGCCCTGCTTGCCCATGATGCCGTTGGCCAGCCAGCCCACGATGGCGCCGAAGACAATCCAACCCAGAATCTGCATGGTTTTCGTTCCGCTATTTCAAGCTCACACATACCATAGTGATCGCCGCCGCCGCCATCACCGCGGTGGAAAGCCAGCCCAGCCCGCCCAGCACCCAGCCGGCGCGGAATTCGCCCATCTTGCGGCGGCTGGAAGCGACGAACATCAAGGCGGCCATCATCGGCACGGCGATAACCCCGTTCAGCACGGCGCTCCAGTAAAGCGCCTTGATTGGGTCCAGACCGACATAACCCACGCCCAGTCCCAGAAACACCGCCGCCCCGATCACCGAATAAAAGCCGCGCGCCTGCCAGGGCATGTTGTCGAGGCCCGCCTTCCAGCCCAGACCTTCGGCCACCGCATAGCCTGCTGATCCAGCCAACACAGGAATCGCAAGGAGTCCGGTGCCGATGATGCCCAAACTGAACAACGCAAAAGCGAAGCGCCCCGCGATCGGTTTCAGCGCCTGGGCTGCCTGGGCGGCGGTGTTGATGTCGGTGACGCCATGGGCATGCAAGGTCGCGGCGGTGGCGATCATGATGGCCAGCGCGACCAGATTGGACGCCAGCATGCCGGCGATGGTGTCCACCCGGATGCGGCTGATCGCTGCGGGGCCTTCGCGCGGCCGGTCGATCAGTGGATGTTCGTCGTCATTCTGGTCTACTTCCTCGACTTCCTGGGCGCTCTGCCAGAAGAAAAGATAGGGACTGATTGTGGTGCCGAAGATCGCCACGATGGTGGTGGCGGCGCTTTCGGTCAGATTGGGATGCAGCCCGATCATCCCGGCGCCGATGGCGGTCCAGTCCAACGGCAGCAAAAACATGATCGCGACATAGGCAAACAGGCTGAAGGTCAGCACCATCAGGAAGCGGGCATATCTGCGATAGGGAATGAAAAGTTGCAGCCCCAGCGACGCCGCGGCGAAGAAAATCGTGAAGGCGTGTTGGTTCAGGCCAGTGACCAGATTTGCCGCCTCGCCCATGGCAGCGAGGTCGGCGCCCACATTGATGGTGTTGGCGATGAACAGCAGCGCAAGCAGCGTCAACACCAGCGGCCGCGGCATCACCTGGCCCATATTGTAGGCCAGGCCCCGCCCGGTGACCCGCCCGATCAGGGCGCTGACCATCTGGATCGCCGCCATCAGCGGAAATGTCAGCAGCAGGGTCCAGAGCAGGTTGAAGCCGAACTGGGCGCCGGCCTGGCTGTAGGTGGCGATGCCGCTGGGATCGTCGTCGGCGGCGCCGGTGATCAGGCCAGGGCCCAGCTGTTTGAGCAGGGGAGCGGTGTGCAGACGCGCACGCAGGCCGGGTTTGGGTTCAGACATGCTTGCCTAGAGAAAATTTAATGATCGTATTGTTCCTACGTGCGTAGTAGACTGCGCAACGGAGGGCCCATGGAGGATAGCATGACTCGTTCTGTCGTGACCGCGGCACTTCTGTTCGCCGCCGCGCCTGCTTTTGCGCAAACACCCGCGTCCAGTCCAACACCGGCCGAACCGCCCTGTCTGCGTCAAGGCTATATTTATGATTTTCAAAACGTGCCGGGCAACCGCTCGCTGGTCGTCATCGATCTGGCGCGCAAACGTTATCGCCTGAATTTCTCGGGCACTTGCTACAATCTGCAATATCACCTTGGCCTGGGATTCAAGACACACGGCGTGGGCACCTTGTCCTGTGTCGCCAAGGGCGACCAAGTGGTCATGCGCGATGAGGTCGGCCCCAACTGGTGCGTCATCAAGGAGATTCAATACCAGACTCCGGAGCTGGATAAGGCCGATGCCGCGGCTGCCGCGGCGTTGAAACAACGTTAGGCAGTTTATTTTGTTCCATCGGCCTGCCGGGAAGACGGCCGGACTATGCTAGAACCTCGCTGAGATATTGACTCGTTGAGGCGTCTTGCGCGGTTATTTCGGGGTAGGGATAGAAGGCGTTTCCAAGCCGATGAACCTGGGCAACCTGGTCCGGATCGCGCACGCCTTTGACGCCAGCTTCTTCTTCTCCGTCGCACCGCGCCTGAAACTGTCCGACGCCAACAGCGATACCAGCAACGCCGAAGGGCAGCTGCCTTTCTATTCCTTCGAAAAGCCGGAGGATTTCCGCCTGCCGCTGGGCTGCCGACTGGTGGGGGTGGAGATCACCGACGACGCGCTCGAACTGCCGCGTTTCCGCCATCCCATGCGCGCCGCCTATGTGTTCGGGGCCGAGCGCTATTCCCTGTCGCCCCAGATGTTGTCGCTTTGCGAATTCGTGGTGAAGATTCCCACCCGTTTCTCCATCAATGTCGGCATGGCGGGTGCGATCGTGCTCTATGACCGTTTGGTGAATCTGGGCGGCTATGGCGGACGGCCGGTGACGCCGGGCGGTGAAGATGCCGATCTGCCGCCGGTGCATGCCTGGGGCGCGCCTTTGGCCAAGCCGCGCGACTACTAGGGTGAGTTGGCGGCCAAGCCAACCGAACGCCGAGCACCGCCAGGTGCGACGGCCGGATCGAAGAAGACATCAAAAAAACCTAGCTATTCGTCGCCTTGTCGGCGTGCGGCAGCACCTTGTGATGCCGAAGGTGCCGCTTCTTATGCTTGGGAAATACCTTGTGCTCCAGAAGTGCGACCTTGCGTTTCAGCATGGCGACTTCCGTGGCATTCTGATCGGACTTTTGCTGTGCCACCTGCGCGGCGCTGAGCGCCTTGTTGCCGGTGCCCAGGGCATTGTTGCCCACATTCAGCGCATTGTTGCCGACGCCATAGGCCTCATCGGCGCGGGCCTGGGCTGTACCGGCATGGCGGTCCGCCAGATCGGCCGATTGTTGCGCCTTCTCGGCATCCTCACGCGTGGCGCAGCCACCCAGCGCCACGCCCAGGACCAGCATCGCCGCCGCCATCCTGGCTGTTATCATTCGCATGTCATCCTCCCGCTTGAGCCCGCATGCCGGACTGATTCGAACGCTATCATCGACTGTCCGGGCGGTAGCGTGCAATCGGTATGCTTTCGCCGCCCTGTCGAAGGGCGCCCTCGCCTGCATGCGCCAGATGAAGCGCCGCTGCGCGATCGACACGGTAACCCTGAAAAACGGCTGCTCCCGGCAGGACAATCAAAAACCCCGCGATCTGCATCGCGGGGTTTTTCGTGAACTAGCTGTTGTTGGTCTTGGGCTGCAGCGGCGCCACGGTCTGGTGATGACGATGCTTCTTGTGGTGCGGCAAAACCTTCCATTCCAGATAGGCGACCTTGCGTTTGAGGCGCTGCACGTCGGTGGTGTTCAGGTCGGCCTTCTGGTTGGCCATTTCCGCCGAGGTCATGGCGCCATTGCCGACGCTGAGCGCATTGTTGCCCACGCCCATGGCGTTGTTGCCGATGCCATAGGCTTCGTCGGCGCGGGCCTGGGCTGTACCGGCATGACGGTCTGCTGAATCCGCAGCGTTCTGCGCATTCTTCACCGACTCGCGGGTGGCACAGCCGCCTAGAGTCACTGCCAGAACCACCATTGCCGTCCCCATCTTGGCTGTCATTGTTCGCATCTTCTTCTCCCGTTTGGGCCCGCACACCGGGCTGATTTGGACCCATCCATCAACTGCCCGGGCGGTGGCCGTATTGTGGCGCGGCTGTGTCAAAGCTGCGCCAAAGGCCGCCAAAGACTGTCAGACGAGAGAAATTTTGGCCTAGTCCACGCTGGCCGGCGCATGGAACTTCTCATATGCGCCGATGTCGCGGCACAGAATGATCGGACAGTAAGGAGGCAAGCCATGGCTGTGCGAAGCGTTGATCCCGCCACCCTGCACCAATGGCTGGCGGACGCAAACGCTGTGCTGGTGGACGTCCGCGAACCGGTCGAGCATCGCACCAGCCGCATCGCCGGGGCGAAGCTGAAGCCGCTTTCCAGCGTCAACGCCCCGACCTGCCGGCGGCCGGCAAGATCGTCATCTACTGCCAGAAAGGCGGACGCGGCGACGCGGCCTTGCTTAGTAGCGGACGACGATCGCCCGCAGGGCGGCGCCCGTTATCACGCTGCTCTGAGCCGTTTGCAGAGTGACAGCCGTGACTGCATTGTTTTTTACGGGTGCGACGCGATTGCGAACGGCGGATGAACCGCTGCTCAACCCCGATAGAGCGACCAGCAACCCCACGCTCACGCACACCACTGTCATATGATTGAACATGACGACCCACCCAGACATTTTTTTCTACCCGGGCCAAGGCTACAGGACGCCTGTTAACGTCCGATGTAAGCAGTGCCTGCAATCCAATCCATTGCTGGATTTTAGGGCGTACCGAAACGAAACAGCCTGCTGGTTCCGTTCGCAGCCACGCGGCACCAACCGCCCAGGTCTATCCGGGCGGGCGGCAGAGCATCTGGACGCCGGCGGGATTGAGTACATTCTATATTAATATCAATGGCTTACTGTTAACACTGGGAATGCCCCCACCCCTTCACGGATAGTCCAAGTGCGAACATGTTATGATCATGATGGCGCCGGTATTTGCCGTAGCTCTCTTTTCGCTCCAGCCTCGCGCTTTCGATTGGCGGCGAATCGAAAGCCTGCCGTCCAGCAACCGGGTCACAGATGAGCACAAACCGTAGCGTGTCTTCGGCGCCGAGGGGCGAGCCCACCGATCTCTATGTCGATCTGGACGGGACCCTGCTGAGAACGGACCTGCTGCATGAAGCCGCCTGGCGCTATCTGAGATTTGCGCCGTGGCGCATCTTCCGGCTTGCCGGCCTGGCACTGCGAAGCCGTGCCGCGCTGAAAAGCTTTCTGGCGCGCAAAGTCCGCATCGACCCCGCGAAGCTTCCTTACGAAAAGGAATTGATAGAATATCTGCGGCTGCGGCGGGATGAAAACTGCCGGATAACCCTTATCACCGCGTCCCATTGGACCTATGCACGCGCGATCGCGCGGCATCTGGGCCTGTCAGTCGCTGACTATGGCAGTACGAACAGGGTCAATCTGAAAGGCGCGGCCAAACTCCACAAAATGCAAACGGTGAGTGGGAGCCGGCTGTTCGTCTATGCGGGAAATTCGCCCGCCGACCGCCCGATTTGGGCGGCATCCCACAGAGAGATACTTGTGAACGCTCCGCCGCGCGACGTGGCCAGGGCGGAACGCGCCGGACGTGCGGAGCTTGTCCTCAGTAATCGTCCAAGCGCGTGGCGATCTTTCATTCGCGAAATGCGTTTGCACCAATGGGCGAAAAACGCCCTGTTGTTCGTGCCCCTGCTGACGTCGCACAGCTATGGCGATGCCGGGCGCGTGACCATGACGCTTGTGTCCTTCCTGGCCTGGGGCCTGTGCGCCTCCGGGCATTATTTCCTCAACGATCTTCTCGATCTTGACGCCGATCGAATACATGCCACGAAATTTCGCAGGCCGCTCGCGTCTGGCGATCTTTCCATCCTGTCCGGCGTGGCAGGGGCGATCGTGCTGCCCACGGTTGCGTTTGCAATATCCGCGCTGTTTTTGCCCCGGGGGTTCACATTCGCGCTGCTGGCCTATTTCGCCCTGACCAACGCTTATTCCTTTTACCTGAAGCGCATATCCACGGCGGACGTGGTTGCGCTGGCGCTTCTTTATACCGTGCGGGTCGTTGCGGGCGCCGCGGCCATCTCCGTCGCGCTGTCGTCCTGGCTTCTGGCGTTCTCCGTGTTTGTTTTTGTCAGCCTGGCCTATCTCAAGCGTTACATCGAGGTCAGCGCGCTGGCGAGCAAGTCCAACGCCAGCGGCAGGGGGTATTCCGGAGACGACGCCGAAACCATGTTCACGCTGGGGATCGCCAATTCGACGGCTGCGACGGTGGTCCTTGCGTTCTTTATTTCCAGCACGGAGGTCCGGGCAATGTATCGCCATCCCGATCTCCTATGGATTTTGTGCCTGATCATGCTGTATTGGACCAATCGCGTATGGATCGGTGCAAAGCGCGGAAAAATTCACGGCGATCCGATTGTCTTTGCCATAAAGGACAAGGTCAGCCGGATGGCCGGACTGCTTGCCGTTGCCGCTGTTATCGCGGCGCGGCTATGGCCTTAGGGGAAACAGATGAAGCCACTCTTATTTCTCACGATCATCGTGACGGTGTCGCTTTCCGCGGTCGCCCAAATTGCCTTCAAGATCGGAGTAACAGCGCTGCGCGCCGCCCAGCCCACCAACCCGACCGGCGTTGCGCTGGCGGCCATGGCCTCCCCCTATATCTGGGCCGGGCTGATCATCTATGCCTCATCGCTGGTCGCGTGGTTGTGGGTGCTTTCCCAGGTTGAGGTGTCCGCCGCCTATCCCTTTGTCGGCATCAGTTTCGTGCTCACGGCGCTGATGGGCGCAATGTATCTTCATGAGAATGTCTCCCCGCTGCGCATCATGGGGACATTGTTGGTGATTTTCGGTTGCGTTCTGATCGCCCGGTCGGCCTAGCATGACGCCCGCCGCACCCCAGCGTTGGCTGTTGTTTTATGCCGTGCTTCTGACCGCCGCGGTGGCGTTTCTGTTTCTGACGGGGGCGCCTACCGGCGATGCCTTTTCCTGGCCGGACTCACCGCGCCACGCCCTGAATGGCGCATTTATGCTGGATTTCATCCGCGATCACCCGATCACAAATCCCACCGCTTACGCGATGAACTATTACGTCAAGTATCCC